>JAYTCW010000188.1:0-26782 GCA_043736295.1 Planctomycetota bacterium | reverse complement strand
TTGCGACTCCGAACTCCGAACTCCCAACTCCCGACTCCTTCCCTCAACCCTCAACCCTCAACCCTCAACCCTCAACCCTCAACGATCTTCATGCACCCTGGAAACATCATCGCCGCAGCGGGTCGGATGCAGGAAGCGATGGAGCAACTCCAGATCGCTTGGGGAGGGGTGCGCGATCACTGGAACGACGGCATGTCCCAGCGTTTCGAGGACGACCACATCCGCCCGATCTTCGAGCGCATTAACGTCGCCCTCCCCGCCCTCAACCAAATGGCCCAAGCCCTGCAACAGGCCCAGATCCAGTGCGGCGAACCGGGCGAGCGGTCGGGGTTGTGAGTGAGATCTAGGACAAGCTCTTGACAGCTGATGGGGGACTGGGCATTGTTTTGAGTCACTGGATTGTGGAACAACCAGGGATTTCGGAAGAAGCAATTGTGATTCAATCCCTCTAATCCCGCGTAATCCAGACATTCAATGCAGTGGCTGATTGCCCCCGTCTACTGTGATTTCAAACAGTTCCAGGAGAAACACGACATGCTCAAGTTTGTGATTGCATTCCTCATTCCTTTCTTCGTCACGGTCCAAGCATCTGCCCAAAGTCCCACGGAGAGCAGTGAGCCAGAGATCACGTCGAAATCCACCGGCATGAAGTTCGTGTTGATCCCTGCCGGAACATTCAAAATGGGGGCCCCGAACAGCGAGCGTTATCGTCTTCCCATGGACAGCCCGCAACATACGGTGCAGATCACACGCCCGTTCCTACTGGGAGCCTATGAAGTCACACAGGGAGAATATGAAAAGCTGACCAAGCGTGTTCCCTCAGCCTACTCAGAAAAGGGGCATGTCAAAGAGGCCGTGACGGGAATGGATACCAACAGATTTCCGGTCGAGAACGTCAGTTGGTATGACACCGTGGAGTACTGCAATCTGATGAGCGAAGCCGATGGACTGCCTTTGTACTACAAAATCACCGACATCGTTCGAGAAGACAAGGTCAGTAATATTTTTCATGAAAGTGGCTGGATCAAATCGGCCACCGTGTCTGTGACTGAATCCGCAGCCCCAGTCCCCGGCTCGACCGATTCTCGACAGACGAGATTGAGAGGCTATCGACTACCGACCGAAGCGGAGTGGGAATACGCCGCCCGAGCGGGAACAACGACACCGTTCTGGTTCGGGACAGCGAACAACGGCGAGCAATCCAATGTGGACGGGACTTTTCCATTTGGGACGGAAGCCAAGGGGCCATGTTTGACTCGAACAACGCAGGTCGGACAATACGGAAAGAACTCATTCGGTCTGTATGACACGATTGGGAATGTCAGTGAACTCTGTTGGGATGTCTTTGATGAGAGAGCGTACCGCCAGCGAAAAAGGAAGGTGATCGACCCCGTAGTGACTACGGGAAAACACCTCGACGAGCGCGTCCATCGCGGCGGGACACCAAAGACCCCAGCCACGCACTCAAGCGTTGCCAAACGGCAAATGTGTTTTGCACACGCCCCAAATCTTTGGATCGGGTTTCGTGTCGCCAGAGATCAATGACTGAGACATTCGCTCCCTGTGGGGCGGTTCTGCTGCCTCTCATATGGATTCGCAACCCAGACGCTCAAGGCAGCGTCTGGGGCACTCCACCCAAAATGCCTCGCGGCGGCGTCAGCCAGGGAGGCGAAACAATTTAGCCACGGCGATGAGGATCCGCTGGAACGCGGCATCATTCAATATTCCCACGGAACGCACCAAGAGTCTGGAGTGGGCCGTAAACAGTTTCCCAGGACGAACGAAACTCTCCACATGAAGTCCACCGGATGCGAAGTCGGGAGCTGTCAACGGTTCAGCGATGGGATCTCCGTAGGCTACACTCGTGATTTGGCACAGCACCCAGTCCCCTCGTCCAGCATCAGCCAAGCACAGTGCGGGGCGGACCTTGGATTGCGACAGATCTGAAAAAGGGAACGGGACAAGAACTACGGCTCCGATTGCAGGTGTGACCATGCCATGTCCTCCTCGGGGCGTGACCAGTCCTCCACGAGTGCAGCTTCGGCCAATAACGCTGATTCTCCGGGGTCGAATCCTGGTTCATCGAGAACCATCACCAAAGCACGACGGGGGCTGGAGACATGCACCTCCCCGAGTAATCGGACCCGACCTTCCGAATCCACCACTGCTTCCACCGTTTGGATCATCAAGCACCTCCACTCTCATCTTAGCAAACCAAACCGAGTCGGGCGAATTGCAGAGGGGGGAGTTCAGGCATTCGCCTGTCTCCGTGGGTGTCAGGGCCACCTGAAGGCAGGACTCAAACACTACCCGCGAGGCATGACCACACCCGTATCCGGACTCGATGCCGTGGCATACAGCTTCTTGGGAATCCGCCCGGCGAGGTACGAATGTCGACCGGCCCAGCAGGCGTACTTCATCGCGTAGGCCATCCGTAACGCGTCATCCGCCGAGGCGATCGCCGTGTTCAGCAGCACCCCATCGCAGCCGAGTTCCATCGCCTCGGACACGTCGCTGGCCGATCCGACTCCGGCATCGACGATGACTGGGTAGTCGGGATCGTTCTCTTTGAGATACTCGATACAGATGCGGATGTTATTGGGATTAAGGACTCCCTGACCGCTGCCGATCGGGCTACCTGCGGGCATGACCGAAACGGCTCCAGCCTCTTTCAGGCGGCGAGCGGTAATCGGATCATCGGTGGTGTAGACGAGGACTTGGAACCCGTCTTTGACGAGGGCTTCGGTCGCCTGCAACGTGGCGATCGGGTCGGGGAGCAGCGTCTTCTTATCGCCGAGGACTTCGAGCTTCACCCAATCTGCTCCGGGGTTCTCGAGTCCGCTCAGGATCTCCCGTCCCAACCTCGCCACGCGGATGGCATCATCAGCCGTGAAGCACCCCGCTGTGTTCGGCAGGATGGTGTACCGATCCAGATCGATGAAGTCGAGGATGTTACGACCCTCGGCATCGATCAGCCGCTCACGACGGACCGCGACAGTGATCACGTCCGAGCCGCTGGCCTCCAGACAATCCCGCATGTCATCAAACGAGCGGTACTTCCCAGTCCCGACGATCAGCCGTGAGGTCAGCGTGTGACTCCCAATGCGGAGCGGCTTGTCAGGGGCGAGACCGGTTTCGATGGGATGAGGCATGGAGAGGCTGGCTTCAGGCGAAGAATTTGTAGCGTGGGCTTTAGCCCACGCGTGAGTGATTGTTAGGCATGCGTGGGCTAAAGCCCACGCTACCTAGAGAGATATCTCGCTAGGGCAGCCAGCAGGGGATCAATCGTCTGCAACTGTATCTTATGCGGCGGCTGCCACTCGAACCATTGGTAGCCGGGGTGTTCCGTCACGTCGATCGGAACCTCGCGGGTCAGGCGGGCGAGGAAGATCACCAAGGTTTTGAGCTTGAGCTCGCCGCCGCTGCGGGCTTCGCGGACCTCGTACTGGTGTTCGAAGCGAAAGAACGGGTCGAGCTCGATCGCATCGGTCGGGATGCCGGTCTCTTCCCACATCTCACGCAAGGCACACTCAACATCCGTCTCGCCGGGATCGATATGCCCCTTCGGCAGATCCCAGCGGTCCTTGTGCCGCATCAGCAGGAACCGCTCGATCGGATCGCCGATCACGACCAGTACTCCGCAGGCTCGAACTTCCGGAAGAGACTTGGATGGAGGCATGAGCAGATTCCCAACGGGTGATTCCGACTCCCCTCTCCCCCTGGGAGAGGGGCTGGGGGTGAGGGGTTTTCGGCAGGAGTACGTGTCTGGCCAATTCTGGCTGACAACTGACAACTGACAACTTCCCTACTGCTTGCCATCCTCACGCTTCGACCACCACGGCAGAGTAATCCCCCCGTCCATGAGTACCGTACTCCCCGTCATATAGTCGCAATCGCTCGACATCATGAACCGAGCCAGTCGGCCCATCTCCTGCGGCGTCCCCATCCGTCCCAGTGGAATCCCGGCAGCCCCTTCGGCCAGCTGTTCGTCGCTGAAAAACTTCCGCTCGCCGGGGGTATCGATCCAACCCGGATGCAGAATGTTCACCCGAATCCGATACCGAGCCAGTTCGATGGCAGCTGTGCGGGCCATGTGGTCGATGGCGGCTTTGGCCATGTTATAGGCCATCGCGGTCGGGATCGGCAGGTAAGCATGCGGCGAGCTGACGACCAGAATCGAGCCGCCCTTCCCCTGCTTGATCATCTGCTGGGCGGCCGCTCGGACCCCGAAGAAGGCCCCCCACATGGAGACATCGATCGTCCGCTTGAAGCCCTCCATCTTGGCATCGACCATCGACTCGCGATCGCTGTAGGCGGCGTTCGAGACGTACCCGTCGAGCGATCCCATCTTCGCCGCGAAGTCGGCGACCATCTTCTCGACCGACTCCTGGTCAGCCACATCGCACTGATGCAGCGTCGCCTTTCGCCCGAGTTGGCGAATCTCCTCCGCAGTCTCTTCGGCCTCTCCCGCATGCGATCGGAAGTTGATCCCGATGTTCGCCCCGGCCTCGGCCATCTCCAGTGCGCACCCGCGACCAATCCCCCGCGAGGCCCCGGTGATGAGGATATTCTTGCCCGTCAGATCCATGTCGTTCCCTGTCCATTTCCAATTCGCTTCGGCACTGACTCCATCAGGGGAAGCCAGCGAGGGGAGAATACCAGTCCCGAGAGGGCCAAACAAACGAGGCACGACCGTGGGACGGGCACATTTGCCCGTCCGGGGACTTCGTGATCTCACTGGATCGATCGGGTGGCGGGGTCAGGAGGCTTTGCGAATGGCCCCGGCGAGGGATGAAACCTCCGGCCCATCTCTTCACTGACCGAGGTGTCGCCTCACAATACCCACGCCCACCCCGACGTTCGATGCCCACCCCAGTCGGGGCCTTCCGCAGAGCCTCCAGTCCCCGCCACCCCGTCGAAGATTGTGTAATTCAACTCTTCTGGCCCCTTGATAACATCAATGTCGGCATGCCCAAATCACTCTGCGGGGTGGCTCAGACATCGCTTTGTATGTCTGAGCCACATCGCGGTTCGGTCATTCGTCAACATCATCAAAGATCGTACGGGCCTGAACCGGCGATTCTGATCGGTCGTCGTCTACGTCGTCATAGCCCCGATCCAATGGGTGGAATTGCATTTTAAGCTCATTCATTGTCGTTTCGATGGATTCAAGTGATTCCGTAATCATGTTCATCGCGCAACAATCCTCCGAGAATTCTATCGCGTATTCGTTCAATGACTCGACTAGGGACTCAAAATGATCCTCGGGATCACCATTCTGCCCATTACTCATGTATGCATCTCGCAAGTTGTCGACAACGCTGTCAAGATTTGGAAGCAGCTCATCTCGAACGTTGTTGAGAACCAAAGCAAGCTCTGGCTTAGTGAATAGGCGGCGATACTTCGGATCAAGGAAATCAGCATCTGGTGCATCGATTGCTGATCGCCCCAAGGCGTCAACGAATCTTTGACGATCAACTTCTGGTAACAGCTTATCCTCTGAGAGCCGGGCAATCAACGAGGCTTCGGCAGAGAAGCCCGCCCGAAGTTGTGAGGTGAGGCTCGGATGTCGCTGAATGTAAGCCTGGATGAATCGTCGATCACACCTGTTGGTCAAAAACCTGTAGAACCTCCACCGAACACCAATATCCTGAAAATCCAACGATTCAAATTGATCAATTGCCTTGCCGTATCGATTCTTGGGGATGACAACCTTCACGCCAGACACTTTCATGTCGCCGCAGCTTACCTCATCCAGCATTTGATCGGGACTGGCACCTGCTAAGTAAATATCGAGCAACTCAGGATCAGCTGCAATAATTGAGGCAAATGCATCGCGAATTGTCGGATGCTTGAACTTCCACATCTGTGAATCTTCCTCAGACACTCTCAATACAAAGCTGTTGTTCAATGCCCTAAGAGCCTTTCGAACACCAGCTAAGCTGCCGCCCATTCTTTGGAGTGACGATTCTTCCTCTGGTGTGAAGTCGACCGGGACTGGAAGCGCTCCGCCTCGCATAAACACTACAGCCAGAGCAGATTTGCTTTCAGCGTCAAGCTTATCGATAACTTCGATCGAGTGTTCAAGGGGATGTGCAACGAACCTGGCGATGCTTGAGTGCGTGATCTTCAGATCCAGCGTAAATCGAGGATTTCCGAGACGCCTGGCTGTTTCAGGCTTAAAATTGACGTGACGTGCCACCGAAGGCAGGAAAGGCTTGACTTGCACTCGAAAGGTCTTCTTCTGTGTCCCGAGCTTTATATGATTGTAAAGAATCTGATCTCGCTCACCCTCCGTAAGTTTATCCACATGAATCACAACCTTTGACTCATCCAGCGGAGGGAAGACTGATGTCTTGAGATGATCAATAGCTGATTGAAAAATATAATCTCTTGATGTGAAGAGAACCCGTGCCCCTCGTTGAATTGCTGCCTTGACGTGCGGAAACGCACGATTCCACTTTTCCGCTGCGGTCATTTCGAACTGTGTTGCCCCAAAAGCATCATCGACCCAGAAGAACTGCTTTTCATGTGGATTCGAATGAGTAACAAAATCATCCGCATCTCGAATAATGAGTGGCGTACACCCCCACCTATCAATGGAGGCCACTGCGAGTGCCGCTGCAATTGTAGACTTTCCGGAAGCAGGTTCGCCAAGGAGCATGACAAATCCGTGCTCGCTAATCGCCTTTGCACTTTTCCTATGTGCATCCGTGATCACAAACTTTCTGAAATCGTCTCCGAGTGAGTTCAGAATCTCAGTTGCCTGGTGGTACGCTCTTGAATCGAGTATCTGACTTAGATCACCTAAACCGTATGTTCGTGGCACGAGCATTCGGAGTTTTGCAGATTCCTGGATTTGCCTAGACAGCCATTCGTGCCCAAAAACTAGAAAGGCTTCGATTCCTTCGTAGGACTCGAACTCCTCTTTCAACTTCTCGTCGGTTGTGCCAGTTACCTTGGCGTTTGTCATCAGTATGTAGATATTCGACAGCCCTTTCGATCCAAGCCGCTTGGCTTTTTCCTTCTCGTCTGCGAGGCTCAGTGTTGACAGCTGCTTGTCTCGCTTCCCCGTGAATTTGCACTGGATCGTAAAGGTTCCCGAATAGACTTCGCGTTTCTTCGTCTTCCATGTGCCAGCAAACGCTCCATCTCTCCCTCCGTCATTCGAATCGAAGAAAGTCTGAACCGTTTGTCCTAGAGTTTCTCGCAGAACTGTAAGACAAAGGTCTTGAAACGCTTTCCATCCAAGCGAATGAAGTTGGAAATCAACATTGGTGTTGGCTTGCACAGTTGATCGGCTTTCAGTGACTTTCTTCGCCATGAGTAATCCTTGAGTTCCGGTAGGTCAGGTTTCACCTGATCGCTCAGGCTGATCCCGGACGGGCAAATGTGCCCGTCCCACTTACGCCCCGTGTTCGCCGAACTCCTTCGCCACCTGCACGAGCGTCCGCACCATCGCTCCGGTGCCTCCGCCGTCGCGGTGGCCCTTCGAGGTTTCGGCGAATGCCGGACCCGCGATGTCCAGATGCACCCACGGCTTGCCGCTGACGAATTTCTCCAGGAACTTCGCAGCTGTGATTGCTCCGCCCCAGCGGGTGCCGATGTTTTTCATGTCGGCGGTGTCGCACTTCAGCTGTTCGGCGAAGGACTCGAACATGGGGAGTTGCCAGGCGTCCTCGCCGACTTCACCGGCTGCGGAGAGAACGGAATTGCACCACTCCTGCTGATTGGTAAAGACGCCGGTGACCTCTTCGCCGAGGGCCACGACGCAGGCTCCGGTCAGTGTGGCGAGGTCGATGATGCGGTCGACCCCTTGATCGACGACATACGACAGGATGTCGGCTAGCACCAGCCGACCTTCCGCATCGGTGTTCATGATCTCGATCGTCATGCCATTGCGCGCGGTGAGGATCTCACCCAGCATAAACGCCGACCCGCTCGGCATGTTCTCGACGATCCCCGCTGCCATCAGCACGTTGACCTTTAGTCCCAACCGGGCAATCGCGGTGATCGCCCCCAGAGCGGTCGCGGCTCCGGCCATGTCGCACTTCATCGTCTTCATTGAGTCGGACGGCTTGAGCGAAAGCCCGCCGCTGTCGAAGGTCACTCCCTTGCCGACCAGGCTGAGCCACGGCTTCCCGGCACCTGCTCCTTCGTACCGCAGCAGCACCACGCGCGGTGGCCGCGAGCTGCCGCGCGAGACACCGAGCAGCGAACCCATACGTTCGGACTGAATGCGAGCTTCGTCCATCACCTCGCAGGCGATGCCCCAGCGCCTCGCTTCCTGCTCCATGCGGAGCGCGAACGTCTCGGGGTAGATCTCGTTGGGGTGGCGATTGACCATCTCGCGAGTCAGGTTCGTCGCCTCGCCCAAAATTCTTCCAGTCGCCACGCCGCGTTCCGCTTCTGATTGCTGAGCCGCATCGACCAGCAGCGTGACCTGCGCGAATTCGAAGCGATCGGCCTCCGCCTTGTAGAGTCCCTGGCCATAGCAACCGACCGTGAACGCCGTCGCCACACAGGTGGCCACCGTCTCGCTGGAGAGTCCGCATAGCGGCCCCGTTGGCAACAGCATCGCGACCGACACAGCTGCCTTCGCCGAGAGCTTCCTGCTGGCGGTCATCAGGGCCTTATCGAGTTTGGCCCGAGTCAGTGTCGCCGGATCGCCCAGTCCGAGGACGAAGAGGCGCTCAGCTGCGATACCGGGGGCGAGGAGGATCTCGACCGTCTCCGCCAGCTTCCCGGTGATGTCCCCGCGCGTCTGAAGGTCGCGAATCACTCCTTGCGTCGCCTGATCGATGGCACTGGCCCCGGTGGGCAAATCGGCCTTCTCCCAGACACCGACGACCAGCCAATGACAGGCCACGGAGGCCGGGGACGCAGCGGACACAACCCAGTTCATACTTCTCTCCCGACACACATTAAAGGCGACATGCCCCAAGAACATCCATAGTGTAACCCGGCAGTCGCCCCGCGTCAGCCAGTCGCAGAATTCGTCAGAATTTCCTCCGTCCCAAGCTCTGCTTGGGACGGAATATCCTCGAAGCTCCGCTTCGCCTCGCGTGCCAACAGACTCCTGTTCTGACAGAATCGACTCTCGATCCCCCGGAGACTCACAGATGACTCGATCCAGCTACCGATTCTTCGAAACCGAATACCCGTACTTCATGACCTGCACCATCAACAGTTGGCTGCCGATCTTCACGCGGCAAGAAACAGCAGACATCATTTTTGACTCGTGGCGATTCCTTCAGCAGGAGCGAGAGTTCAAGCTTGTCGGCCATCCGCCGCCTGGCCGTGTCGATCCTGCGGCGGGACACGCCTCCAAACTCGGTGCAAAGAACGAACGCTTCAATGCCGCTCTCGATCCCAACGACATCCTGGAAGTGCTGAAAAAACTCTCCGTTTGACGCGTATCGCCTAGCCACACCGCCAGGTGTGATTACTCGTAGCGTTCCTTCTTGGCCTTGATGACTCCGACAACGCGGTCGTGATCGCCCCCGTCGACGATATCTTTGAGGTGAAGTGATTGGTCATCCCCATACTGGAGGTGAATTCGCCATCCAGAGATTTTTGTGACATCTGCGCGGTAGATGGACTGTTTGATTCCAAGGATCCGATGAAGGCGGGTGCGAGGAAATTTTCTAGTCCGGTGAGCCTCGTTGTCTTCGAGTTCGGCGAGTGAGTGAACGAAAGCCACTTTCAATGCATCATTGGGAAGAATCTTTGCCGCTTCACGAATCACACCGAATTTGTCGGTGAGCGGCTTGTTGCGGTTAGCCTGCACTTTCTCCGGGTCATTCATGGGATGCAGCGCTCTCATCCATCATGCCGCGATAGAGTGACTGGGCCACCTGTAAGTATGTTTTGTCCAAATTGTCGTGATGAACGACTCGGAGCAGGGTGAAGATCATCCGGTCGAATAACGGGTCGTCGTCGAGCGTAAAGATGATCCTGAGGTGCTTGTTGCCTTGAACCTTCATGACGTAGAGCGTTGAGTCGAGACCGTCTAGCAGCTTCATGACTCTTGGCTGGTCAGTCATTTGAAACAATGACGCGCGATCTAGCTCTAGATGCTGCCCCATTTTAGCAATGGCCCTGACGACCCTCTTCGCCTCGGTCGAGTCGAGATGCTTGAGGTCTTTCTGGAACTTCGACGATTCTTGGAATTCGAGATTCATGTTGCGACTCCGTATCGGTAGCACAGACTCCGCTGGGTGGCCAACGCTTGAGAGCCGTGGAGGTATGATAACACTTGCTTCCACACCGCTGTAGTGGAATCGGATCGGTGACACTCTCTTTCGGCATAATGGCAGCATCACTTGATTGACTGCCGCCTGATTGGGGTAATCAATGCAGTCGGCAAGGAGATGTTCTAATGCCCAATCACGGCTCTATCGGGCCACATCGTGTCTGGTACCAACCAGGCGCTGACCACAGACAACGGCACACCTGCGGTCGGAGGCGTGCCCTACGAGAAAGATCATCCGGATCACGCACGACGCACGGCTCATTCCACAAACACAAATTGGTTGGAGTTCCACAGCACGCGCCAGACACTGTTCATGCCCTGTTCGCGGGCCAGTTCCGTCAATGCCGCGAGGTCATCGGCCTTGATCGGTCGGGAGAAGCAGGCGAACCACGCGGCGGCGACTTGCAGCTCAATGGGTTGCGTATCTGTCTTGCTTCGCTCCTCGGCGAGCCGCGCAGCTGTCAGCATGAAGGCATCGTTCCATAGCGATAGAGCTTGGAGCGGGGAGGCTGATTCGTTTCGGCGTTCGACCTGCATTGAGGGGTCGGCACAGTCGAGGCTGGCCATGAACGGTTCGGGTTGCGACCGCACCAGGAACCGGTAGACCGCGCGGCGAAAGCTCTTCGGGTTGGCCGGGTCGTACAGGTGGTATTCGTAGTGCGGTGAGTGTTCGGGCTTCTCGATCACGAAGTCTTGGAAGCTCGGGCCGTATAGCGTGCGGTCGAGGAGTCCGGCTGTGGCGAGGACGCTGTCGCGCAGCGGCTCGGCCTCCAGGCGGCGGCGGTTCATCCGCCACAGCAGTCGGTTGTCGCTGTCGATCTCGGTCTTGGCGGGGTTGTCGGTCGAGACCTGCCGATAGGCCGCACTCAGCACAATCGTACGGTGCAATTGCTTGAGCGACTGATGCTCGCGCAGGTCGCACGCCAGCCAGTCGAGCAACTCGGGATGCGACGGCAGGCCACCGTTCTTCCCGAAATCATTCGCGGTCTCGACCAGCCCGCGACCGAAGTGGTACTGCCAGACGCGATTCACTGCGGACCGCCAAGTCAGCGGGTTGTCGGGTGAGGCGATCCAGCGAGCGAGGGCCGCACGGCGTTCGCCCTCGGAATGTTCCGGAGGCAACTCGAACCGAGCCGGGAGTACGGTGATGGCCGAGATCGCGCCGGAGCTGACCACCTCCAAAGGTTGCGTCACGCTCCCCCGCGCCAGGCGGTGAATCGGGCGCGGCTTCCCCCCGTTGGCACCGGTCCCGCTGAACGCCCCGCTGCCGGTATGGACCGCTCCGATGTAGGCCACCGCTTGCAGAGGCAAGGCCGACATCTCGGCCTGTAGGCGATCTCGTTCCGTTCCGAGGCGTGTCCGCTCGGTCGCCTCATCCGCAGTGATCGTGGCGTCCCACAGCCGCTGCCGCTTCACGCGTGCCTCCTCCAGAGGCTTGGCCACATCGTCCTTGGCCCCGGGGAACAGGCCGTCGGTCAGGTTCTTCTTCCCCCAACGCGGTCCGGCTTCGATCGAATCCATCGCCGACACCATCGCTCCCTGGGCCACGTTCTTCCCCTCAGCGGTCAACGCCTGCAACTCGGCCAGCGCGACGATGAAGTCGTTCTGTCGCGGGGCGAGTTGAGTGGCCGTGATGCGGATCACCTTCGCCGTCTGCTTGTCGACCGGGAGGCGGACCGGTGCGAGCTTGGGGTTGTCGAGCGTCTTCTCAGCGATCAGCCGCACGTTCTCCGAGAAGCCCGCGTCATCGGCCACTTGCACGCGAAACGCCCTCGGGAACCCGAACCCGTCGCCGATGCCGTTGAAGTCATCGTGGCACGGTTGGAGTATGATCTCGCTGAGTTCGATCGGCTGGGCGAGTTCGACCTGCACCCACTTCTCGGTATCCGGCTTATCAGCGATCCCGCTGTGCCAACCGTACTCCACGGGAATCGCCCCCGCTGGTGTCGACTCCTTTTCAAGGGTCGCAATCCGTGTGTCGAGAGCGGCCAGTGGCTCACCCGCACGGGTTCGCACGGCCTGCTCGATCGAGGTCAGCTTCGTCATCACTTCCGATCGTTGGCCCGTGAGCGCGACCCGCTTCGCCGCCACGGCCGGGTCGCGGTCATACGCTCGATCCGTGCGATCGACGGCTGCGAACACCGCTTGCAGGGCGTAGTAATCCTCCTGGCTGATCGGGTCGAACTTGTGGTTGTGGCACTGAGCACACTGCACGGTCAGGCTGCAAAACGTCTGGATCGTGTTGGTGATCATGTCATCGCGGTCGAGGTGGCGAGCGACTTGGCCGTCAATCTTCGACTCGGGAACCTCGGCGTGACCGATGAAGTCCCACGGCCCGGCGGCGATGAACCCGAGACCTTCGATCCCGTCGGCAGTGCCGGGGTACAGCACGTCCCCGGCCAGTTGCTCTTCGATGAACCGCCGGTAGGGCCGGTCCTCGTTGAACGCCCGAATCACATAGTCCCGATACGGCCACGCATTGAGCCGCAGCTTGTCCTTGTCATACCCATGCGTCTCGCCGAAGTGGACGACATCGAGCCAGTGCCGCGCCCAGCGCTCGCCGTAACCGGGATTGTCGAGCAGGCGGTGTACGAGCCGCTCGTAGGCGTTCGGTTCGGTGTCGGCGAGAAAGGCCCGCACTTCCTCCGGCGTCGGCGGCAACCCGATGAGGTCGAAGCTCAACCGGCGGATGAGCGTGGCGCGATCGGCTTCCGGGGAAGGGGTGAGCCCGGCCTTGAGTTGGGCCTGTTGGAGGAAGGCATCGATTGTCGTCTTTTGCTCCGCAAAAGACCGGCCTTTCGGGGAGCGAAAGGCGACACTCGGCACCTCGGGCCGCTTCAGCGGCTGAAACGACCACCAATCGGTGACCTCATGCCGCCGATCCCGCAGCGGCATCGCGGGCCAGTTTGCCCCGGCCACGATCCACTCGCGGATCGTCTCGCGCTCGGCAATTGAGAGCGGAGCCGCCCCCTTGGGCATGTCGGGCTGGTCCCCGCTAATTTGCTGCCAGAGGAGGCTCTCCTCCGGCTTGCCGGGGACGAATGCCGGGCCGGTGTCCCCGCCCTTCAGAGCGGAGTCGCGGACCTCCAGCGACAGCTCACCCTTCCCATCGGCGGCGTCGTGGCACTGAATGCATCGACGTTCGAGGATGCGGATGGCTGCGGTATCGTCGGCGGAGGCGAGGTGTTCCCAGTTGCAGAGTACGACGACGACGCGGCACACGCTCCCTCGGGAGGGCGAGGCTCCTGCCGAGCCGCGAACCACGTAGGACGCCCACTCCACGAAGCGGCTCAGCAGGAGCTTCGCCCTCCCGAGCGGTCCCCGATTGACGGAGTGCGGACGATGAAACAGACTGGGCATCTCGGACTCCGGAACCATGCACAAGCATCAATGAATGCGTTTCATTGTGGGGAGAGCGGGGGATGGCGACAAGAGCGCTCCGCTGTGTGGGACAAAGTTGCCACATGAGTGTTGACATGTCGATGCCACGCCGTGAAAGTGTGGTGTTCTTCTACAGTGCTTCGGCGGTCGAAGACTTGTTCGCTGTGGTGCGATGCGGTTTCCATATTGAATGGCCAAGTAACGATGCCTGAGCGTGCGGAGGTATTAGACGGCATTCGAAAAGCTGCTGCGTCGCTGGGGCGCGCGCCATCCCGCTCCGAGTTTATTGCTTCCACCGGGATCAGCGAGTACCACGTTCTGTCGCACTTCGCAAGCTGGACAGAAGCGGTGCGGGCTTCAGGTTTGGCACCCGACATGACCAATGTCCGGCTAGAGGACGACGTACTTCTTGAGGACTGGGGGCGACTTGTTCGAAAGCTACTCCAGATTCCGACACGGGACCAATATAGAAGCCACGGAAACTACAGTCCGGCATCTTTCAAAAATCACTTCGGACCTTGGTCAGCAATTCCGGCCAGATTTCGTTTATTCGCAGAAGGCAACTCAGAATGGATCGATGTCGTTGCTCTGCTGCCTCTCACGCCGCCGTCGAGTGACTTGAATTCCCAAGTGCCGCTGTCTGAGGAAGTGAGTAGTTCGTCGCTACTTGATCGCTCGTTTCATACGAAGCTCGACCAACGACCAACCTATGGTAACCCGATCGATTTCCGAGGTCTTCGACACGAACCTGTGAACGAACAAGGAGTCGTATTCCTATTTGGCATGTTGGCCCGCGAACTGGGATACTCAGTGGAGGCAGTACAAACTGGCTATCCCGACTGCGAAGCCAAGCGACAGGTAAATAGAGGCAGATGGCAGCGAGTTCGTATCGAGTTCGAGAGCCGGAACTTTCGCACGCACGGCCATTCGCCTAATGGCTGTGACCTCATCGTGTGTTGGCGCCACAATTGGCCCGAATGCCCTGCCCACATCGAAGTGTTGGAATTACAATCGGTTATCAAGACACTTGGATGTCAGGAAGAGTAGCAGCCGAACAATACGTTGCACACGGAGGACGGAGCGTACCGGCAAGAGTGTTCCGCTACGAAGACTTCGCGTCGCAGCTAAACGGGGGCGTTACGGATTGAATGATGCGGCAACCGTACTCCCGAACCATCTGGCCTTCGGCATCCAGCAACCGTGGGCCGAACTGATCCTGCGCGGGATTAAGACGATTGAGGTCCGCCGGTTGCCGGTTCGTCCCGGCGGGCCGATTTACTTGTATGCCTCGAAGCAACCGTCGAAGGCGGCTTATGCGATCGAGGCTGCGGAGAAGTCTGGTCTTGAAATTGAGAACCTGCCGCGTGGGGTCTTGGTCGGGACGATTGAGGTCGCCCAGTGCCGACCTGCGATGCCGGAAGATGCGGCTGCGGCGTGCGTTCCGGCGGAGTTCCTGCTGCGGAGGAACGCCTGGGTGATCGGACGGGCGACTCGCTTAGAATCGCCACAACCGATACTCAACCCGCCGTTTGGAATGTGGTTCTACCCCTTTGCTCAGCGAGGGACTAACAAACGGAGACGAGATCGGGAATAATGCAGGTGTAGTCAGTGGTCAGTTTTCAGTCGTCAGTCAGAGAGTTGCAGTGACTGGCAGCTGAGTTGGGTTGGTTGACCACGGAGGCACTGAGGCACGGAGAAGAGATCGAAGAGTGTCGCCTTTCGCTCCGCGAAAGATCGTTCTTTTGCGGAGCAAAAGACGACAAACGCTGCAAAGAAGTCGGCCTCCCACTGACAACTGATCACTGACAACTGAAAACTTCCCCCCCCTCGCCGGGATCGATCCCGGCGACTCACGAATTCAGGACATCATGGAACAAGTAGAACTCATCGCCACGGCGGCGTTTGGACTCGAAGCGATTGTCGAGCGCGAGGTCCAGAAACTCGGGTTTACCGAGACACGGGTCGAGGATGGGCGGGTCCGCTTTAAGGGCGACCTCACCGCGATCTGCAAGGCCAACCTCTGGCTCCGCACCGCCGACCGCGTGCAGCTCGTCATGGGCGAGTTTCACTGCCCCGACTTCGAGCAACTCTTCGAGCGCACGAAAGAGATGCCTTGGGAGGAGTGGTTGGGCGTCGACGCCAAATTCCCGGTCTATGCCAAGTCAGTCAAGTCGATGCTGACCGCCACGCCGAGCGTCCAGCGGGCCGTCAAGAAGGCCATCGTCGAGCGGCTCAAGACCAAGCACAACCGCATTTGGTTTGACGAAGAAGGCCCCGAGTACGCGATCGAAATCTCGCTGCTCAACGACCGGGCACTGCTCACGATCGATACCTCGGGCGAGGGCTTGCACAAGCGCGGCTATCGCCAGATGACCACCGAGGCTCCGCTCAAGGAGACCCTCGCAGCTGCGCTGATCCAGCTCAGCTACTGGAACCGCGATCGCATTCTGGTCGACCCCTTCTGCGGGAGCGGCACGATCCCGATTGAGGCGGCTCTGATCGCTCGCAACATGCCGCCGGGTGGCGACCGCTCCTTCGCTGCCGAGACGTGGCCGCAGGTGCCGATCAAGCTTTGGACCGAGGCCCGCAAGGAGGCCCGCGACCTGCGGCAGAAGCCTTTGGAGATGTCGATCATCGCCACCGACATGGACCCGCAGGTGATCCGCCTCGCCCGCAAACATGCCAGCGACGCCGGGGTCGGGACTGACATCCACTTCGAACGCAAGCTGTTCGCCGAATTCAAGGAGTACCGCGAGTACGGCTGCATGATTTGCAACCCGCCCTACGGCGAGCGTATGGGCGAACGCGACACCGTCGATCAGCTCAACGAGGACTTCGGCGAGATCATGCGGATGCACCCGACATGGTCGTTCTACTGTCTCACTTCGCACCCGATGTTTGAGCGGCAAGCTAACAAGACTGCCGACCGTCGCCGCAAGCTGTATAACGGGCGGATTGAATGCACCTACTACCAATATCAAGGACCAAGACCACCGCGCGAGGCCGCTCTCGTGGCAGCCGAACTCGAAGCGAGTGTGCCCGCTCCGCCGCTCGATTTCCGGCCACTGAAGCCGCCGACGCGCGGACCCGCTGCGGGGCAGGTCATCGATACGCTCACCACTCCGGTGGAGTCCGATGACAGCTACCGCGAGGACGACTCGCAATCCGACTCCGCACCGCTGGTGTATGAGTCAACGGCGATCACGGGGTTGACGCCCGCGCTCATCAACCGCATGAAGACGCTCGACTTCCGCCCGCTGAAGCCACCCACTCGGGGGCCGCGCGCGACCGGTGAGGTGGCGTCGTCCGAGGCACCGGCTGCCTCCGAGGCCAGTTCAGCTGACGCACCCGCCCCGACTCCGTGGGTCCGTCCGATCCCGGCCCCGCCGCTCGACTTCAAGCCGATGCGCCCGCCGACTCGCGGACCACTCGCGCAGGCCGCCGCTGTTGCAAGGACCGAGGGATTAGCAGACAGCCCCCCGACAGGCGATGAGGCCAGCACGCTTGAGGCACCCGCCATCGGTATCGCAGCACCCGTGATTGACACTCCTGCAGCTGTGGCCCCGGCACCAGCCTCCACGGACTGGAGCAGTCGACCGATCCCACCGCCACCGCTCGATTTCAAACCGATGAAGCCGCCGACGCGCGGGCTGCTGGCGCAAGCTGCAGCAGAGTCGGGCGGGGACGCACCTCCCCCACCATCCCCCACGGACTGGAGTAGCCGGCCGGTCCCGCCGCCGCCGCTCGACTTCAAACCGCTCAAGCCACCGACGCGCGGACCGCTGGCACAAAAAGCGAACAACGCGTCCACCGTTCCGCCGCTCAGGAGTGCCGCAGCCTACTCCTCGCGCCCGATCCCAGCGCCGCCCCTCGACTTCAAACCGATGAAGCCCCCCACGCGCGGGCCACTCGCCCCGCCGCAGGGACTCGTCGAGATGGCCGCAGCTGTCGAGGTGCCCACGACTCCGGCTGAGGTCGTGACCGCCGCCGCAGCGGTCGAGGCCGTCGTTGAGACGCCCTACGTCTCAGAACCGGAGCCCGCCCCCGCCGTTGCTCCGCTGCAGGCTCCCACCGTCGAGGAGGTTCTCGCCCCGACGCCCATCGAGCCCGTCCGGCCCGCCGCAATGAGCCTCGCCGACATGGCGAAGCGCGTGCCACCAGATATCATTGGTGAGTGCGAGGGCGTGGGCTGAAGAGGGATCCTTGTCCGTAGGACAGGCACATTTGCCCGTCCCGATCAGCATTCGCATCCCCAAAAGGGTGATATGGGACGGAGCAATCGTTCTCACGCGGGTGAGCGATGGATCAGGGACGGGCAAATGTGCCCGTCCTACGGTCGCTCAACCCTCAACCCTCAACGATCCTGCTACTTCATCTTCCGGTACTTCACCCGGTGGGGCTGGTCGGCATCGGCTCCGAGGCGTTCGTGGCGGTTGGCTTCGTACATCGCGAAGTTCCCCTCGAACCAGTAGACCTGGCTGTCCCCTTCGAAGGCGAGGATGTGCGTCGCGATCTTGTCCAGGAACCAGCGATCATGCGAGGTGACCACCGCACAGCCGCCGTAGTTCTGGAGACCTTCCTCGAGTGAACCGAGCGTCTCGACATCGAGGTCGTTCGTCGGTTCGTCCAGCAGCATCACGTTGCCGCCGGTTCGCAAGAGCTTGGCCAGATGCACGCGGTTGCGTTCTCCCCCGGAGAGGTCGCGGACGAACTTCTGCTGTTCGGACCCCTTGAAGTTGAAGCGGTTGCAATACGCGCGGGCGTGAATGCGGACCTTGCCGACCTCAATGAAATCCTCACCACCCGAGATTTCCTCGTAGACGGTCTTCGTCATCGAGAGTGCGTCGCGTGACTGGTCGACATAGGACAGGTCGACCGTCTCGCCGACTCGCAGCGTGCCGGATGTCGGCTCTTCCAATCCCATGATGAGCTTGAAGAGTGTCGTCTTTCCGGCTCCGTTCGGGCCGATGACGCCGACGATTCCCCCACGCGGCAGGTTGAAATTGACATTCTCGAACAGCACGCGGTCGCCGTATGCCTTGCTGAGCCCCTCGGCTCGCAGGACCAGTTCACCCAGCTTCTTCGTCACCGGAATCTGGATATCGGGGGCATCATCGCGAGCGTCGTACTGAGCAGCCTGCATCTCCTCGAACCGGGCCATGCGGGCCTTGTTCTTAGTCGCTTGAGCCTTGGGACTCATGCGGACCCATTCCAATTCTTTCTTGAGAGAGCGCTGCCGTTTCGATTCCTTCTTCTCCTCCACGGCCAGCCGCGACTGCTTCTGTTCGAGCCATGAGCTGTAGTTCCCCTCGAACGGCAACCCGCGTCCGCGTTCCATTTCGAGGATCCAGCCAGCCGCGTTGTCGAGGAAGTACCGGTCGTGGGTGATGGCCACGACGGTTCCCTTGAATTCCTGCAAATAGCGTTCGAGCCAAGCGACCGATTCGGCATCGAGATGGTTCGTCGGTTCGTCGAGCAACAAGATGTCTGGGTTCTGCAACAACAACTTGCAGAGGAACACGCGCCGCTTCTCGCCCCCGGAGAGGTTCGCCACTAGCGCATCGCCGGGCGGCAGCCGAATGGCATCGCTCGCCACCTCGACCATCCGGTCGAGTTCCCACAGATTCGCCGCGTCGATCTTGTCCTGAACGGTCGCCTGCTCCTCGAGCAGCTTCTCCATCGCCTCGGGTTCCAGCGGCTGGCACAGGAGATTATTGATCTCGTTGTAGCGGTCGAGGACGGCCTGCGACTCGGCCACCCCGGCTTGGACTTCTTCGTCCACCGTCTTGGTCGGATCGAGGCGCGGCTCCTGCGGCAGGTAGCCGATCTTGACGTTCTTGGCCGGGCGGACAGTCCCTTCGAACGCTTTGTCCTCGCCCGCCATGATCCGCATCAGGGTCGACTTACCCGACCCGTTGTTGCCGATGACGCCGATCTTGGCCCCCGGATAGAACGACAGCCAGATGTCCTTGAGAATCGTATCTTCATCGTAGATCTTGGTGAGACCTTCGATGGTCATGATGTACTGCGGGGCCATGAACCACTCCAGAGGCGGGGGTCTCGCCCGGCGGGACGAGACGCAATTGAGGGCGGAAGGATAGCTGTCTGGACAGGGAAACTAAAGCAAACGCCGCGTCCGCAGATGCCGGAAGGCCGATGCGTACTTGAGACCCACGAGGACAGTGATTCCGAAGACCGTGGGGCACGTTTCCGACGTACCCGAACCATCGCTCGGCGATGCTGGGTTCGAATCTGCGTCGGCGAGGAGATTTCAGCCAAGATTGAGGCCGCAAGAAACTCAAGAAACTCAAAAGGGGGAAACCTCTTCCTTTTGCGTTTCTTGAGTTTCTTGCGGCCCCCACTGAATCGACGATCTGATGAGAGATCCTGATCTCGCCACCCGCTCCGAGCTAATCCACATACAGGAACTCGTTCGAGTTCAACAACACATGGCAAAAATCGACCAGCACCGGGTTGGCGGACGCCTTGCCGCTGGCGAACTCCAAGGTCAGCTGGCCCGTGGCCGAGACGAGCGGCGTCGGACCTGCAAAGGTCCAGTGGGCAAGATCGGTCGCGGTCGACCAGTCTCCAGCTGTGAGCGATTCTTTCGTCATGGCCATTCGGGAGACTCGCAGGTCGCCGAGTAAGCCATCCCAGGCATGGGCCTCGGTGCCGGTGCGACCGCCGATGACCATGGGAAGTTCGGTCTTCACTCCCGCGACGACCTCGTGAGCCACCTCTGTGATCTGGACCGGCTCGTCGGGCTTCGACAGATCTCGAACTGCGAACCGCACTCCCGAGGTCGAGCTGTCGGCCAGATGCACGCTCACCGCGACGGAATAGGGACGATCGAATTCCAGATGAATCCCGGACGGGATGGCTTCGGACTTCGCCTTCCCGTCCGCTCCCCGCCCTACCAGTTGCAAGATCAAGTGCCGAGGCTGAAAGCGGGACTTCGTACTCGTCACACCGAGTGACCAGCCGGGCGTCTGGTCGTTGGCATTCCAGCGACTGGCAATCGTGCGCACGCTCGCATCGGGGAAGACCGAATGCAGGAGGACCGTGGCCCCCACGGAGAAGTCCCCGTCACTCCACGCTGTCGCAGTGAACGTAGGTCGCAGACTGGGCGAGGAGTCCGACAGCTCGATGGCAGCACTCTTCGTGACTGGCATCTCCTTGAACGTCGGCGCGACTGAGGCCGTTCGCGTCCGGGCTTGCTGCAGGAACTCCTGCCCGCGCTCGATTTCTGCTTCTTGCGGGTCGCGGGCATAGGCGATGCGGTACGCCTGCCGCACCAGACTGTCGTCACCCCCCGCGATCTCCTTCTCCAGTCGGTGCGCGAGCTTGGCGGCCCGCACGAGGGTCCAGTCCCCGTTAATCATCAGTAGCGACTGCGTCGGGCTGGTCGTCACGTTGCGTGACCCGGTGCCGACGATGCGGTCGGGCTGATCGAACGCTTCCAGCAGTGGCTCGCGGGTATTGCGCATGGACTTCAGATAGACCGACCGGCGATTCGTATCAAGCTCCGAACCCGGTCCCCCGGCCTTCGCATCGAGTTCCCCCGACACCGCCAGCATACTGTCGCGGATTTGCTCTGCCGCCAGTCGCCGAATTGGGAATCGCCACAACAGCCGAGCCGCCGGGTCGGTGCGCATCCCCGATTCCATCATCTGCGGCTCGTGCGGGTTGTGACTTGCCTGGCGATACACAGCTGACATGACAATCGTTTTGTGAAGCGACTTCAGGCTCCACTCGTTGGCGATGAATTCGCTGGTGAGCCAGTCGAGCAACTCGGGATGGCTCGGTGGTTCACCGAGACGGCCAAAGTCACTCGTGCTCGCCACCAGCCCGGTTCCAAAGTGCAGGGCCCAAATGCGATTCACGATCACGCGCGTACTGAGCGGATTGGTGGGCGAGGCAATCCACTTGGCGAGAGCTGTTCGCCGACCAGTGGTGAGTGAGTTCCCCGAGATCGGGGGAATGACCGCCGGTTCGGGGTCGATGACGGTCGGGAAGCCCGGAGCCACCTCGCCGAGTTTGGGGCGGTCGGGCACATGCACGACAGGTGCCAGCGGGCCCACATCGGTGACGGTCAGCGTCGTCGGCAGTGGGGCGGGCTTCTGCGAATCAAACGTCGCCAGCTCCTTTTTGAGCCCCTCCCATTCGGCCCGCTCGGGGCTGTCCTTCTTGAACTTCTTGTCGAGTTCGGGGTACTTCTCCAAGACCTGCAAGTAGACCAAGTGGGCGATCTGCTCCTCGTACGGCGTCCGCTCAGCGGCGGGCTTGTAGTAGATCTTCTGGAAATCTTCTTGGAACGGCGAGACAGCGGCCTTCTCCAACTCCTTCAACTTGGGAGCTTCGAGAGCGGTCAGCTTCTCGCGAATCGACTTCGTCGCCTCTTCCCACTTCGCAAGTTGTGATTGGTATTCAACGACATTGTCCGGCGAAGTCAGTGGATGTTCGTCCTGAAACGAGACGTTGCACAGAAACGCCTGCAACCGGTAATAATCCTTCTGCAGGAGCGGGTCAAACTTATGATCGTGACACTTGGCACAGCCTAAGCCCAACCCGAGGAAGGCATCCGAGGTCGTCTCGGTCATGTCTTCGAGGATCGTTTTCCACTGGCCAAAGGCATCGCGCTGGTTGTACTCGTAGATTCCATTGCGCAGATATCCGGTCGCGGCGATGGCGTCATTATTCGTCGGGTCGATTTCGTCTCCGGCGAGCTGTTCCATCACAAAGCGGTCATACGGCTTGTCGGCGTTGAACGACTGCACGACGTAGTCGCGATAGCGCCAGGCGGTGGGGCGAAACGTGTCCTGCTTGTAGCCGTCCGACTCCGCATACCGCACCAAGTCGAGCCAGAACCGGGCCATGTTCTCGCCATACGCTGGGCTGGCCAAGAGTTGGTCGACGAGGTTCTCATACGCCTTGTCCGACGAGCTGGAAAGGAAAGCATCCATCTGCGGCAGCGTCGGTGGCAGTCCGGTCAGGTCGAGGTATAACCGCCGGGCGACCGTCACTCGGTCCGCTTCCGGGGCCGGTTCCAGCTGGGCCTCGCGAATCTTAGCCAGAATAAAATGGTCGACAGCTGTCCGGCTCCACGAGTCTCCCGCAATCGTCGGCGGCTCCACTCGCTTCACCGGTTGAAAGGCCCAGTAAGCACGGTCCTCGTCCGTCAGCTCGCGCCCCGAGGGCAGGGCCGCAGCCACCGTCTCCCCGGCAGGCCACGGTGCCCCCATCTCGACCCATTGGGTCAGGTGTCCGATCTGCTCCTCCGAAAGCTTCCCCTCCGGAGGCATCTCGAACGACCGATAGTTCACCGCATCGAGCAGCAGACTTTCTTCCAAGTGACCCACCACCACAGCTGGTCCCGACTCGCCGCCGAGCAGCACCCCCTCGCGCGAGTCGAGCCGCAACTCGCCGTTCTGCTTCTTATCGTTGTGGCATTTGTAACACTTCTCGATGAGCAGCGGTCGGACGTGGGTCTCAAAGTATTTCAGCTGCTCGGAGGTCGGAGCGTCTGCCGAGTCGACCGCATACCCAGCGCGAGCGGCCCAGAGCAACCCCAGTCCCCACAGACACGCGACAGAGAACTTCACGAGAACGACTCCCTTGGGGGATGAGACTCGAGGAACATCCGGATCAAACGACGCTCGCACCAGCATACTGGACGAGAGGGCCGCTCACCAACGGGAATCGGAGTACCACGTTCTGCGAAGTGGGTGCATCAGAAAAGTGGGCAGTGGCAAATATCTGTCATTGAGGCAACAACGTGATTCGAGCTGGGCACTCTGCACAAACTGCCGACTGAGACAAGACCGTGGGAAATCCAGAAGTTGGTGAGCCGCAGTTGAACCCCGATGCGCCTGGCGCGGCACAGCTGCAACCCAAGGGAAAGCCATCAGCCATCAGTCATCAGTCATCAGCCAGAGGCTCTGCCTCCAGTGATTCGTCCTGCATGCGAAACAGTAGAGCTGCGATGAGGATCACGACGGCGATGGCTCCGAAGATCGCGTTTGGACTGGCCCCCAGGCGGACGAGGACTTGCTTGCCGATCTCGTAGAACGCTCCGGAGAGGGCGATCCCGATCCAGTTGATCAGGTTCATGGCCCCGATCATCCGCCCCTTGAGATGGGCGGGAGACATGGCCTGCAAATAGACCTGGAGTGGGACCGAGAAGAGCCCTGCGAAGAGGCCCGCCCCCATGAGCAGCAAGCCCGCCCCGGTGAGTGAGACGAAGGGGAGCCGCAGGTGGTGGTTGGAGGAGGATGACCACTCGTCGGCTTTCGCTACCGAACCAGCATCAACTGACATCGCTGGCTGTTCAGTGCTTAAAGAGGCTTCCGGCGGCGTGAGCCTCTCGCCCGGTATCGCCAGTCCCGCCATGCAGATCACCATCCCTACGGCGGCGATGCGGACGAGACTCGCTCGGAAACGGGAGCGGGACAGATACCCGGCCAGCAGGCTGCCGATGGCGATGCCGACAGCGGTTGTCGCCGCCAGTTGCCCCGTGGAAGTATCGCTCAGCCGGTATTGCAGCGTCCCCATCGCGTTGACCGAAGGTTGGAAAATCCCACCCACGAACCAGAAGATCGAACTGAACAGCAAGGCGGTCAGCAGCTTAGGTTGGAGTCGTAGCGTCGCCCGCGTTTCGGGATCGATGAACACGGCGGATGGGTTGAATCGCAAGTTCGGTTCCGCAGCTGGCAGCCTACGAACCAGCAGGGAGGTCAGCGTGCCCGCAATCGCGATCAGGATGCAAACCCACTGGACCGACATCAGATTCGGCAGCGTGTCCTTGAGGTATCCGGCAGCTGCGACTCCTCCAATGATGGCCACGAAGGTCGTCATCAGGAAACAGCCATTGATCCCCGGTAGGCGGTTCTTCGCATACAACTCCGGCAGGATGCCGTACTTGGACGGGCCGAAGAAGGCACTGTGCGATCCCATCAGGAAGAGCACTCCGATCAGCAATCGCAGCTGGAGCTTGGAGGGCTCAGTCAGCCAGAACACGAGCAGACCGACCCCCATGATGGCGATCTCCAGCAGCTTACTGAGGACGATGATCCGAGTTTTGCTATAGCGATCCGCGAGGTAACCGCAGACTCCCGAGAAGAGGACAAATGGTGAAGCGAACGCGATCAGCGCGTAGCCCTGCCAGTCGTCGAGCGGGTTAGCCTTGGCTCGATCGGTACACAGAAACATCACCAGGAACTTAAAGACGTTGTCGTTAAACGCCCCGAGGAACTGCGTGACGAGCAGGCCCCAGAAGGTGGAATCAGTCGTCAGTGGTCGCTCGGTGTGTGCCATCGCATCCTCGGTCGGGCGTCAAAGTCTACGTGATCGTCACGGTTATGCCAGTTTCTACTGGACAGCCTCTGATCCGAACAGAGTTGGGTCGTATCGGACAGTCAATTTCTGCCGGAGTTGGCCACTCCACAATTCGGACGACGGTCACAGGCCGCATCCCGTGCCATCTCAGCGTCAAGTGCCGCAGACTCTCCAAGCGACCTGACCGGAACTCAAAACCGCCCCAGACTGCCATCAAACTCCTCTGCAATTTACCGGACCGTTACGAACATCACGTTGAACAATCGAAACGCAGAACGATCTTCCAAGAATGGCAAATTGAGAATGTCATGGGGATTCAAATTCCCGACCGATTGATGTCCCTAACCCTCATCATCTTAACTTTTGTGACAACCGAGTCGGACCACCAGTTTTCCTGCCAGGGACAGGATGCTGGAAAAGTTCGACGAGTGTCTGTCTCAGTTCGGTTGGGGGAGTTCACCAATCCGGTTGTTGCCATCAGGAGTCTTCGGACTGGCACAACCCTTCAAGCGATGGTCGCTTGAACGTTGTTGCCGGAACGCACCGCAGGACGAGTGTCTCGTCCGCCGACCCATCGCGGTGTCAAGACGGCCCTGAGTTCAGTCCCTAGGGAAGGAGACGTTGCTCTATGAAATCCATGAGAACAATTGCCGCTTTGGTCGCCGTACTCGGCATGGGCAGCTTTGCCCAGGCTGGTCTGTTCGGTCACAGCGAGTGTGGGGCGTCCAAGTGTTGCGACTGTGCCCCCACTTTCCAGCCATCGTGCTGCAAGCCGACCATCGTTCGGCCTTGTCATCGCAACGTGTACAACTATCAGCGTAGCTGTGCGAAGGCCACTGGCTGCGACTCAGGTTGCGGACCAGCCAACAGCTGCTGCCCTACCGGAGCCGGCAACGGTTGCGGAACGGGTTGCGCTGACGGAGCCGGCAACGGCTGCGTGAATGGTGCCACCAGTTGTGCCGCTCCCTGTGCCACCGGTAACGGATGTGCCAATGGTGCAGGTAACGGCTGCGTGAATGGTGCGACAAGCTGTGCCGCTCCATGTGCCAACGGCAACGGATGTGCCAACGGTGCGGGCAACGGCTGCTGCAACACTGACCCAGGCTGCGCCGCTCCGTGCGGTGATGTCTGCGGTGACAGCTGCTGTGCGACGACGTGCCAGGATGCTTGTGAGATCGCTAACCTGATCTACACCTCGCAAACTGCTTGCTACGCTCGTCAGCGTCGCTCGGCTCTGGTGAAGCTCGGTCGCCGTTACGATTGCGTCTGCAATCCGGAAATCATGTCGGCTTTCATCTACGGTTTGAATGATGCGGATGAACGCGTTCGTGAAACCGCAGCGGACAAGATCGGCGATGAACTCCGCAAGAACCCATGCTGCTGCTCGCAGTGTACGGTTTCGGCACTGACCGTTGCTCTGGCTGACTGTGATCGTGGCGTCCGCCGTCAAGCGGAACAGGCTCTGCGTCAGTGTGGATATGACATTGTCGATCCCACCTGCTGTGAAGTCGCCTGCGATACGGGTTGCGTGAACAACGGATGTGCACCAACTGCTGCTCCTGCGTACTCCCCCGCTGCTGCACCAGCAGCTGCTCCTGCGGCACCAGCTCCACCAGCTGAGCCCAAGGCATACTTCCCCAAGCGGATCAGCGACGAGAATGCTCGCCCTGTGTCTGCGACGAAGAAGAGCCTGTCGAACCTGTTCGGACTCGCTCGCTAGTCGAATGAGTGGGAATGGAGTCTTCCACTGAGCAGGAAGCATCTTGAGTGAACAACAGCCTTCGCGGGCCTTCCGCGAGGGCTGTTTTCCAT
>JAYTCW010000187.1:0-13302 GCA_043736295.1 Planctomycetota bacterium | reverse complement strand
TCAACACCCCCAACGCCAACTCGCGACGCTGCCCCGGCCCCAACCCCTTGGCCCGACTCCCCGCCACGGAACACCCCGTCGCTGGCAATTCCGCCACACACCCTTAAGAATCGCCCCTGTCTGTTTCCTCCCTGAAACTGAACTTGGTTTGGAACCCAACTCAGTGTCACGGAAACAGACATTTTCCCCCACCCCCAATCTGGCAACCAGCTGCTCCCCCATTTGAACCAGACCGTAATGTACTTTTCGACAATCGATGCGAGAGCTTCGGACAAGTCCTTCTGATACATGTTCCAGAACAGAATGTGTAGACCACTCATTGGATGAACTCACTGAGCAGCACGCGGTCTCACGTCCCGTCGCCAGCTTTGCCAACATCAAGCACATCCAGCAGGCCGAGTTCGAAGACGAAGTTCTTCTGGTTGGCTCCGGCGGGTCCGGCTTGGGATTTGTCGACGTGGGCAAAGACGATTTCCCCTTCGGCGATCAGGCGGTCGCCGCAGGTCGCGCGGGCGCTGACCATGCCGCCTTCTTCGCGGGCGTCGAGTAACTCACACGAATAAATCAGTTGATCGCCGGGTTGAGCCCAGCTGTGGAAAATCATCTTCGGGATTTTGGCGAGGATAACGACGTGCTTAAAGCCGTGGGATTCCCCGAGGAGGATACCGCCGGTCTGAGCCATGCCCTCGATCATCAGCGAACCAGGCATCACGGGGAAGCCGGGGTAATGGTCGTGCAGATGCTCCTCAGCCAGGGACACGTTCTTCACGGCCTTGGCAGATTTGCCACTGTGGAATTCAATAAAACGGTCGATCCAGAACCAGCGCATGGGGAAGAAGAGGGTTGAGGGTTGAGGGTTGAGCGGCCAGACTTCCGAAGTCTCGGAAGACTTCGGAAGTCTTTGCGGTGTTTAACGCTCAACGGATTCAGATGACAGGCGGAAGCCTATCCCACTACGCACCCAGCTTGTGAGCCAGGAACTTGCAGACCATGTCCACGGTGAACAGATCGGAGATTCGCTCGACCTTGGGGTCAGCTGCGAATTTGTCGAGGTTGGCGTGCGGCATGCGGTTCCGCAGTTCGGCGATGCCGCTTTCGGTCACCTTGCCACCCACGACGAAGCCGGAGTCAGCGGACGCGATGTTCTCGGGGAACAATTCGCCGCGTGGAATCTTGATGTCGAAGTTCTTCTCGAGGCGGAACACGATGTCCAGGAAGTCGATCGACTCGGCTCCCAGATCGCCGATCAGCGTGGCGGTCGGCGTGACTTCATCGTCATCGACCCCCAGGGCGTCGACCAGTGTCTCGCGGACCTTTTCGAAAATCTCATCACGACTCGGCATGGGTATCTCCCGTCATCAATGCAACGCTCTGGAGTGGCGACCATCGCCACACGCTTCGGACCCTCCGAGCTGGATTGTCTGACCCCGCTCTGAAACCGACTGCGATGCGAACCTGTGGTAAGGCCTAAGGCCTAGGGCCTAGGGGCGAGGGCCTAGTGCCAGCAATCACCTCCGGAAAAGGTTCTTACTGGTGGGGCCGCGCCTCGCGTACGGTCCCGATTGCTTCTCTCTGGCCCTAGGCTCTAGGCCCTGGACCCTAGGCTTCCTCAAATGCCGCCGAGGGTCAGGCCCCCGTCGACGGTCAATACTTGTCCAGTGATGTAGGCTGCGTCATCGCTGGCCAGGAACAGGGCGGCATTGGCAATGTCTTCCGGCTTGCCCAGTCGCTTCAGCGAAATCCCCGCCACGACTTCCTTGAACTTGTCACCGCCCATGTTGCGGACAGCTTCCGTCATGTCAGTCTCAATGAAGCCCGGAGCGATGGCATTGACCGTAATATTGCGGCGACCGACCTCTGTGGCCAGACAGCGAGTCAGGCCCTGGATCCCGCCCTTACTGGCGGCGTAGTTGACTTGCCCCTGATTGCCAAACTCGGCGGCGACACTCGACATGTTGATGATCCGGCCCGACCGCTGCGAGATCATCGGCCGCATGACGGCATGACAGAAGTTGTAGACGCTGTTCAGGTTGGTGTTGATGACCGCATGCCAGTCGGCGGGGTCCATCGCCATCAACAGACCGTCCTTGATGATGCCAGCGTTGTTGACGAGGATATCGATCCGCGACCACTTCGCGATGACCTGCTGAACGATGCTGTCGGCGGTCGCGTTGTCACTGACATCGCCCTGAATTGCCATGACTTCCCGCCCGAGAGCGACGTGCTCAGCGACGACCGCATTGGCCGCGTCGGCCTTCGAGTGGTACACGAAAGCGACCTTGGCTCCTTCGCGAGCCAAGGCGTCGACCACAGCCTTGCCAATGCCGCGGCTGCCGCCGGTGACCAGTGCGATTTTTCCAGCCAGTTTCATGGGGAAGATCTTTGAAAGTGATGAGAGACGAGAGAGAAGAGACGAGAGCCAGAATCGTGAACAGTGGGAAAACGGGTGACTTGAGTCCGAGGAGTCTGGCTCTCAACTCTCGTCTCTCGTCTCTGGTCTCTCACTCCACAGGCAGGCAAACAGTTCCCTCAGCTTCAGAATCCGCAGATCGTCGGACTTCTTCAGATCGGGATTTCGGTCGGCCAAGTTGAACTGTTCAAGGGTAATCTTGGCACTCACCGCAGATGTGCCGTCCACGGTCCCCGCCCCCTTGAGAGTGTAGAGATTTCCCTCATGCTTGATGATCTCGCATTCGACATGCAGGGCATGCCCCGGCTTGACGAAGTTGTTGAACTTTACGGCCCGAGCTTCTTTCAGCAGGATCGTGCTGTACTGGAACCCTTCGGTTTCCCGTAACAGCCAGCCACCGGCCTGCACCAGCGACTCGATCATCAGCACACCCGGCATCACGGGAAACCCCGGGAAGTGGTCGGCCAAGTACTCTTCGGCAATGGTCAGATTCTTGACCGCCGAGATGGACTGGCCCGGCTTGAGTGTCAGGATTCGATCGACCAAAGAGAATCGCACGCCCGCTGCTCCGCTGTGATGACTTGTGCCGCCTTTTGCCCACATGGCAGAAGACACCGCCTCCAGCCTCCACGGAGCGCACTCCGTCGTTGAAGCGAGGCAGGATACCGACCCGTTCCACCAGACTCAACCCGTCTTGAATTCGAGAGCGCACTTTCGTACACGCCAAAGGAGTTATGCATGATGACTGATGTAATCAGACAACTGAGGGATCTCAAAGTTCCCTCAAATCGAAGACGCTTGATGAGTTGGCGTCAGCTCGGTTTTCGGCGAAATGACATCAGTGGGTCAACCTGGCTCGCTCCGAGGCAGCCAATCCAGCGATTTCCAAAGGATTCGATCTGGACTTCTCGCGTCACAAATACTCGCAGCGTCCAGGAATTCTCTCTCGACGTGCAGACGGGAATGGTTTGCTGTACTAAGGGTTCCCTCCGATAATTTTTCGCTTCCTGGGTGACCTTCTGTCCAAAATCAACTCGGGAAGTTGTTGCCGACCAAGTCCTTACGGGTCTGCGACTGACCGGGCGGGATTCTCTGGGACCGGTGCGTATCGGCACTGACAGATCGCCCCCGGTGGGGCATCGCTCGGATTGAGGGGCGGACCGGATTGGTACTTTGGGTCGGGAGTCGAGAACATGGTCTGGGACTTTCCGTGGTGAGCCAGCCGGAAATCGTATCTGCATCGAAGGGGTGAGCAGAAGCCGAAACAGGGCTCGTATTACTTGACTTTGCGCATTGTGGCCTTTAATCTAACCATCAGTTGCGATGAGGATTGTGACTCTGCGGGCGGCTTCTCACCAGAAGTTGATCCCGGAGGTGACGTTCTTTCCCATGGGAATGTCACTGGAGTTTTGATCGCGTGTCCTGTGTGGGTGGCCCTTGTGGCATGTCCATGCGGGTTCAGGAGTTCCGGCACATGCTTGGTGCATAGAGGTTGCTTATGTCAGCAATGGCGTAATCAGGCCGATTGTCACTTTCCGGGCGGGACCAGACCGCCTTGAACAGTGCGCCGGAAGCGTTGAAGGTGACTTCAACGCATCGCAAAGTGGGACTTCGTGCCCGCTTTTTTTATTCCCAGAAGCGGGTTCGAGGGATAGGCGCAGACAACTTGAGGGATGAACTCCGATCAGCAGCGGCTGCCATGATCGGTCTAAAAGAGTGGTGGAGTCCATGAACGGACCTGAAGTTCTCCGAATCGTCGATGCCATTCATCGCGATAAGAAGATCGACGAAGCGATCGTGTTCGAGGGCATCGAACAAGCGATCCTTTCCGCCGCGCGCAAACACTACGGGGAAGACAGTGCCCTGGTCGTGGTGATTGATCGCAAGACCGGACAAGTCACCGCCACGAACGATGGGACCCCGATCCCCGAAGACGAATTGATCGATCTCGGACGCATCGCGGCCCAGACCGCTAAGCAGGTGATGATTCAGAAGATTCGCGAAGCTGAGCGTGACACCCTCTTCGACGAATACACCGAGCGACGGACCCAACTCATCACTGGCATGGTGACACGAGTCGACCAGAGCGTCACGACAGTCACGTTTGATAAGGTGGAAGCCCTCCTGCCTCGCAGCGAGCAGATTCCTGGCGAATCTCACAAGGTCGGCGACCGCGTCCGGGCCATCATCCTGGAAGTCCGCAAACAGGGCACTCGGATCAAGGTCGTCCTCTCCCGTAAACATGCCGACCTCGTACGGCGGCTGTTCGAAGTGGAAATTCCCGAAGTCACTGAGCGCATTATCGAAGTCCGGTCGCTGTCTCGCGAAGCGGGTTACCGCTCCAAGGTGGCTGTCTCCTGCTTCGACAACAGCATTGATCCCGTGGGGGCCTGTGTCGGGGTCCGTGGTTCGCGAATTAAGACGATCATCGAAGAACTTGACGGCGAGCGAATCGACATTGTCCGCTGGAACGACTCGCTCCCGATTCTCATTCCGAACGCACTCCAGCCCGCCGAAGTCGAAGACGTGATCATGTGCCCCATGCTGGGCAAGGTGATCGTCCTTGTCCGCGAAGATCAACTCTCGCTGGCCATCGGCAAGATGGGCCAAAACGTCCGCCTCGCCTCTAAACTGGTCGGCTGGGACATCGACGTGATGACGCGGGAAGAACTCGATCAACAACTTGACAGTTCGGTCAAGGCGTTCTCCACAATTCCTCAACTGACAGAAGACCTCTCGGAGTCCTTGGTGTCTCAGGGCTTCTTCAGCTTTGAGGATCTGTCGGTGATCGAACCCGATCACTTGCAGGAACTGAGCGGACTCTCGGAAGCCGACTGCGAAGCCATTGTGGCTCAAGCCGAAGTGGAAGCGGAACGGGAAGAGCAGGAAGCCAAGGTTCGCAAGGCTGCGGACAAGGCGGATCGTGACGCGAATGGGAAACCGGGCGACAAAAAGACCTCCGCCCGGCGTACAATTCCCGCAGCGGCTCCGGCTCCTGTGGAAGCCGCAGTAGTAGTGGAATCAGCGCCGGAAGAGGTTCCCGTCGGGGAATCATCGGCAACCGAGGAACCGTCTGCGGAAGTTCCGCAGTCAGAGGCTCTCGGCGACACAGAATCAGCGGAAGGTTGACAGCAGACGACGGACAACACTCGGACTGGGGGGCGGTTTCCAAGACCCAGTCCACTGGCAGACTCCTGGTGAGCCTGCCGAATCTCAAGCAGCACAGCACGGGCAGCGAACGTCGGACGATTGAGTCTCACAAATCGGGTTGAGCCTCAATAACCCCCGTCTTCGCACACGATGTCCCGCAGCGGGGCCAAACAGCCCTCTGACTCCTGAAGCAGGCAGGAGTTCTACACCGACCATTACGCCCTCCTGCGGGCGATCCCAGTGATTGTCCGTCACGTCGACGAGGAGTTACGATTGAAGATCCGGATCTTCGCTCTGGCCAAAGAACTTGACATCGATAGCAAAGACCTGATTCAGGCTTGCACCGAGGTCGGTCTGACCGTTAAGAGTTCACCGCTGGCCAGCATTTCTCCCGAAGAGCGGGATCTCGTTCTCGCTCACCTCAAGTCTCGCAAAGCAAGCGGACCCACCAAAGCGAGCAAGGCGTCTGAGCCTGTCGCGATCCCGCGCGAACCCGTCCCCGAACGGACCAAGGCAAAGCCCATCCGCGCGCTGGATAACGTGGTGGTCAAGCCGTCCACACGGCGGACAGACGACGTGGAAGAGGTCAGCGAACCGGAGGTTGTCGCTCTCGCTGCTCCGGAACCTGTGGCGCCAGTCGCACCCCTTAAAAAGCCTAGGGAAGTGGTGGCCCAGCCGCCAATGCCACTCGCAGAAGTCTCCGAAGAAGCAGTCGCCACGCCTGAGCCGACGCCGGAAGTTGCCACTCCTGCTCCTGAGCTGATAGCTCCTGTGGCTTCTACTCCAGATATCAATTCTCCAGAGCCCCCCGAAGCCCCGGCGGCTCCCACTCCAGTAGCACCGACTCCCGCCCATAAAGGCCGCATCACTCCGATGTCACGACCCGAGCAGGCCTCGCCCGTTCGAGAAATGCGACCGGTCGGCTCCGTGCGGGATATGGCTCCCCGTGCCAACCAGCAACAAACCGCTCGGCCTCCCGCTGCCGAAGCGCCTTTGAGTCGCGATCGCGACAAGGGCGGGCGTAAGGCCCCTGCCCTGCCCTCAATGGCGATGCCGACGTTCAAGGCTCCCCTGCCCTCCAAGGTTGATGGACCGGTTCAAAAACCGGACCTCAAGCTCACCGGCGAGATGATCCGCGATACCGGCAAGGGGAAAATCGCCGACATCATGCGGAAGAACAAGGAAGCGGGCGTCAAACGCAAGCCCGGCGATCCTCTTCCCAACACTGCGGAAGCGTCCCGGATTGGGAAGTCGCCCATTGGCGGGATGGAGGACATCCGCGAAGCGAGGCGGCAGAAACGCACCCGCACTCGCGGTGCGGATGATGGCGATACGCCGGATTTCATTCGCCAGAAACGGAATCGCAAGCACGTCGGTTCGGAACTCAAGACCGAAGCCACCGTCACCTTGCCCATCTCGATGCGCGGGCTCAGCGAACTGCTGGGACGGCCCGTCAACAAGCTGATGGGCGTGGCGTTCAAGTCTGAAAAGATGATGACGATCAACGATTCTGTCGACGAGGAACTGGTCCTCGAAATCGGCATGGAACTCGGGATCGATATCAAGATTGTCCGCGAGGATGATGTCGAAACCGAACTCCAGGCGTGGCTCGATCGCCCCAACGAGGACTTCGGCGTCCCGCTGATCGAACGAGCCCCGATCATCACGATCCTGGGACACGTCGACCACGGCAAGACAACCCTCGTCGACACCATCCGCAAGAGCAACGTCGCCGCAGGCGAAGCGGGCGGCATCACGCAGCACATTGCGGCGTACCAAGTCGAACACAACGGCAAAAAACTCACCTTCGTTGACACGCCTGGCCATGCGGCGTTTAGCGAGATGCGAGCCCGTGGTTCGAACGTCACCGACATCGTCGTGCTGGTGGTGGCCGCCAACGATGGCATCATGCCGCAAACGATCGAGTGCATCGCACACGCTCGCGCAGCTGGGGTGCCGATTGTGGTGGCTCTCAACAAGATTGACTTGCCGGGGATCAATGAGCAGAAGGTGCTGACAGAACTGTCCCAGCAGGGGCTGTATCCGACAGAATGGGGCGGCGACACAGAAGTGGTGCGCATCTCCGGACTCGTCGGCACGGGAGTGGACAAACTTCTGGAAACCTTGCTGTTGACAGCAGAGCTCAACAACTACACCGCCCCGGTGGACATTCCCGCCGACGGTGTCTGTCTGGAATCGTTCCGCGACGAGGGACGCGGTCCGATGGCATGGTGCATGGTGCGCCGCGGGACACTCAAGATTGGCGACACGCTCTTGTGTGGATCGGCCTATGGCCGCGTCCGGGCAATGTACAACGACAAGGGACAGGAAGTCCGCGAAGCGGGCCCCTCGACCCCGGTCAAGGTGGCTGGCCTCAGCGATGTGCCCGGCACTGGCTATCATTTCTTCGCGGTCGATGACCTCGACCTAGCTGTGCAGGTGGCGGAAGAGCGGAAACAAAAGGGGCGGTTCGACATGCTGTCGGCTCGCGGCGGCCCCAAGTCGCTGGAGCAGTTCTTTGCCGAGCGAGATGGGACTCTCAAGGAGTTGCCACTCATCGTCAAAGCCGACACCCAAGGCTCGATTGAAGCCATCCGGTACGAACTCAACAAGTTCGACCACGCGGAAGTTCGCATCCGCATGTTGCACGAAGCGGTCGGCGGGGTGAATGAAAGCGATGTCTATTTGGCAGCCTCGTCGGGGGCGATCATCGTCGCCTTCCAAGTGGTTCCCGACAGCAAAGCCACAAGTCTCGCCTCGCAGGAAGGAGTCCAGATTCGTCGGTACTCCATCATCTACAATGTCGCCGACGACATTCGCCAGGCACTCGAGGGGCTGCTCTCACCCGAAATGCTCTCTGTGCAGACCGGTCGAGCGATCGTTCTCCGGACGTTCTCCATCTCCAAGGCGGGAGTCGTCGCCGGGTGTCGCGTCCTCAGCGGGTTGATCGAACGCTCCAGCCGGGTCAACGTGATCCGCGAACAGAAGGTTCTCAACAGCTACGGGATTGCCTCGCTGAAGCGTGAGAAGGAAGATGTTCGCGAAGTCCGTGATGGCTTCGAGTGCGGCATCCGACTGGACGGCTTCAACGATGTCAAGGAAGGCGATTTGCTGGAGTGTTTCCGCATCGAAGCCCGCAAGCGAACGCTCGACGAGTGATGTTTCGCCGAATGTCGTCTTTCGTTCCGCGAAAGAACGTCCTTTCGCGGAACGAAAGACGCACTCCTGACCCCATTGGCCCCGCCCACTCATACGAATCGAACCTCTGCATCCCATGACAACACGTCGCACAGAAAAGGTCGCAGAAGCCATTCGTCAGGTCGTCAGCACGGCGATCCTGTTCGGGCTGCGCGACCCGCGCGTGCAGCATGTGACGATCCTCCGCGTGGAGACGCCGTTCGACCTGCGGACCTCGAAGATCTACGTCTCCGTTCTGGGGGATGAGAAGACCCAGCGGCTGACGATGAAGGGGCTGGACGCTGCGCGGGGGTATCTGCAATCTAAGATTGCGGAGGAACTCGACCTGCGTTTCACTCCTGTACTCACCTTCATCCTGGATCAAGGGGTGAAGAAGAGCATCGAGGCGAGCCGGCTGCTCCGCAAACTCGATGTCGAGGATGCCGCTCGGGCCGGGGAAGCCCCGATCGAGACGGCTCCCGTAGACTCACCACCGGTTGAGTCGATTCTGGATAACGAGGTCATCGACGACGACGACGATGAGACGGAAGAGGACGACGATGATGATTACGATGACGACGATGACTTCGATGACAGTGAAGTGGATTCGGTAACCCCTTCACCCCCGATCAAACCTGAATGATCGCGACGTAAAGCCGCTGATGAGTTCCCCTCCAAGCGGCTCCCACCCCCCAGCACGACCCCCGCGACTCGCAGCGAGTTGCCAGCACGGAATCACGCGGATGTCGAACGTCAAAAAACTGAAGACTCACGACCGACAGACCATCGTCCAGAACCTGATGACCGCCATGAAAAAGCGGTACAAATCAGCTGTGCCGAAGCATTCGCATTCGCTGCTGGAAACGCTGATCTACGCCGCCATTCTGGAAGATGCTCCGGAAGACGAGGCCAGTGCAGCCTACGACCAGTTGATGAAGTCCTTCCACGACCTCAACGAGATTCGAGTCAGCACAATCTCGGAAATTGAAGAGGCTCTCAGCCCCCTCCCTAACGCTGGCTGGCCCGCCCTTCGCATCCGCGAGATCCTGCAGCACACCTTTGAAAAGTTTTACCGCTTCGATCTCGAAGAGCTGAAACGAAAGCCTGTCGAACAGGTCGAGAAGCACATCTCGAAGTTCAAGCACGCAACGCCGTTCATGAAGCTGTATCTGATCCAGAACAGCCTCGGCACCCATGCCATTCCGCTCGACGATAAGTCCCGGGATCTGTTGGCGTTTCTGGGCGTCATCGAACCCCAGGCCACGATCGACGCAGCTGCGGAAGACCTGAAGCCGATTGTCCGTAAAGCGGACGCACACCTGTTCTGCCACCTCGTGCGGTGCATGGCGTGCGACCATCACTTCAAGGGCAAACTTCGGCTGACCGCGAATCAGTCCCTCGGAGAAGGACCGGACGGAAACACCGTCGTCCAGCGACTCACCGAAGTCTTTGGCGGGCATGCCCCGAAGACGCCTCCCGGTCCCTCTCCCAAGGCGAAGGCCGAGATGGAGCAGGAAGAACGCGCCAAAGCCGTCGCCAAGAAGCCAGCTCGTCCCCTTGAGCCAGTGGCCGCGGCGGTTGCCAAGGCGGCTCCCGCGAAGACGCCCCCCCCTTCGAAGGCCCCTCCTTCCAAGGCAGCCCCTGCCAAGTCCGCAGTTCCATCCAAACCAGCGGCCGCCCACGTCGCGACCGTGAAGAAGCCGGTCGACAAGAAGTCGACGCCCGTGCGGGCCGATGCTGCCAAGTCCAAGGCAGCTGTCACGAAAAAGGTGTCCAAGCCGAAGACCGCTCCCGACAAGAAGACGGCCCGCAAGAAGTAGGCTGACCGCAGCCGAACTCGTGAGATTTCTGCTGCATGTTGACCACGACCTTCCCATCGCCCAGGCGCGACGATGCAAGAGGTTTCTAACGAGGCAGGCTCCCTGCTCGGATGACACGATGTGCGGCCGCTCACGACGGGTTGGGCCGAACAGGCCCCATCCGCCCTCCAGACCTTGTGGCCAGACGGATTCGAGGATGTCGAAGGATTTTCTCAGCGACACGCGCGATCACTACGATGTGGTCGTCATCGGCAGCGGCCTCGCGGGGCTAACCAGCGCGAACATTCTCGCGCGGCAGGGACGCTCCGTACTCCTGCTCGAACATCACTATCAGCTCGGCGGGATGGCCACTTGGTTTAAGCGCAAGGGCGGCCATATCTTCGACATCTCCCTGCACGGGTTCCCCGTCGGGATGATTAAGAGCTGTCGCAAATATTGGACCCAGGAGATCGCCGACTCGATCGTCCAGCTGAAAGGCGTCCGCTTCGAGAACCCGCAGTTCTCCCTTCGCACCACGTTTGATCGGGACGATTTCTCTCGTATCCTGATCGAGAAGTTCGGCATCACCCCCGAGACCGTCACCGCGTTTTTCGACACCGCGCGGTCGATGAACTTCTACGATGACCAGGCCACCACCACGCGGCAGCTCTTCGAAAAGTTCTTCCCCGGTCGCAGTGATGTCGTGCGGTTGTTGATGGAGCCGATCACGTATGCCAATGGCTCCACGCTCGACGACCCGGCCATCACCTACGGCATCGTCTTCTCGAACTTCATGAGCAAGGGAGTCTTCACATTCCAGGGCGGCACGGATCGGCTGATCAAGCTGATGCAAGCCGAGATGATCAAGAACGGCGTCGACATCCGCATCCGCTCGCTCGTGGAACGCATCGAGATCACCCCTGATCGTAAGGTGCAAGCCGTCTGGGTCAACGGCAAACGCATCAGTTGCGGCGTCGTCATGTCGAACGCCAACATCAAGTCGACCGTGCTGAACCTCGTCGGCGAAGAGTACCTCGACAAGGACTTCGTGGCCGAGACAAAAGCGGTCCGGTTGAACAACTCCAGTTGCCAGGTCTACATGGGCCTCAAGCCCGGCGAGGGGTTCCCGAACCAGGGCGACCTGCTGTTCCACTCCGACCGTTCCGGCTTCGATGTCGAGGCGCTCCTCAGCAAGAACGTCAGCTCCCGCACCTTTAGCTTCTACTACCCCGAGACCCGCCCCGGCTCCGACCGCTGGCTGATCGTGTCATCGACCAACGCCAACTTCAAGGACTGGTCCGACCTCCCCGCGGAACAGTACGAGGCCGACAAGCGGGCGCTGTGTGAAGACACATTGACCTGCCTCGAAAAGTACATCCCCGACATTCGCCAGAAGCTCGACTGGATCGAAGCCAGCACCCCCCGCACGTTCGAACACTACACCCGCCACCTCGCCGGAGCCTCCTTCGGCACGAAGTTCGAGGGCCTCAAAGTTTCCCAATCTCTCCCGCAGCAAGTCCACGGCCTGTTCCACGCTGGCTCCGTCGGCATCATCATGTCCGGCTGGCTGGGAGCTGTGAACTACGGGGTGATCGTGTCGAACGAGGTGGATAAGTGCTTGGCAGCGAGCGGAGGACGTTAGTCCTCCGTGCCTGTGGGGTGTTTCCCGCGTAAAGAAGTCATGGACTTGGCACGCGGGGAGCGGTAGGATGGATCAAGAAGTTCAGGTCATCGGAGCCATCAGATGATTCATATTCACGATCAGAGCGTCGCCACAGCTGCGAGGAATATCTACGAAGAACGCCTGCGTGAAATCCTGGAGCGGACGCATTGGGATGACTTCGTGGCGATTGAACCCATCTCCGGCGACTACTTCTTGGGTCTTACCCTGAGTGAGGCGATTGGCGCTTCGCGAGCCAAGCACCCTGATCGGTTGGCACACGCCCTGCGGGTCGGTCACAGCGCAGCCGTACACTTCGGGTTGCAGATCCGATGATTGGCCATGTGGACCACAGCGGTCGGTCGTTGCTCCGCGTCATATTGCGGTCAGCGGACCAGTCATTGGAGTGACGAACTCTTCGGCAGTTGAGGATGAAGGAGATCGTTCCGAATCTCCTTCTGTATAATATGATATGGAATGACAACACCGATATCGAATGGACTATCCTCAGAGTACGTCTCGATGAAGCGACTAAGGTGCGGGAGTTTTTCAAGCGGTTGCTTGCCGGTATCAGTGGGGATTAGCCCACGGTTCTCCTCATACTCCGTGATAATCTCCGAAAGGTAGCCTTCCATTGATCTCAGTTGCTTCGCTAACAGACTCGGAGACGAGAAAGCTGGAGCGCTGTTCTCAACATCTCGGACTAAGTTATCGAGTTCGAGTTGCGAGTCATTCACCAAGTCAAAGCACTTATCATATTGCTCTGCGACGACAACTTTGCCAAGACTATCCAGTTCAACTGCACTTGCACGTTGAAGACGTCGTGCCTTCTTAATTTGATTGTAGCTGGTCATCGTTCGTCTAAGAGTGCTTTTCAGAAGATCTTCGCGATACTCAATGGCCTTGCGGTTAAACTCTCGCTGCTTGTCATGGTTCTGCCTCTCGCGTTGGTACTCGAAGACGAATACCGACACGACTGTTGCGGAAACTGGGTTCATCCGACTATTTGAGGGGATGGTCATTGGCGAGATTTTAGCCTTGTAGGGTGTACTTGGTGTGGTGCAGGGTGAGGAGTCGTTCCTTCAGGTGTTCGTAGTTTCGGTATC
>JAYTCW010000186.1:0-4504 GCA_043736295.1 Planctomycetota bacterium | reverse complement strand
GTCTCGGGCGACAAAGTCAGCGGCGGCAGCAAAAGTGATGTAGACCGATCCGCATGGTCGACATAGAATTTATCTGCGGAAGTTTTCAGGAGTGATGTGTCGTGTTCCGATGGCTGCTTACAACGTACTGGCTGGCGCTGGGTGTCACGGGTTTCAGCCCGTGCTGCTGTTCGGCGGCGCGTCTCGTTTCCGTTGTGAGATTCTGCGTTTCGCTCCAGGCAGACAGCACCGGCACATCGGACTGTTGCTGTGACGCGATGTCTACTGGCACTTCGAGTCGTAAGGCCAACCAAAGTGGACCTTGTGCCGAACTGCCGACATCGCATCCCGCACCGCACCACTGTCAATGTACTAAATCGCCTTGCTCCAGTGTGCCCGAGAAGATTTGCAGTCCTTCGAATACGACGACCTTCTGGCTAGGTCATCTGGCTCAGTGCGATGAACTGAAGCTGTACACGATGCCGGTTCATCAGGGTGTCTCGTGTGCGGAATTGTATGAATGCGATGAGAGTGCGTTTCCGTCGGGTCATGAGATTTGCCTGGTATTGTGTTCGTGGCGTTGCTGATTGCCAACCCGGAATAGCCTCGGCGGATTCGCTGACTAGCTGTCCCATGCATTCCGGTTTTCCCGGTTTCGGCGGAATCTCGTCGTGATGCTCTCGATGAGCCTGCGATCTTTGCGCGTCATTTCATGGCTGCGCGGATTCTCGCTTCGATGGATTCTGCCATCCCCCTAGACGAAGCCTCGCGGTTGCAGTGAGGCAGGAGTAGATCATGTTTCCCATTCTCTCTCGTGGCGCATGGGCGTCAGCGGTTGTGGCCTGCGCGTGCTTGGTAGGCTGCGGCGAACAAAGACCGGCAGCTGTACCAAGTGTCGAACAGAAGGCCCCCGCGGTGAGTGCTGTAACACCCGCTGTGCCTGATGCGTCTCCCGTGGCAGCCACCGACACCTCTGAACACGGTCACAAGGCCGGAGCCCATGGAGGAATCATGGTCTCACTGGGACGAGACAGCTACCACGCGGAAGCGGTGTTCGAGAAGGGGGGCGTCCTGCGGCTCTACACGCTGGGCAATGACGAATCGCGAGTCATTGACATCGAAAAGCAGACCCTTAAAGCCTTCGTGAAGGGGGAAGGCGATTCGGCCTCGCAACCGTTTTCAATAGAACCGGAGCCTCAAGAAGGGGATGCGGAAGGTCGTACGTCGCAATTCACCGGTCAGCTGCCGGAAGGACTCGATGGCAAGAAACTCTCCGTCACGATTCCCAACATTGTCATTGCTGGCGAACGATTCCGCATGGGTTTCGAGTCAGTTGCGGGGCCTCACATGGAAGGCATTCCAGAGAAGGTGGCGGATGAGGCCGAGCGAGAACTCTATCTCACCCCCGGAGGGAGCTACACCCCAGAAGACATCAAGGCCAATGGAGGGGTAACAGCGAGCGTTAAGTTTGCGGGACTCAAGTCTTCGCACAACATGTTCCCCAAATCGGGCGACAAGATTTGCCCGATCACCCAGACGTTGGCGAATCCTCAATTCACCTGGATCGTTGGTGGCAAGAGCTATGAGTTCTGCTGCCCGCCGTGTGTGGATGAATTCGTCAAGCTGGCGAAAGCCTCCCCGAGCGAAATTAAGTCTCCCGAAACGTACATCAAGCCGTAGCCCGAATCACCGTTGCCACGACTTCGACGCCCTGCCGAAGCGCTGGCTGAACATCGCCGCAGAGCACTCTCGGTGTCGTTTGTCTCGACACTCCTCCGTGTTCTTCATGTCTGGAAAGATAACCCATGAACCCTCTCAAACTCGTCGTCGCGTCGCTGGCCCTGTGCCTGGGGCTCACAACCACTGTGTCCGAGTCAGCAGCCGCAGACGACGCAAAACTCGTCACCTCAATCTCGATTGAAGGGCTGCACTGTGCGGCCTGTGCCAAGAAGGTCGAAGGCAAGCTGAAGACCGTCAAGGAAGTCGCCACGGTCAAGATCGATGTCAAAGCGGGAATCGCGACGGTGACCCCAAAAGTCGACAAGTCCCTCTCTCCTCGGGCCATGTGGGAGGCGGTCGAGAAGGCGGGATATACGCCGACCGAGCTCGATGGACCGAGCGGAACCTTTACCGAAAAGCCCAAATCGTAGTGCCCGCTGTGTGTGGGTCCACCAGCGCTCTCGTCGGCCCATTCTCATCTCTGTTCGTGTCAAACCTCCTGTTAGGAACTCTCATGAAACGCCTCTGTTTGATTGCTGCCACTGTCGGTGGACTCGCCTTCTGGCTCGTCGGATGTACCGGAGCGCCGAGCTCTCCTTCAGCCGATCACTCCACCGGCCCGAGCGTTGATCAGGAACAAGCCTCATCGCTGGCAAAGCTGAGTGACGAAGATCGGTTGTCAGCTACTGCGCAAGGCTTCTGCGCGGTGACATCTGAACCTCTGGGTTCGATGGGGGCACCGCTCAAGCTGTCCATCAAAGACCAGACGATCTGGGTCTGCTGCAAAGGCTGCGAAAAGAAAGCCTTGGCGAATCCCGATCAAACACTGGCCAAGGTTGCAGAACTGAAGGCCAAAGTGATTTCGGACCAGTCGAAGTAGATGTCCGCTCAGCACTGCTAAGGGTAACCGCCCTCGATCTATTGCCCCTCACTGTCCTTCCCCGTTCCATGTCCAGGAGTCCTTTCCATGATGAGTCGTTGCATGCTGATCTGGGCGATTCTGTTGCTGTGTCCGCACCTGGTTCGGGCGGAGTCAACTCCGCTGACACTTGCCACGGGCGAATTGAAAAATGCACCCCGGCAGCCGCAGGCGTTCGTCTCGAACGACGGGACTGTGGATGTCGTGTGCGGGGTCGATCACGAAATTCGACTGACCACCTCGCACGACCGGGGAGCGACCTTTAGCGCTGCGGCGAGTGCGATCCATTGCCCCAATCTGTCCCTCGGAATGCGTCGTGGTCCGCGTGTGGTCCGGACTGGTACGGCTGTGATCGTGACAGCCATTGGAGGGAAGCAAGGCAAGGGACGGGACGGAGATCTGCTGCTCTGGCGGTCCACAGATGATGGGACCAGTTGGTCTGACGCAATTCGGGTCAACGATGCTCCCGACTCTGCGCGCGAAGGCTTGCATGGCATGGCCGCTGGGCCGGATGGTGAAGTCTGGTGCGTCTGGCTCGATCTGCGGAGTGGGAAAAGTGAAATCTACAGCGCGGTCAGCAGCGACGATGGCCAGACCTGGAACGGGAATGTGCGGGCCTACCGTTCCCCCGAGGGCAGCGTTTGCGAATGCTGTCATCCGTCGATCATTGGCAGGCCAACGGGTGGCGCGACTGTGATGTTTCGCAACTCTTGGAAGGGGAAACGCGACATGTTTCTGACCACCACCGAGGACGGCGTGGCGTTCACGAAGGGACGCCCGCTTGGCCAAGGGAGTTGGACTCTGGACGCATGTCCAATGGATGGGGGCATGTTGGCTTCCGATGGCCAGAAGGGACTCGTCACGGTCTGGCGACGTGACAACGAGGTGTTTGCCACGCTGGGTGATGGAAAAAAAGAGCGGCGACTGGGATCAGGGCAGCAACCTTGGGCCGCGTGGTCAGCAGCGGGGCCGGTCATGGTCTGGACCGGTGGCCGCGAAGGAGCGTTGTCGATGCAGATTGGCCTCCCAGGGAAGGTTCAACAGCTCGCCACGACCGCCCGAGATCCAGTGGTTGCTTCGACTCCACATAGCGATTTCGCCATCGTCTGCTGGGAAGCGAAACAAGGCGATACGGCGACCGTGATGGCGCAAGTGATTGCGACTTCGGCAGGCAAAACCAATGACAAGTAGTCGTGCGGGCTTCCGCTGTGATGACAACACTCTCAGGAGATCATGATGCGAGTTTGGATTACGTTGAGCTTGATTGCGGTCACCGTCGGATGTTCCGGCAAAGGCGACAATCCCCCTCCAGTGTCGGCTCCAAAGGCGAACTCTGGCAGCCACGCTGAACATGCGCCGCCGGACGACGGTCATAGTTCGCAGAGTAATCACGGTGGTCACCAGCAAATGCAGATGCCAGCAGCGTCAGCCCGAATGCTCGTCGTGAAGACCGAACCCACTCAACCACAAGCCGGAGAGGCGACACAGCTGCTGCTTCAGATTCTGGATGACAGTGGGCAGCCGATCACGAAGTTCGCACTGCTGCATGAAAAGCTTGTGCATTTGATTGTTGTGCGGGAAGGACTCGATGAGTTTTCGCATCTGCACCCGCAGGTGGATGCGTCGGGAAACATCACGATCGAGTTCGCGTTTCCGAAGGCAGGCCAGTACCGATTGTTTGCTGATCATCAGCCGGAGGGGAAACCTCCAGGGCTGGCGCGGGACGAACTCATCGTTGTTGGTGATGACGAATCGGCAGCAGCGCTCGTGCCGAATGCGTCCGATGAGGTCGCCGTCGGCGAGATCAAGGCTCATGTCGCCTTTCAGCCTGGCGATCAGGAGACGACGGTCCGATTTCACCTCGTCGATGCGAGCGGTCAAGTAGTC
>JAYTCW010000185.1:0-3206 GCA_043736295.1 Planctomycetota bacterium | reverse complement strand
TTCACCGATGACCGCCGTGTGGAGGGCCGCGATGGCCGCCGGTATGGCCCACTGCCCCGCGACTGGGCGAAGTATCGCGGGATGTACTACCACGGGCAGAACGTGATCTTGTCGTATTCGGTGGGGAAGACGGACGTTCTGGAGATGCCACGAGTGCAGGTCGCGGAGGAGCCGGGGAGTCCGCCGCTGTTCCTGCGAACATTCGAGGTCGGCCCGCGCGATCGCGACCTCGTGTTGCAAGTCGCTGAGCAACCAGTCGCAACCGGAGTGGTGCCGATGCGGATGTCTGCTCGATTGACCACTGAGGACGGGCCCCTTCGCCTGCGAATCGCAGCTGGGCCGGAGACGTTGCGATTCACCCTCTGGACCTCAGTGGCTCCCACTATCGACCCGAACCCGGCGATCTTCGGACCCGCAATGGACTTGGCCAGTCTCACCCACGGAGGCCCCGCTCGCTGGCCACTCGTCCTCGAAACCGAACCCACCACCGGCCCCGACAGCGGCCCCTTCGCCGTCGATGTTCTGACCCCACCCGACTCCAATCCGTGGCTGGCTCAATTGAGGTTCACGGGGCTGGACTTCCTACCGGATGGGAAGATGGCGGTCTGTACGTGGGACGGGGATGTGTGGCTGGTGGAGAGCGTGCTGGAGACGAAGAAGCTGCGCTGGCAACGCATTGCCACAGGGCTGTTTCAGCCGCTGGGGCTGAAGGTGGTCGATGGGAAGATACATCTGACCTGTCGCGATCAGTTGATGGTGCTGCACGACCTCAACGGCGACCGCGAGATTGATTACTACGAGTGCCTCAACAACGATCACCAGGTGACCGAGCACTTCCACGAATTCGCGATGGGGTTGCAGACCGATGCCGAGGGTCGCTTCTACTACGCCAAGTCGGGGCGACATGCCTTGAAGGCCGTCGTGCCACACCACGGCACGCTGCTGCGAGTGAGCCAAGACGGTGCGCAGACCGAGATCCTGGCCACTGGGTTTCGCGCCGCCAACGGCGTCTGCCTGAACCCGGATGGTTCATTCGTCGTCACCGACCAGGAGGGATTCTGGAACCCCAAGAACCGCATCAACTGGGTCACACTCGACCCTTCCGGGAAGCCGAACTTCTACGGCAATATGTTCGGTTACACCGATGTCACCGACTCGTCCGACTCCGCGATGGTGCCGCCGCTGTGCTGGATCACCAACGAGTTCGACCGCTCCCCCGCTGAACTGTTGTGGGTCGAGAGCCCGAAGTGGGGAGCCCTCGACGGGTCGCTGCTGAACCTGTCGTACGGCACTGGCAAGGTGTTCGTCGTGCCACATGAGCAGGCCGGGGCGAACATGCAGGGCGGCATGATCGAACTGCCGATCCCCGCCTTCCCCACCGGCGTCATGCGCGGCCGCTTCAACCCCACCGACGGGCAGCTCTACTTGTGCGGCATGTTCGCCTGGGCCGGGAGCGCCACCCAACCCGGCGGCCTGTATCGCCTGCGAGCCACCGGTCAGCCGACCCATCTCCCGACCGCCCTGCATGCTACGAAGACGGGACTGAAGCTGACCTTCACGGACCCGCTCGACGCGACCGCCCTCGATCCGAAACAGGTCCAGATCAAGACCTGGTCGCTGAAACGCACCGCCAACTACGGCTCGAAGCACTACGACGAGAAGACGCTGCCAGTCGAGAAAGCCACTCTCTCCGAGGACCGCAAATCCCTGACGCTCCAGATCGCCGACCTCCAACCCACGTGGGGCATGGAGATCATATACACACTGAAGTTCGCCGACGGGTCGAGCGTGCCGGGAGTGATCCACAACACGATTCATTCGCTAGCTGAGTGATCGGTCAAAGCAATTGATTCGCCATCGAGCCGGAAGCGTCAGTGCCCGGAATCCACCGCCCACTTACGAGGGATTGTTCTCAGTCCCAAGCTCTATTGGAGACTGCATCTCTTTGAAGCTTCGCTCCGACGCCGGAGGGGTGGACTGACAGGGCTAGCGCGCACTCTGGGTGGCTGGGGCAGGCTGGGTTGGCTTGCGCCAGGCTTTAAAATCTGAATAATCCCTTCCTGTGAGAGGCTTGATCGTTCACGCAGGGAGGGTTCATCATGGTTCGTGAGACGCAGGAGTTGGCACAGATTCGAGTGGGCCTCGAAGAGGTGCTGTGTCATTTCCAGGAGTTAGAGGATCCGCGGGAGCCGATTAACATTAAACACTCACTCGAGAGTGTCGTGGTGATCGCAATTATGGGAATTCTGGCGGGCGCAGCTGGACCGACATCGATTGCGGAGTGGGCCAAGTCGAAGTCTGTGTTTTTAATTGACCTCTTATCGCTCGAGCATGGCGTGCCGCGCAAAGATGTCTTTCGGCGAGTTCTCACGGCGCTGAAGCCCGAGGCGTTTCAGAAGTGTTTTCATCACTGGATTCAAGCGCTCTGTCAACGCGCCGAGCAGTCCGTTCCGCCGGGCACTCTGGCGGAACGTCCGCTGCTGCCCGTGGACGGCAAGACGCCGCGGCGCAGCCATGATCGGTCGCGAGGGCTGGGGGCGCTGCACTCAGTGAGTGTCTATGCGGCGCAGCTGGGGATCACGCTGGCCCAGGTGGCCACCTCGGAGAAATCCAATGAAAACACAGCAATTCCCGAGGTTCTGAAGCTGGTCAACCTGGCTGGAGCGATCGTGACCATTGATGCGATGGGGACTCAGACGGAGATCGCGGAGCAGGTGGTCGAGGGCGAAGGCGACTACCTGCTGGCCCTCAAAGGCAACCACCCGACGCTCTATCAAGCGGTCATCGAACACGTGAATCAACAACTCGATACTGAGATTCCCGCCGCCCAGCGTCTGGTCACCACGGAGACCGGTCATGGTCGAAAAGAGCAACGGATTTATATGCAGTTCCCCGCTCTTAAGACGCTGCCCGGATTCGACCAGTGGAAGGGATTCAAGACGATCGGCGTCGCGATGCTCACCTGTCTTCGAGACGGAAAGGAGACTTACGACACACGCTACTTTATTAGTAGTCTGGAGCTGGACATTCAACAAATGGCCCGCGCGGTGCGGTCGCATTGGGCCATCGAAAACTCGTGCCACTGGACATTAGACATGACCTATCACGAGGACGAATCTCGCACGCGCGGCGCGTTCATGCGCGAGAATCTGGCGTGGCTATACCGCTTCACACTGTCGTTGCTGAAGCAGTGTAAGATCTGAAGT
>JAYTCW010000184.1:0-5727 GCA_043736295.1 Planctomycetota bacterium | reverse complement strand
GTGATGTGCCACTTCCGCTGTGGCGAACTAGGTCCGGGCGGAACGGACCTGGGGGGCCGTTCTACTGGTCAACCATCACTGGCCGCTCGCCTCACGAGATCGACGGACCACTCGCCCCGAGGGATCTCTCACGAGCTTCCTCACCGAAATTGGCTTGGTCCTCTCGTTCGAAGCAACCTCGCCAGTCCATCACGCATCCCAGCGAAAGACCCGTTTCGCATTCGCCGTGGTCAACTCGGCCAGCTCCGGCAGCGTCAGACCGCAAGCTTCTGCGAGAACCTGAGCGGTATTCCGCACGAACGCGGGTTCGTTCCGCTTGCCACGGTGCGGCGTCGGGGCGAGGTACGGGCTATCGGTCTCAACCAAGAGTCTGTCGTGCGGCACAGTGGCGGCCAGCTGCCGCAGGGCTTCGTTCTTCTTGTAGGTCAGCATCCCCGAAAACGACAACAGCATGCCGAGTTCGACGCAGCGGGCAGCTGTCTCCGGGCTGCCGCAGAAGGAGTGCATGATGCCGTTCAGCGGGCCGAGCTTGGCATCACGTTCCAGAACCTCCAACGTCTCCGCTTCCGCCTCGCGGCAGTGAACGATGAACGGCTTGCCAATCTGGCGCGAGAGAGCCAAATGCCGCTCGAAGTAGTCGACCTGCACCTCCATCGGCGTATGGTCCCAGTACCGATCGAGGCCGGTTTCCCCCAACGCCACGACGCGCGGGTGCGTCGCCAGTTCGCAGATCGTCGCCCAATCCTCGAACGCCGCCTGCGTGCAGTAGTTCGGGTGAATCCCCACCGCCGCCCGCACAGCTGGGTACTTCTCAGCCAGCGCAATCGCCCGGCGGCACGAATCGAGAGTAGTCCCAATCGTGACAATCCCCTTCACCGCAGCCGCCTGCGCTCGCTGGATCACGTCGTCAATTTCGGCCTCAAACGATTGCTCGTCGAGATGGGCATGCGTGTCGATCAGGAACATGGGGGAACTCAAATCCTTACTTCTCGTTGGGAAGAGCCACCCGCCGGACACCCATGTCGGCGTACTCAAACCGTGTCAACCCGCCACTCGCACTGTTCATTCGGTCGAAGACTTTCGGCAGCGCGCCCGCCACCCCCTCGGTCACGGTCAAGCGGGCGTTGCGAGCATATGTCAGCTGCAGGATCACGAGATGTTTCGGCTGGGGTAAGCTGCGGTAGGCGGTTTCGAGTTCCTCGGAGAACTGCTCGATATCCGCGTCGTTATTATTCCGATCCAGGTCGACTCGGAAGACACGCTCTCGGTCCCCCGTATCGAGGTGGGCCACGTCTTGCCCATCAATGAACAGCTCCCACACGTCGCAGCGTTTGCGGATCTCGTCATAGGTCAGCAAGTGTTGCAAGATCGGCTCCGGCGACCCGCTGGCCAGCGCCCTGAGCTGAGCTTCAGCGGCAGGCGATGGGCCGTTGAGGGTGGGTGCCCGCATCTCCTTGACGAAGGCTTGCGTCTCTTCGGGGGTGAGGCGGAACACCTCACCGAGCATCCGCGCGACGGCCTCGTGCTGCTCGCGCACGCGGTCGGTCTCCTGCTGTGCGGCGGCGACGTGGGCCTGGGCGTCCTTCACCTGAGCCTCCATCTCGACGACAGAAGCTGCAGAGGTGCTGGCCTGCGTCTCCAGAGCAGCTGCCCGCTCCTTGATATCGAGAAACTGCATGAACAGCACGATCAGCAGCATGTCGAGGATCGGCGTAATCTGAAGTGTCAGTCGGCGGCGGGTGATCATGCGTCGGGCCCTTCCGACTTTGAGACCGATAGTGTCAATTCCCGCTTGGCCCGTCCGACCGTCTCGCGCACGAGCTTGCGATCCTCGGATAAGCGGTTGAACGAGGGTTCCAACCAGCTGTTGATGAACATCAATATGATCGCTGAAATCAGTCCCGCGAACGAGCACCAGATCGCCTCGCCGAAGCGTTCGACGACTTGGGCGACCGAGGCCGCTTGCCCCTCGGCCTTGGTGTTCAGTGCCGCTCCAATCGCCAGCATCGTCCCCAGCACCCCGGCCAGCGGGTAGGCCTCGATCATCGTGCGGGCACTATTGTAGACGGTGTCAAACGACATCGATTGCAGATACCGCCGCTTCTCATCCAAGACCTGCATCCGGGCCAGCAGCGCATTGCGATCCGCCCCGCGCGTCGGGTCATCCAGTACATCGTTGACATCTGCCAGAAAGACCTCGATCTGGTCGCCAAGGTGCGAATTCGAATCGAGCAGACTCTGGTTCTTCAGCCCCTTTGTAAAGTCGAACAGCGACGACGCAATGACCCGGAAGTCTCGCTTCGACCAGACCCACAAGATGAAAAACAGCACCACATGCAGCCCGAACAGCCCCACGATCACCGGTGTCGACAATGTCGACAGCTGTTCGAGAAGTGCCGCCCAGTTCACCGAAGTTTGCGAGAGAATGCGCATTGAGGAGTGCCAAAAGGCGAGGGGCAAGTGCCAAGCGATCTCGCTGAGCGAACTGAAAGTTATCGCAGGCACGACGAATGCGAAAGCCGAATCGCCATCTGAACGTAGGATGGACTTTAGTCCGTCCCCGCGCGACCCACGACTTTCAAGACCTGCCCCGTTGGGAAACCTGAACCCAATGCCAATCTGACGCTCAAAGGCCGAAGGGACGGCCTGGAAAGGCCATCTGACTTCATGGTCGCCAAGACTCCCAATTCCCTCCCCGACAACTGGCATCCCGGACAGCGGGCGGCTATCTTGACAGCCGATTCGGAGTGGCGGTCCGCGCGGGCAAAGGCTCGCGTCGCCCCACCCGCTCAGCTCACACATTGACTCACACCACACAGGAGAAACGCGGGATGCCCAAACCACTGAATATCGGGATGATCGGCTACGGCTTCATGGGGCGAGCCCACACGAACGGCTACAAGCGGGTTAACGATTTCTTCGAGTTGCCCTACCGCCCCGTCCTCAAAGCTGCCTGTGCCCGTGACAAGGACAAGATCCAAGCCTTCGCCACCAACTGGGGCTATGAGTCGATCGAGACCGACTGGCGGAAGCTACTGGAGCGGAAGGACATCGACGCGGTCGACATCTGCGTGCCGAACAACCTGCACAAGGAGATCAGCATTGCAGCCGCTCAGGCGGGCAAGATGATCCTGTGCGAGAAGCCCTTGGCGATGAGTACCGCCGAAGGCGAGGAGATGTGCCTCGCCGTTGAGAAGGCCGGAGTGGCGAACACTGTCTGGTACAACTATCGCCGCGTCCCGGCTGTGACGATGGCCAAGAACCTTATCGACGAAGGCCGCTTGGGAAAGATCTTCCACTACCGGGCCAACTTCCTCCAGGACTGGACCATCAACGCCGACCTCCCCCAGGGCGGCAACGCCCTCTGGAGGCTCGACGCAGCTGCGGCGGGTTCGGGCGTGACGGGCGATTTGCTGGCCCACTGTATTGATACGGCGATCTGGCTGAACGGGTCGATCACCGATGTGTCGGCGATGACCGAGACCTTCATCAAGGAGCGGACACATACCGCGACCGGGAAGAAGCAGAAGGTCACGATCGACGATGCCTGTTCGTTCCTGTGCCACTTCGGCAACGGCTCGCTCGGCCTGTTCGAGTCGACCCGCTACGCCCGTGGGCACAAGGCGCTGTACACCCTCGAAGTGAACGGCGAGAAGGGCTCGCTCAAGTGGGATCTGCACGACCTGCACCGCTTGCAATACTTCGATTACGCCGATGAAGGCAAAATGCGCGGCTGGAAGTCGATCCACGTCAGCGACGGCGACCAGCCGTACATGGCGAAGTGGTGGGTTCCCGGCCTGCAAATCGGCTACGAGCACAGCTTCGTCCACCAAGTCGCCGACTTCCTCGAATCCCTCGGCAACGGCACCCCCTGCCACCCGACCTTCCGCGATGCGCTGGAGACCCAAAAGGTCTGCGACGCTGTTCTCGACAGCGCCGCCAGCCGGAGTTGGAAGAACGTGTAAAAGTACGACGGACGTCCTCGTCCGTCGCGATCCCCACGAGTCGAAAGCGTCATCGCCCGGAGACCTCCAGACGAAGAACTTCAGATAACCAAACCCACCCTGTGCCACTGGCGAGTGCTTTGACTCGCCAGTGAGTTTCGGTATCGAAAGTCGAAAGCACTGGCGGCCCAAAGCGACCGCCAGTGGCACTCGGCGAAGGACGCGAAGCAGGACTTCGGCAATGCGATCGACCAGTTCAAGCAGGGGAACCACGGCCTGGCCGCCATGAGCGCGCTGGGCGGCATCGCGAACCTGGCGAATGCCGTCGGTCGGTTCGGCGAGATTCGGAAGCTGATGAACTGCGACCTCGCCGGGGCCCGCATGTTGGGTCTGCCGTGCTTCGTGGCCGGGACGTTGGTCTCGACGCCGGACGGGCCGAGGGCGATTGAGTCGATCCTCTCCGGCGATACCGTCTGGGGCTTCGACCAGCGACGCGGCCAGTGGCGCAGCTGCATGGTTTCGTACCATTCGTCGATTGCGTATGATGATCTGGTTGTCACGGTGCGGTCGAACGGGGCTGAGGTGCGGTCGACGTACCATCACCCGTACTGGGTGGTGTCCGGCGAGGAGTTAGACGTTCGCCCGGTGCCTGAGATGCTCGGCGAGTCGGGGATGGAGATCCCCGGTGTGCCGGGCCGGTGGGTGGACGCGGGCGACCTGCGGGTCGGCGATGTGCTATTCTCGCGAGAAACCGGCACCTCGACCGTCGAGAGCGTCGACACGGAACACCAGCCAGTCCAGGTGTTCCACATCTACGTGGAGGAACTGCACAACTACGCCGTCGGTGATAGCCAGTGGTTGGTGCATAACGGGCATCATGCAGACTGGGAGTTGCGAGGTCCGCAAGGCGGTCTGATTGCCTCCTCCGACGAGTTGAGTGGGGTTGATTTTCCGCTCAGAGGTAGAGGCAGACTGTCATTTCCAGAGCAGTCGTGGTACGGGCACACAGAAGGCAAGATTATCGATGACCTCTCAGAGGCTGGTCATCTGAGACCTGGTCGGACACTCGTCATTCAGGGTGAACTTCCGCCATGTGCCAATTGTCAAGGCATCATGAGATGGGCATCTGAGCAGTTTGGGATGAACATCTACTACCAGAATGGCAACGTGCTTCATGGTTGGGCAAGTGGATTTCCATTCAGGATGTAATTTGAGGAACACAATGACAAGAGATCTGCTGCAATTGACTGTGTTTGGAACTGACGTTCAAAGCTTTTGTGACAGCATGTACAATGCAAAGAGCCAATTGCACCCTGCACTTCAGGCTCAACTTGTTGACGCTCAAATGAAGTGCCTAGCACAACTTGGGCTCGCAACAATGTATAGCCGACTGAATGGAATGTCTGTGCAGCAGGTTCTAGAATTCTCTGGCACATTGGAAGCATTGGAACCTATAGTGGAAGGTCAACAGGATGGCCTGAAATACAAACTCTACGGAGCTCCCACTGATGGTGAGTGACACTGATCGTGGGTGGACGCCGGGGATCTGCGAGTCGGGGATGTACTGGTCTCGCGAGGCGGTGGTCAATCGACCGTCGAGTCGGTCGACACCGAACACACCCCGACCACCGTCCACCACATCTACGTCGAAGACCTGCACAACTACGCCGTTGGCAATGGCGAATGGTTGGTGCATAATGGGCACGGTGACGTTGAGTTCAAGAAGTGGAAGCGAGGAGAATCAATCAACAAACCGATGAGAGATGGAAGCGAACCAGCATGG
>JAYTCW010000183.1:0-3477 GCA_043736295.1 Planctomycetota bacterium | reverse complement strand
GCCAGATATTATATCGCGCGAGATGAATGGCATCGAGCAACTGCCGCACCTGCACACGGTCGAACCTGCGGCAGAAGTCGCCTGCCGTCGTGGGATCGGGAATCGCATCCGCTCCGATCGCGTTCAGGAACGCTTCGTCATTGCGCCGCCGCTCGATGTGCTCCAGGCACGTTCCCTCACACAACGCATTCATCGCCAGATATAACACGTGGTCCGACTCATAATACGGACACCGCTACTTTAAGATCGGCTTGCCCGAATTAATGGCGTCGGTCAACCCGATTTCGCGGGCGACACGCATCATCAGCGGCACGCCCCCATACACGATGGCTTGTGACTTGTCTGACAACTCGTACTTCAACCCCGCCGTATTCAACACCGGCGGCGCACTAGACATCATCCGTACGAATCGCCCCGCGCGAGCCGCCTCCAGCCGCTTCTCAATCCGCCGCTTGCGTCGAGCCAACTTCTGTGCGACCCTCTTCGTATTCCGCTTCACTCGAAATCCCTCCGTGATCGGTGCCTGTGGTCTTGTACACAACCATCAGACACCAAAAATCACCGAGGGATTTCTTGTTTTCCACCCCCACAGGCGAAAATCCCCAAATGGGGTTCGCTTACTTCAGGGTTAGGTAAAGATCAACGGACAGTAGAATTAAGAGCTGCGGATTCTCTGGCCCTGACAAGCCAGACGACCCGTCGAAGCCCAACTATCCGACACTGGAATTGAAACTCCAGGGTGATGTTTCGAATCCAGACCTGATCGTTCTGGACGACACCGGCAATCGATTTCGGCACCAGCAGAATCTGTGGCCCACAGCGATCACCTCGAAAGCTGTCGCGCCAGCGCTGCTCCCCTTGGTGCTGTACAAGCTGCATCGTCCGTTGCCGCCGGTCATGAATGAACTCTGGCAAGTGATTCGCACGGAGCATGGCCACAACACCATCGTAGTGGTCAGCGTTGATGATCTGCGTGAGGCGGGGGCTGTGATCAGTCGCCGGTTGTCGTGGGAGCGAACGGCGCTGGAACTCGTCTGGCAACTCAATGGGAGTTCCGGTTCCAATCGGCTGGCAGAGTTGCGTCAGTGTCCCCACTTGATCGTGCGTCTCGGTTTGGAAGGTGCGGTCTACTGGTGCAATCCCGGAGGGATCAGCCGCCCCGCGCATGGCTGGTGTATGATCCGATCGAGATTGAAGGGGACTGGGACGACCAGCATGCGGGCACAATGGTGGGGTACGGGTCGTCCTTTGTGGCGGGTCTGGCAGCCACCTTACTGGCTCCCGATAGCCAGAATGAACTCAAACGATTACGAGATGGGTCTGTACTGGCAGTCGGAAGTTCGCTGAGCGAATCGTTACCGCAACTGGAACGCGGACTGAAGCGAGGACTGTTGGCCAGTCGTGAGCTGTTGTCGATCGGGTATGTCAGTTCTCCGAAGGGGCCGCAACCGACTCCGAGCTACCCAGTCCAGTGCGTGTTCGCGGCAAGGTCCAACGCTGAAGCCATGGCGAATGCCGAGTTGCGGTTCGCGACGATCTCGATTCCGATCTCGACAGACGCGCTGAATGCCGATCCCGGAGAATGGTCGATCCTGAATACGAAGCTGGCCGATGGGCACTTGGTCGATCAGGTGGCACAAGTCCTGACTCTCGGGAAGAAAGCAAACTCGCAACTTAATCTGCGTTCGACACTCGCGACTCTAGTGACGTTGCCGGTGGGCGTGTTCGGGAAGCTCGTGACCTATGACCGGGGCGAGATCGAAGCCTACCGCGCGGTCAGCAACCTCGTGCGTGAATACCTCAGTCAGCTGGCCCCTAAGCGTCCACTCTGTTTGGCGGTCTTCGGTCCGCCCGGTTCGGGGAAGTCATTCGGTGTCGAGGAAGTGTCCGCGAGTATCGCCCTGCGATCGGGAGCCAAGATCAAGAAGCTCACGTTTAATCTCTCGCAGTTCTCGCCGGACAGCGAAGATTTAAGCCGCGCGCTGCATCTGGTCCGCGATGAGGTGCTGAAGGGGAACGTCCCGCTGGTCTTCTTCGACGAGTTCGATGCATCGGTCGGCGAGACGGAACGTTATTGGTTGAAGAAGCTGCTGGCCCCGATGCAGGATGGCGAGTTCCTCGATCAGGGAGCCATCCATCCGCTGGGCCGAGCGATCTTCGTGTTTGCGGGCGGGACAGCGCACAGCTATGAAAAGTTCGTGCCGAACGAGCGCTCTGAAAACGGGACGGAAGCGGAAGCCTGGAAGCAGTTTGTCAAAGCGAAAGGCCCCGATTTCATCAGCCGACTGCGTGGCGTTCTCAACATTCCCGGCATCGATTTCGATCCGTCGACCCCGTGTGCCGCATCGGCATTGCGACGTGCGGGCATCCTGAGATCCCAACTCAAGGAGAAGGCCCGACACCTCTTCGACACCAACGAGACATTGCAGATTGATGAGGGCGTGTTGCGAGCCTTCCTCAAGGTCCGTCGATTCCACCATGGCATTCGTTCTCTGGAGGCGATCCTCGACATGAGCCAGCTGGGCGGCAGTGCGAGGTTCGATGCCGGTTCGTTGCCACACCCGAGGCAGCTGGAATTGCATGTCGTCTCACTGACCAACGCGGCTCGTCCCACGGACATCGGATTCCTTAACCTCGTACATCACGCGCCGCCGTTTCCAATGGAGCAACGCGAGAAGATCGCCCAGGAGATTCACGAGGACTATCTCGCTCAGCGCAGGACACCCAAGCCCGATGGAACATGCGACTACAACACGAATGAGCCTTCCCACCAGGAATGGGCTAACCTGAATGTGTTTTATCGCGACTCGAACCGGCCCAGGCCGACGACATCGTACGAAAATTGAGACTGGTGGGTTGTCAATGCGAACAACAGGTCGAAGAGGAGCCTGCTGACAACGTCATCACAGGCTTCACTCCAGTACAGATTGAAGAACTTGCACAGCACGAACACGACCGTTGGTTCGATGAGCGAGCAAGTCAGGGATGGCGGTACGGACAGAAGCGAGACAACGCACTTAAGCTCCATCCGTCGATGGTAAAATGGAATGATCCGGATTCAGAACAGCAACTTTCGCCGGACGAGAAGGAAAAGGATCTTGCGGCTGTCCGTGCCATCCCCAAATACCTGATAGCGGGCGACTACGTCATCGTGAGGTGACACTTCACCGACAAGCAAAACGAGTGTCTCGTCAAGGCTCAGAATTGGGGTTGAGCCCGGCCCGCCGGGAGGGCAAAGCTCCTGCTGAGCCGCGAACCAGGGGACACGTCCACCCGCAGTCGCGGCTCGGCGGGAGCCTCGCCCTCCCGTGGGAGGCGGACCCCAAAATTAAGCCTTGACGGGCCACTCGCATGGTTCATGGTGGCGAGGAGCAACGTGTCAGAGGCTATCCGAAAAGCAGCGCTGACGTAACCCAAGGAAAAAGCTATGGTTGAGCCGTCATCGAGCAAAGGAGTGCGGCAGCATGGCGGATGGAA
>JAYTCW010000182.1:0-9627 GCA_043736295.1 Planctomycetota bacterium | reverse complement strand
GTCTTCAGTCGCCCGCTTTCACGTCAGCCTGTTCTCTCTGGCTGACCACTGAAAACTGACGACTGACAACTTCCTTCAGTGAATGACGATGAACTCTTTCGTGTTCAGTAGCGTCCAGAAGACATCGCGGACACCTGACATGGGTGTTGATGACTGCTGGATGAAGGTCAGGGCGGTGGCCATCTCCGATTGCGTCGGGAACCGGCTCACCGTGCGGAGGTAGGCTTCTTCGATGATCGGCTTCAGGACCGCGTCATCGAGGGTCGGCTTGTTGGCAACGGGCTTCGTTTGGTTGCCCGTCTCGGTCTGCGGAGCAGCGGGGAGCTTGGAGTAACGGCGTTCGTAGGTGAGCAGTTCCCGTTCAGCGAGCCTGGTCACCTTTTTGTCGTCGGAGCCTTTCAGGTTCGCGACTCGCTTCTGGAGCCCGGCCAACTGCTTGTCGTAGTCGGCAGGCTTGGTCTTGGCGCGAGTTTCTTCCGGGGCGATCACCCTGGCACCGTACTGCTTGCCGAGTTCGGCCAGCCAGCCATCGCCGCGATCCAGCTCCTTGTAGACATCGTTGTCGTTCCGCATGTAGAGAGTCTGGAGCAGGCTCGACTCGCTCGACCGATCACAGTCGCAGGAGTTCTCGCGGGTCGACCGACCGAAGACTCCGAGAGCATACAGCTGCCCTGCTCCGTCGTTTTTGCGTGGGGTGCTGGGCTGAGACAAAGCCCGGCCCTTGATCTCGGTGTCGAAGGCTGCCGTTTCCTCGGTACGCATGGTGGCCAGGTGGATCGCGTCGACGGTGGTTTCGGCGGGCATGCGGCGCGGGACCGCGTGGCTGAAGTTCCGCTCGTCGAGGAGGTTGGTGTCGTTCGGACGCCAAGAGCGCTGGTAGGTCTCGCTATTGCAGATCTCGCGATGGACCCACTTCATGTCGAACCCACTGGCCACGAATCCGGTCGAGAGGTGATTGAGCAGGGCCTCGTTGCTCGGCGGATTGGCGAGGTTCATGTCATCGGTCGGCTCGACGATGCCTCGGTTGAAGTAGTTCGCCCACGCCCGGTTCACGAAGGCTTTCGCGAACAGCGGATTGGCTCGCAGCCACTCCATCAGCGGGACGCGCGGGTCTTCTAGCTTGTCGATGTCGACCACATCACCGCCCAGCAGCTTCGCCTGCTTGGAGTCGGCCACGGTGTTCCTCTTCCCGTTGTCCTTCTTTTTCCTGTCGTTGGCCTTGTTGTACTTCGGAGCCTGGACATAAAGATCGGGAACGGGGATCAGCTTGCCGTCTTTGGCGGCGACCGCCATCGCTTCGCGGAGCTTGTTTCCATTCATCTTTTTCATATCGAGGCCCAAGTCCGCGACGAGCTTTTCATAGACCTTCTTGTCACTGCCGGTCCGTCCATACTGCACTCGGGTAAAGAATGCCTCGAACTGCTTAAAGTCGTCCTGGGTCCACTGGTCGAACGGGTGCTTGTGGCACTGGGCACACTGGATGCGCGAGCCAAGGAACGTGTAGGCAAACCCGATCGCGCGGTCCTCCGCCTTGGTGAAGTTTGCCCGAGCCCAGAAGTAGATCATGCCGTCCTCATCGGCGTATGACTTGCCGTCCTTGTAGGAGGCCGACATTCGATGGCACAGCTCTTCGTACGACTCGCCCGACTTCTTGCTGGTGGCGAGGACGATTCCCTCACTGAGTTTGTCGTAGGAGGTGTTGTTGGCAACCCGCTGGTAAATCCAGTCGTACCACTCCTTGTCGGAGCTGTCGCGACCGACGCCGACGTTGTTGAGCTGACTGCTGGCGTTGCCCGTCCAGTCGCAGAGCTTAGTCGTCCACCACGCCGCATAAGCGGGGGTCGAGAGCAGTTCTTCGACCTTCTTCGCCCGCTTGTCGGCACTGGTGTCGGCCAGGAACGTCCGCACCTCATCCGAGGTCGGCAGCGTCCCGGTCAGGTCGAGGCTCACACGCCGCAGGTATTCGGAGTCAGTGCAGATCTCCGATGGCAACGTGCCGAGCTTCCTCAGCTTCTCGATCACCAGTTCGTCGACCTTGGTCTTCGCCGCGATTTGCGGGTACTTATCACCGTAGTTCGGAGAGACTGGGCGGATCACCGGGACCGGGACGACGCCATTGTCGTAGTAGGCCACAATGTGCGTGTCACCGGCTTCGTTCGAGGTCACGACACCCGCCTGCGTCACATCGCAGACCTGCGGGTCGTTCGTCTGGAACCGGCACAAGCAAGTCACATCTTCTTGCGTCCCATCACCCCAGTGGGCGACCGCTTTGAGTTGAGTCGTCTGGCCCTTGTCCGAGTACAGAATCTCTTTCGGGGTGATCTCCAGCTTCTCCAGCTTCTTGGCAGTCTCGACCGGCTTCGCTCCGCCCTTGATCCAACTCAGAAAGACATTGTATTCCCAGCTGCCGATGTCCATGCGTTTGCCACCCTTGTGGGGCGTGGCGAGTGTGGCCTTTTCGAGGACGAAGCTGTCGGTAGGGGAGTCGGTTTCGAGGCGACCCACGAGAGCCTCGTGGTCCATCTTGAAGTCATAGCCGAACAGCGAGAGCCGCAAGTCCCCCTGCCCCTGAAACGACCCGTGGCAAGCCCGCCCATTACAGCCGAGCTTCCCCATCAGCGGGACGACGTGCTGCTGGAAGTCGGGGACTTCGGTCGTCTCAGCCGCCTTGTACCGCTGGCTGACCGGAACGATCGGGTCAGCTGCGGTGAGGGAAGTCGTCCAGGCAAGACAAAGTCCCGCGAGGAGGGCCAGAGTTCGTGTTCCACAGGTCATTCGAAAACTCCGGGGGAGTTTGGTGGTGATGGGTACGACGGACGTCCTCATCCGTTGTGATGGGTCGTCGATGTCAGAGGTTCACAAAACCTGAGATACCCCGAAGGGGTTTCACATCACAGCCCAGGGTCGCGACCGCAGGGAGCGCACCCTGGGAAACATGCGAGAGATGATCCAACCCTGAAGGGGTTGCACAACCGCCCGCTCGCAAACCGGCAGTGTAGAACCCCTTCAGGGTTCGTTTCTTTTCGACACTGTCACCCAGGGTAGGCTCCCGTTGGTCGCCAACCCTGGGCTTTGCTGTGTAACCCCTTCGGGGTACAGAGCCGATTCGGTGGTTCAGTCTCCAGTCTGACTCGAATGGACAGGGCGTCCGCTCTACGGGGTCTTGGGTTCCGGCTGCGGTTCGGTGGGCTGCTTCACGCCCTTGGGGTTGGCTTCGCCCTTGGGTTTACCCTCACCGGGCTTGGCTTCCCCTTTGGGCTTGGCCGCTTCCCCCTTTGGCTTGCCTTCGCCAGGCTGGGCTTCCCCCTTCGGCTTGCCGGGTTTCTTCTGCTTGTCGGCGTTGAAGTTGGCGGTCACGCTCGGCTTCTTGGTCTTAGCCGAATTCAGTAAACGCTCCACTTCGGCATCTACCGTTTGAGCGGGATTCGCTTCAGCGGCCAACAAGTCCGCATCGATCTTCATGAGTCGGGCTGCGGTCTGCTCGCGTTCAATCTTGAGTTGCTGGAGCACCAAAGCCTGCCGCTTCTCGACGAGGGTCTTCAGTTCGGCACGCAACTCATCCGTATCCTTCATCGCATTGCGAGCGGCGGTCAGGCGGATGCGGGAGTCGAGTTCCCAGAGGGCGAGTTCGTGGTCATAGCGACTGACCGCACCGGGCTTGCCCACTTGCAACTTACTGAGACGGTCCTGCGTGCGAAAAAGGTCGTGGAGAGCCTTCTTGTAGCCGTCGGGATTAGCCGACTTGAGCGACTCGACGAGCGTCTTGAGTTCGGGGTGATGCTCGCCCGCAAAGGCCAGGGCCGCTGCTTCCTGCTCCGGTGTCAGATCGGCCACGAACTTGGCGACCCCCGCCTTGCCGGGCTCCTTGGGGGCGTCCTTCTTGCCGCCGTCCTTCGTGTCGTCCGCAGACACCGCCGAAGCGAACAGCGCCGCGATCATCAAGAGGCAGCGAGCGGCGGATGTCAGTCCGCCGTGCCAGTGCGAATCGGCTTGGGCAAGCGTGTCCCGATCGGGGCACCCGACAAACCGATGAGTCCCGACAGGGACGATAGCGCTCTGTCGTCCCTGACGGGACTGGTTCCGCACTGACTGGTCTTTCACCCACCGTGGAAACGGTGGGCGACTTTCAAACGTCCCAGACGGGACGATGAGGCGAACAGCGATCACAGGGTCGCCACTGAGAACACGCTCACACAGCACGGCGGACTCACGTCCGGCGCTCGCTATCGAACTCCTTGCGAAATCAAAACCAGCACAACGGCTCATAGCTGGGTCCCCTCTTCCATCTCTTCATGGTCGTCTGGCTGGCCCTGCTCGGCTTCGGCCATCACAGCTGCGAGTAACCAGTCGGGCACCTCGCTGGCGACTTCGCTTGCGGAGTCGTCCACTAAGGCGACCTCATCCGCGTCATCGGAGGTGCTTACTTGCGGGTCGAGAGCAGTCCAGGCTTGAGCCAGGACCGGCGATTCGCTGGTCATCACAACGGTGTGATCGATTTGCGAGGAGGACATCGACTGCCAAACCACAACCACAGCCACGAGGAGTGTTGCGGCGACCAGCGAGGCGACCTGCCAGGACCGCTGGGCCGGAACTGGTCGGAAGTGCCGGGGAGCCAACTCAGCACACGTCGGCGTCGACTGGAGCAAGGCGACGATCTGCACCGCTTCGACGAGGGCGGACTGAGCAGCTGGATCATCGCCGAGCCGAGCCTCAAACGCGGCCAGCTCAGCCGGATTGCACTCATTGAGTACGTACCGCACCGCCAGCAGCAGGTCATCGTCAGTGGTGGAATTGGCAGTCGTCATGATTGTTCCGTGCGACGGAGTTGTTTGTCCGCCACCTGACCGTGGGATAGGCTTTCAGCCTGTCATGTTTGGTGTGTGTTACGCTGAAAGAATGACAGGCTGGAAGCCTATCCCACTCCCTCATCTCCCAGGGCCGCTCTCAACTTCCCCAGTGCCAGTCGCATCCGCGTCAGCACCGTTCCTAGCGGGATTCCCAACTCAGCTGCGATCTCGGCGAAGGTCTGTTCGCCGTGGATTCGCCGCTCGACCACAAACCGCTGATCGGGGGGAAGTTGTTGCACAGCAGCTCGAACTTTTTCAGCAGTTTCCCGCTGGATGATGTCGTCAATGGGAAGGGAAGCCGAGTCACTCTCGGACAGCCCGGTACCTGCCTGCCCGGATCCCAGCCTAGTCATCGCCCGCGAATCGACGCCCTGTTTCCGTTTCAGGAGTAGAGCCTCGTTGTGAGCCACCCGCGTCAGCCATGCCCGCACCGACTGGGGATCAACACTCGCACCCTGTTCGAGAGCCTTGCGAAATACGGTCTGGAGGACATCGTCCACCATCTCGTTGTTTCGCAGGATTCCGAACACATACACTCGCAGCCATTGGAATTGCTGCGAATTCCAGTGCGCCACTCGCTCCCGATCTGGCAGGCGGTTCGCGTCCTCCGGTGGCCCGTTCCTGACGGGACCAGAGGGTATAGACGAATCGCCGGACACGGGAACTCCTTGCGTCGATGCAGGATGAGATGCGCAGCTCAGTCGCTTTATTCTCGCGTACAGACGACCTTGGGGACAAGCGGCCATCAGTCATGGCCCGTCCCATGACATTTGACAGCGAGTCTTGCAGAAGTTTGGAGCCAGCTCCGTGCCGTTCACGAACGCTTAAACGCATCGGAATCGGCTGCTGCGAGGCCCCGCGTGATTCACCGCAGATTCCGCCTCTTGCCGCACCGCTTCTCTGGAACTAGAATTGCCCACCGACCGGTTGGGGCGAGCCACACAGCGATTCCTCCAAGCCCGAAGCCTGACTTGAGGTGACCACCTCTGGACAGCTTCGGGTTGATTCGTTGAACAGTTCGCAGGATCCTCCCGGACGGTCTCCCGCAGTCTTCATGGAGTCTCTGCAATGTACGAGCGTTTTACCGACCGCGCCCGCAAGGTCATGCAACTGGCCAACCAGGAAGCCCAGCGGTTCAATCACGAATATATCGGCACCGAGCATATTCTGCTGGGGCTGGTCAAGGAGGGGTCCGGCGTCGCCGCCAACGTCCTGAAGAACCTCGACGTGGACCTCCGCAAGATCCGCCTGGAGGTCGAAAAGATCGTCCAGTCTGGTCCCGACATGGTCACGATGGGCAAGCTCCCACAGACCCCACGGGCCAAAAAGGTCATCGAATACGCCATGGAAGAGGCCCGCAACCTCAACCATAATTACGTCGGCACGGAGCATCTGCTGCTCGGCCTGTTGCGGGAGCAGGAAGGGGTCGCCGCTCAGGTGCTGATGAACCTCGGCCTGAAGCTGGAAGATGTCCGCGAAGAGGTGCTGAACCTGCTCGGACATGGAACCGAACAAGGCGAAACCGCCGAACGCGGAGGTAAAGGCGAAGGCGGTGGCGGCGGCAAGGGCGAAAGCGGCGGCGGACGCAGCGGCAAGAGCCGCACCCCCGCACTCGACAGCTTCGGTCGCGATCTGACCGAACTCGCCAAGCAGACCAAGCTCGATCCGGTAATTGGACGCGAGAACGAAATCGAACGCCTGATGCAGGTGCTGTGTCGGCGTCAGAAGAACAACCCAGTGCTCCTCGGCGAAGCGGGTGTCGGTAAGACCGCAATCGTCGAAGGCCTCGCCCAGATGATTGTCGACGGATCGGTGCCAGAACCGCTGCGTGACAAGCGAATCGTGGTGCTGGACTTGGCGATGATGGTCGCCGGGACCAAGTATCGTGGTCAGTTCGAAGAGCGCATCAAAGCAGTCATGAACGAAGTCCGCCGGGCGAAGAGCGTGATTCTGTTCATCGACGAACTCCACACGCTGGTCGGGGCCGGGGGCGCGGAAGGGGCCATTGATGCGTCGAACGTGCTGAAGCCCGCCCTGAGCCGAGGCGAATTGCAGTGCATCGGGGCCACGACTCTGGACGAGTACCGCAAGTACATCGAGAAGGACAGCGCCCTCGAACGCCGATTCCAGATGGTGATGGTCGACCCGCCGGGCAAGGCTCAGGCGGTCGAGATCCTCAAGGGACTTAAGGACCGCTACGAGTCGCATCACCGCGTGCAGTATACGGACGACGCCCTCGAAAAGGCCGTCGAACTGTCGTCTCGCTACATCTCGGGTCGCTGCCTGCCGGACAAGGCGATCGATGTCATCGACGAAGCCGGAGCCCGCGTCCGTCTGAAGTCGATGGTCCGTCCGCCGGACTTGAAGGACCTCGATGGCGACATCGAGCGGATGAACGCCCAGAAGGAAGAGGCCGTCGCCAACCAGGACTTCGAGAAGGCGGCGTCGCTGCGTGACCAAGCCGACAAGCTGAAGAAGAAGAAGGAAACCATCACGCGCGAGTGGCGGCAGAAGTCCAAGGAGTCGGACGGCATTGTCGATGCGGAGATTATCTCGGAAGTGATTTCCAAGATGACCGGCGTTCCGCTGACTCGCCTGTCGAGTGAAGACACGGTGCGGTTGCTGGCCATGGAAGGCGAACTCCATAAGCGAGTCGTCTCTCAAGATGAGGGCATCAAGCTCGTCGCCAAGGCTGTCCGTCGCAGCCGCTCGGGCCTGAAAGACCCGAAGCGCCCGATGGCGACGTTCCTCTTCTCCGGCCCGACCGGGGTGGGAAAGACATTGCTGGCCAAGACCCTCGCCGAGTTCATGTTCGGGGACGAGGACGCCCTCGTGCAGATCGACATGAGCGAGTACCAGGAACGGCACAACATCAGCCGCCTGATTGGTGCCCCGCCCGGGTTCGTCGGCTTTGAAGAGGGCGGCCAGCTCACCGAACGCATCCGTCGCCGTCCGTACGCGGTGGTCCTGCTCGATGAAATCGAGAAGGCTCACCCGGACGTGTACAACATGCTGTTGCAGATCATGGAAGAAGGCCACCTGACCGACAGCTTCGGTCGCAAGGTCGACTTCAAGAACACGATCCTGATCATGACGACCAACGTCGGGGCCAAGGCGATCGCCAGCCCGGCCTTCGGCTTCAGCGGGACTGACGAGACCAAGCAGCATGACGACATGAAGAAGAACGTCATGGCCGAAGTCAGCCGCGTCTTCAAGCCGGAGTTCATCGGTCGTCTGGACGAGATCGTGGTGTTCCACAAGCTGACCGATGCGAACATGCAGCAGATCGTGGAGATCGAGTTGGGCAAGGTTCGCGAACGCCTGCGGGATCGTGGCCTGAACCTGATCCTCACTCCCGAGGCGAAGGAACTAATCATCCTCAAGAGCCGGGGTGACGCTGACCGCGACTCGACCGATTACGGAGCCCGTCCGCTGCGTCGTGCGGTCGAGCAGTTCATCGAAGACCCACTCTCCGAAGAGCTGCTGCGAGGCATCTTCAACGGCAAGAACCGCATCATCGTCAAGGTCCGCGATGTCGGCGGCGACAAGCAGCTCGACTTCGAAGGCATGATCGGCGAAGGCGACGGCAGCGGCGATGAAGAACTGGTCGGTGCCGGAGTTGGAGCGGCGACGTAGAGTTTATCGCCCGATGACATCAGTCGAATTTCAGCCCCCGGCATCGCGCCGGGGGCTGAGTCGTTTCTGGCGTGCGGGAGCGCTCCGCTACGCAAAGCCTTCGCGTCGCGGCTAACCGGGATTTCTGGATTAAACGCTCAACTCTCATCACTCAACTCTCATCGATCCCCCCGTGACCAATCTCCGTCTACTCCTGGCCTACGATGGCACCGACTTCACCGGCTGGCAAATCCAGGCCAGTCGCCGCACCGTGCAAGGAGTGCTCGAAGAGGCCATTCGCGATCTGACAGGCGAGACTCCGCGAGTGCTCTGTGCGGGGCGGACCGACTCGGGAGTCCACGCGCATGGGCAGGTGGCCAACTTCGAAACCAAGTGCCAAATCCCGATTGATCGCTGGCGGAACGCGCTGCAGTTCCGGTTGCCCGACGACGTGATTGTTCGCGAGGTGACGGAAGTCCCACCCCGGTTCCACGCCACGTACTCCCCGCTCTCGAAGCGCTATCGTTACCTGATCCACAACAGTCTCGTCGAGGATCTCATCCTCCGCCGGTTCAGCTGGCGGGTCCGCTGGAACCTCGATGTGGAAGCGATGCAAGCCGGGGCCGACCGTCTCCTCGGGCACCACGACTTTCGCAGCTTCGAATCGAACTGGCCGAACAACAAGATCACCAGCACTCGTAACGTTTATGAACTCAAAGTCTTTCGCACCAGCCCCGGCGCTGTCTTGCAGGGGATGGCCTGCTGCTACCCCGAGGCCGATCCGCAAGGCTTCATCGCCATCGAGATCGAAGCCGACGGGTTCCTCTACAACATGGTCCGCATCATCGCGGGCACCCTCGTCAACGTCGGACGCGGCTACTGGACCCCCGACGATGTCGAGCGGATTCTCATGGCCCAAGACCGCCAACTCGCGGGCGATACCAGTCCCGCGCAGGGACTTTTTCTGGTGCATGTCAAGTATCCGGAGAATGAGGACGAGTTGTGAGTCTGGAGGACTAGCTGACTGCGAAGGATCCCGTTCTGTTTCGCTCGACATACCCCCACCCCGAGCGAGCCGTCTTCCGCTTGCAACCCGGCGGAGTGGAGCTGATCGAACTGGCTCCCGGTCTCGACCTGCAACGAGACATTCTCGACCAGATGGAGT
>JAYTCW010000181.1:0-3041 GCA_043736295.1 Planctomycetota bacterium | reverse complement strand
TTCGTGGCGATCATCGGCGGCAAGAAGGTGTCCGACAAGATCCTGGTGATCCAGAACCTGCTCAACGTGTGTGACAAGGTGCTGATCGGTGGCGCGATGGCCTACACCTTCTCCCTGGCCAAGGGCGGCAAGACCGGCAAGAGCCTCGTCGAGAAGGACAAGGTCGAACTTGCGAAGCAGCTGTTGGAGTCGGGCGGCGACAAGCTGGTGCTGCCGGTTGACACCCACTGCGGCGACGACTTCAAGGGTTCGTGTAACAAGCTGGTCGTGAAGGCCGGTGAGATTCCCGACAACTTCGAAGGCTTCGACATCGGTCCTGAAACGGCCAAGCAATACGCCGCCATCATCGCCGGAGCCAAGACCGTGGTCTGGAACGGCCCGATGGGCGTGTTCGAGATGCCCCCGTTCGACGAAGGAACTCGGATCGTCGCCGAGGCCATCGCGAACTCCAAATCGATCAGCATCATCGGCGGCGGCGACAGCGCCGCAGCCGTCCAGCAACTCGGCTTCGCCGACAAGGTGAGCCACGTCAGCACCGGCGGCGGGGCCAGCCTGGAGATGCTGGAAGGCAAGCGGTTTGCCGCTGTGGATGTGCTGGATGATGCGTGAAGAGGGTTGATGGTTTATCGTTGATGGTTGATCGACCAGAGGGCAGACGTACAACGTCGTCCCTCCCCTCTGTCGATCAACCATAAACCTTCAACCTTCCTCACCGACCGAGTGGTGGAATGGCAGACACACGGGACTTAAAATCCCGAGACTCGAAAGGGTCGTGCGGGTTCGAGTCCCGCCTCGGTCAATTTGGCATCTCTCAAGAACCGGCGATGCTCACGATCGCACCGTGAGGCCGCCACCGGCAATCGCCTGTGAGCCAGCGGCTCCTGGGACGCACAAATTGCGATTCAGTCAACACGACCAGAACTGCCGAAACAATCGGGCTGTCACGTGCATCACCGCTCCGGGACAACGGCAGGCGTTGCTCAACACCACCCCGCTCGCCGCACATGCCGCACGCAGCTGGCCCCGTCGCAGCAAGCCCAGCGTCAGTAACGTAAAGCGATAGAGGGCGACCCTAGGGAGGTGAAAGCGGTACTGGGGCGGAATCTCTCGCGACAGCTTGCGGAAATATCGGAGATGGTGTTCCAACATCGTTACCCGATTGTTCGACATATTGTCCAAGTGTTTGCGAATACACACGAGAGGTTCGTCGAGATAGTCGAAGTGGTGGTGCTCAGCCATTCGCTGCCACATGTCATAGTCGCTGAGACGAATGGACTCGTCGAACGGGCCGACTTGATCCAGGGCATCGCGTCGCACCATGACTGAGGAGGCTGAACCTGTGATGACCATAAGGTACAGCAGTTCCTCGTAGAGCGTTCTCTCCCTGAAGGGGAGACGTCGTTGGATGCGCCGCGCGACCTCTCGGTGCTGGTCATCAATGTGCATCAGAACGAAAGCGGTATGGACAGCACTGACTTCAGGGTTCTTCCGCAAGACGGCGATCTGGCACTGGAGCTTGTCTGGTAACCACAAGTCGTCCGCATCGAGGAACGCCACGTATTTTCCGGAGCTGCGCTGGATCCCCGTGTTTCGTGCCGTAGCGGCTCCCCGATTCGCCTGATGAAAATACCTCACGCGCGAATCGCCTTGGCACTGTGCCACGACCTGCCGGGTGTCATCCGTGGAGCCATCGTCAATCACCAGGAGTTCGAAGTCCGTGAACGTCTGGAGCAACACACTCTGGATCGATTCGGCCAGAAAGCGGGCACTGTTATAGGTCGGGATGATGACGCTGACTTGGGGCATGACTGTGGGGAGGAGGCGATGACGGAGGGCGTTTTCTGACGGACTGGTATGACGGGTTATGCCGCATCGCGACGGACAATCGACGGCGAAGCGAATCCGATCATCGAGCGGGTTTGTTCGGCCGTCGCAATCTCGCGACCCGCCGCTTGCGCCAACCGAACGATGCGATCAATCAAGCCTGCATTCGTGGCCAGTTGCTTGGAGGTCCAATCGACATACATCGCATCTTCCAGACCCACTCGCACATGACCGCCCATTGTCACGGCGAGGGAGTTGATGAAGAACTGATACCGACCGATCCCCGTCGCCGACCATGTGGTGCCAGCCGGGAGTGAGCGGATCATCGTACACAGGTTGTCAGGGGTCGCGCTGAGAGAGCCCAGCGACCCGAGCAGAATATTCGCGTAAAATGGCGGTCGCAGAATCCCCTTGGCAATCAAGAAGTGCGCGTAGTCCGCCATTCCGACATCGAACAGCTCCCACTCGGGAACAATACCTCGAGCAGACATCGCCGTTGCCAATTGCTGGATCATCTCCGGCGAATTGATCGAGGGCTGCGTCGGAAAGTTGAGTGAACCGAGCGTCAAAGATCCGAAATCCGGGTCTAATGAGAGTACTTCGCTGCGTTGCCAGAATTCGCCAAACGCGCGTCCGCTGCATGAACCGGAAATCAGCAGATCGGGACATTTTTCTCGCACGCCCGCAAAGATCTCGGCGTAGACTTCTTTGCGATAGGTGGGCGAGCCATCGGCCTCACGCGCGTGCAGATGGACGATCGTGGCCCCGGCATCACGGCAGCGCTGGGCGTCGGCAATGATCTCCTGCGGCGAGATCGGCACATGCGGGGTGTCGCGTTTCATCGGCAGCATGCCGGTCAAAGCGGCGTTGATGATCAGCGGCTGCATGTTCGGTTCCTGGGGTGAAGGCCTCACCGGCCTTCGATGTTTTCTTGGACGACACGCGCCGGGACGCCCATCACTTGTGTGTGTGGTGCGACATCTTTCGTGACGACGGCACCCGCTGCGATCACACTGCCATCGCCGATGGTCAGGCCGTTGAGCACGACAGCCGACATCGCCACATAAACTCCGTCGCCGATACGGCAATTGCCAGCGATGTTGGCTCCGGGGCCGATCGTCGACATGTTGCCGATGGTCGTGTGATGACCGATCAAGCCACCGCGATTGACGATCACGTGTTCTCCCAGCGAACTCTTGGCAGCAATGATCACGCCC
>JAYTCW010000180.1:0-15339 GCA_043736295.1 Planctomycetota bacterium | reverse complement strand
AGGAACGACTCCTCACCCTGCACCACACCAAGTACACCCTACAAGGCTAAAATCTCGCCAATGACCATCCCCCCAAATAGTCGGATGAACCTGAATTTTGAGGCCATCAAGACAGACAGTTTTGAGAATGAAATGGCCCGATATGTCAGCGATTCAGGGCGTGAGTTCGAATGTGAACACCACGGTATACCCTGCGCGGGAATCGAGTTCTCCCCGGGAAGTGAATACCGCTACTCTTGCGACTGGTCGAAGGGCGATCTCGCAATTCGGCAGTCGGAATCAACCCTGTTCGGTATCCGCCGGGTCATGAAATCCGACGAGATATCTCAAGTGGACGGATATGCCTTTCCCACTCGATTGACGTACGAGGAGTGGAAAGATGGAGTGTGCCAAGTCAGGCGAATTGCTAAATTGACCGAGATTGTCGTGGGCCAAGTTCAACCAGCAGACTTTCATGTCGATTCCCTGCCGATTCCCGTCGGCCAGAAAGTCGTTCGTCAATTGGACCCGACGGGGCGTCCTCGCGTGTTGGGGGTCTGGAATGGGGAAGACATCACGAGTTTGCTTCCCGCTCCACCCGCGCCTGCCCCTCGATTGAATCTTTTTCAACTGCTGATCGGTGCGCACTTGCTGGCGATTGGAATTGGAATTTTGATCTACCACAGAGCTCGCCGAAAACGCCTGTCGGACGCATCGACGTTGCCAATCACACGACCCCCGCAAAACTGAGAGGATGACATGACGAAGATTCAGATCGGATGGATGGCCCTTCTAGTGATGGGACTTTGTTCATGGTACCGAGTCACCCATGCGGCACTCAATCCTTGTAACAAACTGATTCCCGGGTTATCGATGGCTTGTGGTGGTGGCGCTTCGTGCGGCAGAGCAGCGGTTGCGGGACAGAGCGCAGGCGGCGGGCCTATCGATCAATGAATTGGCGCAGATTTTGGCAAGCCGCTATGACGAATACTATACGCCTACCGGCAAGTTGAAGAAGGGTGTCACAATCCTCCCGGCTGGACTGGCTCATTTCCAACAAGTCTTCAATGACTTCTGGGTTATTCAAACTATGTGAATGGCTTTGCCAATGCCACTTACTGACAAACAATTATAGCTTTGCAGTGTCTGAATTCAACAATGATGCGTCTTGTGCGGGGGATGTGTGTGTGTAGACTCCGTGCATGGCCTTGATGTTGTCATCAAGGTAGCAGCAGATCATTTCTGGGAGGAGTGACAGATGTCACTGAGCGTTGAGAGACAAGACCACCACCTTACGCCAGATGGGTGGATCGACGGGAGGTCAATCGTTGATGCTCCGACTGGCACAGTCCTGACAGTCAGCTGTTATGAGACCCCGTGTGCTGGTCAGCCGTCAGACTATATCGACCTGGTGTCATGGTCCTGCGGAGATGAGGTGCTCATCGCCAAGCTCAAGGAGATGCACGGCTTCATGCCGCCTTGTTTTTGGGACCGCAGGTAAGACCTATTGCTGTGTGGACACTCCCCGTCGAGATGACGGGGAGTTTCCACATCCATCTATCCGACCAGCAAAGCGGGGTAGCACCGGTTGCCGCTTTGGGCTACCGGTGTGCCAGCGGCACCAGAGGTGATCCCAGAGTCGACGCACGAGACATGAACCTCCTGTGGCCAAGCCGCCCCGGTAGATTCTAAAGCGAATCAACCGGGGCCACCCTGCGATACTATCCCGCTGCGGACATGCTGTCACCTCCCCTGGCACGTCGTGCCACGAAACACAACTTCAGGGGAGACCAGGATGTCCGCACTTTGCAAGCGATCCCCCCAAATAGTCGGATGAACCGGCGATATTGGCACGCGACGAAGCGGAGCTTCGAGGATATTCCGTCCCAAGCAGAGCTTGGGACGGAGCACAACGAAGTTGTGCCTATCACATATTCGTCTTCGCGTCCGTCGCATCCCCCAGCACGGCGTTGAGGGCGGTGTGCAGTTCCTTGTCGTGGGCGTGTCCTTGGGAGTAGATGCGAAAGATGATGAAGCTGACGGGGAGGGCCCGGAAGAGTTCGTCGTCGTTGAGTTCGGTCGGTGCGGGCTGGCCGGGGTCGTACAGGAAATTCTGCCCGCCGGTGGGGAGGCGACCACTGGGGCGGTGGTAGTGCTTGGCCACGTCGATCCGCAGCGGGATGTCGGCGATCGCCTTCGGGAGGCGGGCCCGCACCCGCTTCAGCACCAAATCCGGCTCTGAGAAGATTGACATCCGCTCGGCCCCGGTGGTGTGAAAGTTGATCGTCTTCTCGACCGACATCTTCCAGGCCACCTCGCGGCACAGGATCTTTTGCCAGCGCTCGCCGAGACTCTTCAAAGCCGGATCACTCGAATCGGGCCAGCGGCTGATGTCGACCAGCAGCGACGATTCGGTCAGCTTGCGGTAGGCCGACAGATTGTCGAGCGGGTTCCCCTGAAACAGATGCGGCATCGTCTCGCCGAAGATTTCTTCGAGGGCCAGGTCCAGCGCCCGCACCGTCCGATGGAAGTAAACCGTGCGGAACATATTGGCCCGCGTCTCGATGAAGTGAATCAGCGAGGGCAGCCCGCGCACGTGGATCGTCAGCCCCTGCGGCGTAAAGAAGCTGTAGTGGATGAGCCGCGAGAGGTCGAATGCCTTCGTATTGAACCCTGTCATGAACGCATCGCGCAGCACAAAATCCATGTTGTCGACAGTGTAAATCCCGCTGAACAGCGACAGCATTTTCCGCAGCCAGTCGGGGTGGCCCTCGTGGTCGCTCGATTTCGGTCGCCGGATCAGGAAGGCGATCTGCTGCGGGTCGATCTCTTCCAGCGGCTGGAGACTGCCATTTGGGTTCCGTCGAATCCGTCGCAGCAGCTCGCCCAGTTCCTGCTCGATGACGCGGGCCCCGATGTCCTCGTGCGTGATCCCATACTGATCGAGGAACTGGTCATCAAAGAAGTGCCCGAACGGCCCATGCCCCACATCGTGCAACAGCGCCGCCATGCGAGCCAGCGACTCCACATACGCCCGCGACGGCACATTCGCACACGACTCCCGCAGCGAGTCGTACCAGTGTTCCATCACCCGCGACGCTAAGTGCATCGCCCCCAGCACATGCTGAAACCGATTGTGCTCCGCCGATGGAAAGACCCACCACGCCGTTTGCAACTGGTGAATGTGCCGCATCCGCTGGACCCACGGATGGTCGATGATCTCTTGCTCGGAGACCTCGCCCTTCGGCAGTCCCGACTTGGACACAAACGGGATATACCCGTGAATCGGGTCGTGAGCGAGGCTCTCTGTGGCAAAATCGCGAGGCATGGTGTTTTTCCGAAGCAAGGGGCAGTCCCACGGACTTTCGGAAGGAATCGCGAGGCTGTCAACGGGAGAATGCATTCCGAGTGGATCGCGAGGCGACTCGCATGACGTGGATGAGGGACTCGACTGCATTCCGGAGTGACTCAGCACGCGATTCCACCACACTTAGTGGGTCTGGCCCGGCAGACGGAAAGCTCGTCCAAGGTGGGCGACCTCCGCCACAACTCACGAGGCCAGCCTCCGCGCCAGCCACCACCCACCGCGACGCCCCCTCATCCAGAGTCTCGCCTGGCCCCTGGGCGGAACTGACCTAGGGGGCCGTTCTACTGGTCGGCGCGAACGCAATCGTGGAATGCTCGATCACTCTCCCTCGCTGACGTGGCTTTCGCGGCGAAGCGGGGCGAGCAGAGGTACTCGTCCCACGAAGGCTGTCCTATTTCATCGGCATCGGCGGCACGGCTACGGCCACGCTGAGGGTCTTGAGGTACTGCCCACTGTTCCCGTTCCAGAAGTACACATTCCCGCCAGCATCACCGGCGGTCACGATGTTGCTGTCGGGCGTGATCGCCACGCAGTGCGGCCAGGTCTTGATCTCGCCGAAGTTTCTCGCCAGACCTCCGTTCGAGGCATTGTGCATCCGCACCAACTTATCGCCGCAGCTGGTGATGATGTTTTCGGTCTCGCCGATATAGCGAATGGCGGTCACGTGGCGGGGGAAGCCCTCGATCGTGCGCTGCTGGTCGCCAGTGTCGGACTCCCAGACCTTGACGGTGTTGTCGGCCCCGGCTGTCGCGATGATCTGGCCGTCTCCCTTCCAGGCGACCCCGAGCACGTAGTTCGTGTGCCCTTCGAACCGGCGGAGTTGCTGGCTGGTGGCGACATCGAATGTGCGCAGGTACTTGTCTGCACTGCCCGAGGCGATTCGCTTGGCGTCCGGCGAGAACTGGGCCGAGTAGATCACATCGTTGTGAGCTTGCGGCAGGTACAGCACCCGCGCTCCATCGGCGACCTTGACCACTTGCAGTTCCCCACTGCGCGAGGGGACGCCACCGGCGATCAGTAGCAGCGACGAGTCGCGACTGAAGTCGACCGCCGTCACTCGATGGACGATGACCGTGGGCGTCTCCGCCGAACCAATCGTGCGTTCCAGCACCCATCCGGGGTTGATCTCCCACACGCGGGAGGATTGGTCATCACTGGCCGAAACGAGCTGGTTGTCGTTAAGGAACGCGACTCCTTTGAGCGGCCCGGTGTGGCCGGCGAAGGCCCCCATCGCCGCTCCGGTCGTGGCGTCCCAGGTATGGACATTCGGGCAATCCCCCGCCGTTGCCAGCAGTGTGCCGTCCGGGGAGAAGGCGATCGATCGCATTGGCAGATCGAACGCGGTGACCTCGGTGTTGCTGGTCTCGACGAGCTTTGTCGCTTCCACCGCGGCGGCTTCGGCCTTGGTGGCGGCGTCCTTGCGAACCGGGACGAGGTCGGTGGCGACCTTCAGTTCGCGGGCGGCGATCGCCTGCTGCTGAGCGAGGAGATTCTGGGTCGCTTCCGAGGTCTTGAGCGCGGCCAGCGCATCAATGTACGGCTTCTGGACCTCGTTCACTTTCTGCGCCGCCGTGTTGGCGACGGTGGCCATCTGTGTCGCGTTCTGAGTCGGGGGAGCAACAGCTGCGGTCAGTTGCTGCGAGGTGGTCGTGGTGGTCTCGACGGCCTTCTGACACTCCACGACGAGAGCCTTGAGCTTCTCGCTGGTGGGGTCGACGGCAGCGGATTGCTGGATGCGGGCCAGCTTGGCCTGGGCGGCAGCGACGACAGCGGTGCCGTCCTTGGCGGCTTTTTCGGCGGTCTCCTTGGCGGTCATGGCGACCTTCGCGACTGCGGAGGCATCGATGGCCGCCTTCTCTGTGGTGGTCTTGGTCGCGAGGGCGGTCTCCAGCACAGTCTTCTTCGCCGCCACATCGGTGTTCGCTGCGGTCAGCATGGTGGAGAGATTCGTCTCGGCGGTGGTCTTCGTGGGGACATCCTTTTCGGCCTGATCGAGAAGCTGCTTCGCCGTGTTGAGCCGGGCATTGGCGGCGGCGAGTTGTTGCGTCGCTCGTGTCTGGGCCGTCTTCTTCCGCACATCGCCGCGCATCTCGGCGATCTGCTGTCCGTTGATGTTCCACAGCCGGGCGGTGTGAGTGTTGTCGGTGGCTGAGGCGAGGCGTTGCCCATCCGGGCTGACAGCAATGGCGGTGACTGAGCCGCCGTGATTGAACTGCTGCATGTCCTGGCCGGTTTCGAGATTCCAGCGGCGGATCACTCCATCGAGGCAGCCGGAGAACACCTGCCGAGGAGTGCTGGGCATCGCCGCCAGCGAGGTGACAGGCTGGCTATTGCCGGGGATCTGCCGCACAGCCGCGAGACTCCAGGACCAGACCCCGGTCGCCGAGGCCGTGAGCATGGTCGTCACAGGGGAGAGCGGAACCAGCGGAGCATTTGGCACTGGAGCGAGCGGCGGCGGTGGCAACATTCGCGTCAGTCCCAACGTCGGCCCAGCTTGGTCCGTGAACCGTTGCAGCACGGCCCCCGTCGTGACATCGAAGACCATCACAGCGGGCTTCTCGCCCGAGGCACCGGCGACGATCTGAGTATCGTCGGTCGCGAACGCCACGCGCGTCACCGGCCCGGAGAGTCCTTGCAGTGTCTGTACCCCGAAGGCCCCTCCGTTGGGTTGCCAGAGACGCACTTGGGCATTCTCACCGGCGGTCGCCAGGATCTCTTCCTTCGCCGAGATCGCCAGATCGTGAATCACCGCCCCATGGTTGGCGTTGAACGCCGCCTGACCGGTCTGAGTGGTGTAGCCCCGGAACGTCCCATCGGCTCCGGCGGTGAACAGCGTCTGACCATTCGAGTGGAACAGCAGCGCCGTGACCGGCTGGGTGTTCCCCTCCAGATGCCGCAGGAACCGTAGCGGCTGGCGTCCCAGCTGGCCGTCCTTGTGCGTGGTCACCAGCGACAGTGCATCGGTGACGAACGTCGCGCTCGTCAGCGTCGGCATGGTGAACGTCTCATGCAGCCGTCCGTTCATGAGGTTCCACACCGTCGTCTCACCGGTCGCGGCGACCGTGGCGAGTTGCAGATTGTCAGCGGTGAAGCTCAGAGCCGTGACGGGAGTTGTCCCCTTCAAGGTCTGCAACAGCCCGCCGTTGTCGGTCTGCATGACCCGCGTTTGCGAGTCGTCTCCGCTGAATGCCATCCGCGATCCATCGGTCGAGATCGAGAACGAGGTGATCCCAGCGGCGACCGGGAAGGCCCGAGCCTGTGCCCCATCGGCGGCATTCCAGAACCGCACGTTGCGGTCGACACACACCGAGTACGGCTGTCCGTTCCAAAAGCCGCAGGCCAGGATCGCTCCGCCGTGTCCCGCGAATTCCTTGACTACCATGCCGTCGACCGGGTTGTACAGTCTGAGCGTGTTGTCGGCCCCTCCGGCGAGAATGACCGTCCCATCGGCATTCGTCCCCACCGACACGACCGCCGCCGGGAGGGCTTCGATCTTGGCCAGGTCAGGCTTGGCCGGGTTCCGCAGATCCCACAGCCGCACCGATTTGTCATCCCCGCCTGAGACCAGCTTGTTGCCATCGGTCGAGAACCCCACCGACCGAATTGCCGCTGTGTGCCCGCTGAACGTGTGCGTGATCTGGCCGTTCTCCAGGTTCACGATGAATACGACCGGCTGGCCACCCTTGACTCCGATCAGGGCCAGCTCCTTGCGAGTCGGGCTGAGGAGCGAGTTCGTCAGCGGAGTCTCGCTGACCGCGAGCGGAGCCAGGAACGGCGTCGTGGGAGGGAGTGTCGGCTTGAGGTTCCACAGCGCGATCAAACCGTCCTCGCCGCCCGTCGCCGCCTGAGCCCCATCGGCACTGACGGCGAGTGACCGCAGGCCGACGATCCCGCCCTTCCACTCGGCCAGCAACTGATGCTCGGGCAGGCTCCACTGCCGAATCGATCCGTCCGCAGTGGTGGTGAAGAGCGAAGTCCCCTTGGCCGGGGCGTCGGGAGTGGCCTCGGGTAGATCGGCGGGACGCTGGAACGCGAGATGCGTCACCCCGCGCTCGACCGGCCACGAGGTGACCTCGGCTCCGATCGGTTGGCCCACCGGGGCGACCAGCGATACGACACGCACGGTCCCCGCCGTGTCGACCATCGCCATGAGCTTGCCATCCCGACTGGTGACCGTCCGCACCAAATTCGGCAGCGAGGTCGCCAGCTTCTCCGGTACGGCACTCGCCAAATTCCAGACCCGCACCATGTTGTCCGCTCCGCCCGAGACCAGCAGCTGCGGCGGCACCGGCACCATCTCGGTCGGAGCGTCACGCATCACGACCTCGACCGCGTTGACCGCTGCGGGAGACTCGAACTTGGCGACCGGTGTTCCGTCGGCGACCTTCCACTGGCGGATTGTCTGGTCGAGCGAACCGGACACGAGTTGGGTACTGCCGAGAGTGAACCGCAGCGAAGTGACGACGCCGGTGTGGCCGGTGAGCGTCGGTCCCGGCTTCCCATCGACGGCGTTCCAGAGGTGGATCGTATTGGTCGCTCCCGTCGTGGCGATCCACTGGCGGTCGGGACTGATCGCCAGGGCCGTGACGGGGCCACCGGCTGCGAGGTTGAACTTCTGCACATCGCGTGGACGCCGCCAGAGCTTGACTTCGCGGAATGATCCCGAAGCCAGCAAGTCCCCGTCGACATTGAATGTCAGGGACTGCACGAGGTCGCGATGCGCGATCGCGTTCTCGGGATTCGCAGGGACGCCGGGCTGGGCCGGAGCTGCCAGGGCCGGGTCGCCGAGCGTCGTCACCAGTTGGCCGGTCGGCACATGGAACAACAGGATGCGGTTCGCGCGGTTGCAGGCGACGTACTGGCCATCCTCGGTGATCGCGATGGCCTGCACGGCCTGAATCCCTTTGGGCATCGCCTGCCACGCCTTGGGGGAGAGGGAATCGATTGCACCGATCCCCTGGGCTCCCTGATCGATCCACAGCTTGAGCAGCCCGAGTTCCTGCGAGGTGAGATCCTTCGCGGCGACATCGTTCCCGACCGGCGGCATCACCGTCTCGATCTGATGCGACGCGGCCTTGAGGATGAGGCTCTCCGCCCCCCGCCCGGCGATGGCAGCGGGACCATTGTCGCCTCCTTTGAGAATGCCCTGCGGCGATTCGAGGACGAGATCTCCCTGCTTCTCACTCGCCGAGTGGCAGGCCAGACAACTCCGCTGCAGCATCGGGAATATCTCCTTCTCAAAGGAGACCGGCTCGGCCCGCTGAATGGGGGCAATGGCAATCGGGGCGGCGCTGGCCGTGGAGGCCAATGCCAGCACACAGCAGGTAAATAGACGGCAGGTCTGCATCAAGAATCTCCGTGGGACGGGCACATTTGCCCGTCCGTCCCGTCGGCGAAAAGCGACGTTGCTCGTCGCCACCGGCCCATGTCACCCGTTCTGGTCGTTGTAAGTCGCTCGGGGACGGGCCAATGGGCCCATCCTACTTCGTCTCCACCTTCACCTCGACGACGGTGATCTTGAGCGGACGCTCCATCGTCAGGGCGGCTCCGTTGAAGTTCATGCTCAGTCGCACCGTGCAGAGGTGTTCCCCCACAGTGGCGGTCGGCTGGGCATTGATCTCGAACTTGAAGTCGGTCTGGTTGTCGGGGATGTTGACGTTCTGCACGCCCAGTCCGTTGACCCCGCCAACGAGTTGGTGCTGGATGTTAATCGCTCCGGTGAAGCCGTACTGCCGCGAGACCTTGATCGGGACTTCGAGCTTCTCGCCCTGCTTGACCGAGATCGCGTCGCCGAGAGCATCGACCTTGAACGGGAACTCGACCACCTTAATCGTGAGAGAGTTCGACGGGATGTTGACGTTGCGTCCCTGCGGGTTCGCTTCGCTCTGCTTCTGCTGGGCGTATTGGTCGGCCAGTTGCTTCTCCTGCTGGGCCTTCTGCTGGAACTGCTGGGCCATGACCAGTTCCATGTCGACCTTCACTTTCGCCTCATCCGCCAGGGTCTTCTTCTTGGTCGACTCCTCCATCTTCTTGAGGGCTTCGGCAGCTGCGGTTTGAGCGTCCTTGAGCTTCTTGGCGGCGTCATCGACGGCAGTCTTGGCCTGGGTGACTTGCGTCTTGAGGGCCTCGTCCGTGGGGGCGGCTGCCGATTGGTCCATCTTCTGCTTGAGGACGACTTCCGCTGCCTTGAGGGCCGCATCGGTGGTCGTGACGGCTTGGTCGGCGGTCGACTTGGCGGTGGTGACTTGGGTGAGTTCATTCGTGGCTGCGGTCAGTTCGGTCTGCTTCGCCTGGACAGTTTGCGTCGCGGTCTGGGTCTTGGCCTGCGAATCGGTCAGGAGCTTGGCGATCCGTTCCTGCCGCAGCTTGGCCTTCTCGGCCTCCTCGGGGTTGCGCTTGTATTGCAGTCCCTGATTGAATCCGGCGAGGTACATGGTGTACGTTCCCGGCGGTGTGTTGGCCTGGAACTTGACCTCGAATTCTCCCTTGGCATTGCCGCCGATACCGACTTGCGGAATCGAGGTGTTGGGCGGAAAGTCGGTCGGGAAGCCCTGCAAGCTGCCGCCCGAGCCGTCCGTCTTCCGCAGGGTGTACGGCACCTTGATCGAGCCACCACGCGCGGTCTCCTGCACCTGTCCATCGCCGATCGTCAGGGTTTCGAGGGCGGGTTCCTTGTCGGAGACGCAGACCTGAATCCGGCTGACCAGGCGAGCGGGCACGCTGCCGATATTGGAGTTCGGCTGGGCAAACTGGTAGGGAGCGAGGGCCGCTCCGTAGCGAGCCTGCCGAGTCACCTCGGCCCCGTTGATCGTCGACTTGCCGGAGACCTGCAACGTCCCGACTCCCAGCGGCGCTCCGTCGGCAGCGCTGAGGATCAGCGTGCCCAGGTTGTTGGCCGCACCGATCATCATCGGGTCAGCCGTGACTCCACCGGGGAGTCCCGCAGCAGTGACGGCGATGTCGCCGTTGAACCCATCGCGGCGGAAGGCGATGACGCGGACAGCCTCGCGGCCCCCCTTGCGGAGCATCAGCGAGTAGACCGGATCACTAGGGACCGCGACCAATCGGAAGTCCGGGGCAGGCTTACGAATCGCCAATCGGTAGACCAGACGCGGGTCACTACGGACCGCGCTGGCCCCGTCCCGTAGCATCAAGCGGTACACTCCGTCCTCGGGCACAGTGAGCAGGGTCTGTGGATCGCCGGTGCGTTCGTCGAACTCATGCCGACCGGTGCGGTTGCCGAAATTTTGTTCCACGACATCGTCGACGGTGACGACATCCGTGATGACCGGCTCACCCTTATCGTTCACGGAGACCCGCTGCACGACGAGGGCCGGGTCGGTCGGCAAACCCAAGCGGTGCGAGGTCACTTCAATGGCCCAGACCTCGCCCTTCTTGGCATCAAACGTGAACCAGTCGACATCGCGTTGCGGGTAGAACTGTCCCATCACCTCGCACGGGAGCGTCAGCTTCTGCGGCGCGGCGGGCTTGTTGTTGTCGCCGGTGTCGAGCACAACCGGGGCGGTGGCCACTGTCACCATCACGGGGTTCGAGGTCATGTTCCCGCTGGTCACGCGGTACTCGATCCCGTCCAGGCCCCCTTGATGCGGGTCAAGCCGGGTCGTGAACTGCAGCTTGTCGGCGATGTCGCCCGGGACCGGGATGCGGACCTTGAGCATGTCGAGCGGTCGTCCTTCGAGGGTCAACCCGCTCGCCTGCCCGCCCGGCAGGTTGCGACCATAGACCGTGTACTCCTCGTTCGACCCCGGCAATCCGGCGGGCGGGAACACGAAGTCGAGATGCGGCAGCAGCCCAATGGCGACGCGGTAGTGATACCCCGGCCCTTGCAGGTACTGCGAGTCGTGGACCTTGAGGAAGTACAGCCCGTTTCCCGGCAACGTCACATCGAGCAGAGGATCGCCGGAACTGAGTGCGCGATTCTCAGCCAGGATCGTGCCGTTCTCATGGAACAGCGTCAGTACAAGATCGGCCCGCGAGTCGATCCGCCGGGCGAATCCTTCGGCGAGGATGCGCTGTCCGCCTTGCCCCGTGAACCGATACCAGTCGACATCCGGCCCTGCGGTGAGCTGGCCGTTCACCGTGGCCGGGAGGGCGAGCACTTCGACCGCCGGGTTCACCTTGACCTTCACCTTGGTCTCAGGCTTGGCAGGGTCGGGCTGCTCGATCTCGGTCCAGACGGGAAGCAGGTTGCCGCCGTTGGGCTCGGTTTCGACGACCTCGGGGAATGACCCGACGACAAATGTGCGTGGGTTCGACAGGCCATACTTCCCCTGGCACCGCACCTCATAATTGCCCGCCGGGACACCGGGGATTGTCACCAGAAACGTGTTGAGGATCGGCTGTGGCCCCTCGTCGAAGGGGGTGACATCGGCGAGCTTGCGGTCGACCTTAAAGCCGTCCTGCGAGAAGACCAGCTGGCCGACATCATCTAGGTCGGTGCCGGAGATCACGATCTCAACAGTCGTGCCCGGAAGCCCGCCGGAGGGGAAGAGACCATCCAGCCGCGTCGCTGGCAACTGGGCGCAGGCGACGCTCGGCAGCAGGGCCGCGAAGAAGCAGAGTTTCGACAAACCAGTCATACCAGTCTCCTCGTAGGACGGGCACATTTGCCCGTCCGTCCCGTCGGCGATCGCGAGTTCTCTTGACCCCGAAGGGGTTAGAGCTGATCGCCCAAGTTGGCGACCGAAGGGAGCGCACCCTGGAAAACATCGCCCCACCTTCCTCAACCCTGAAGGGGTTGTACACTCGCCCACCAAGTGTAGAACCCCTTCAAGGTTCGATCTCCATCTGTCACCTTAACCTAGGGTAGGCTCCCTGCGGTCGCCAACCCTAGGCGATCCCCTGCAACCCCTTCGCGGTACAGAGGGGTTGTCCCCATCCCATGTCACCCGTTCTGGTCGTCGTGAGTCGCTCGGGGACGGGCCAATGGGCCCATCCTACGGGACATCACCGCACGAACTGGAACTCCTTGGCGTTGATCAGCGCCCACATCACGTCCTCCCACCCTTGCTGCTTGTTCGTGTACAGCGTCAGCTCTTTGAGGATGAAGTCCCGCTCGTTGTCGGTCGGGACTCGACCCAGCGCCGCCAGGTACAGTTCTCGAATCTTCACCTCATCGGTGCGATCCTTGTCGTTCGCCAATCGAGCGGCCCGCCCATTCCCGCTTTGTAGCCGACCCGCGATATCGGTCGAGTTCAGTAGGTGCAGCGACTGCGACAGGTTCGCTTCCGGCGACCGCTCGCACTCGCAGGCACTCTCCGCCTCGGGCTTGCCGAACACTTGCAGGAAGTAGTTGTTGAACCCGTTGTCCGGCAACTGCACAGCTGTCGTCCCCTGTGGGATCGTGCCGAAGTTCGACGGCGTTTCGGCCAGCGAATCGACGGCGTCGAACAGCACCTCGGCGGAAAGCCTGCGCGGGTAGAAGCTGGAGAAGTTGTGCTTGTCGCTCATGTTCAGCTCCGTCGCCTCGGAGCTGAGTTGATAGATGTTCGACTTGCAGATTGTCCGGACGAGATCTTTGAGATCGAACCGGTGGTCGAGGAAGTGCTTCGCCAGAGCATCGAGTAGTTCGGGGTTCGAGGGCGGATTGGTGACCCGCAGATCGTCCTCGGGATCGACGATGCCGCGACCGAGGAAGTGCTTGAAGTACCGGTTGACGAGAGCCTTCGCGAAGAACGGATTTTCCGGAGCGGCCATCCAGTCGACGAGCGATTGCCGGGCGTCCTCATAGCCTGCGATCTCCAGCGACACTCCGCCCAGTCCGGCGGGCTTCACGTCCAGACCCGAGCGAGGATTGCGGGATGTCGGCGCGTTCCCCTTCATGAAGACCATGTCGGGGATATTCACGTTGATGTTGTACTTGCTGCTCTTCAACCCCACCTGCGAGTAGAACGCCTCGAAGCCATAGTAGTCCTGCTGACTCCAGCGCTCAAACGGATGGTGATGGCACTTGGCACACGCCAACCGCATTCCCAGGAACAGCTGGGCCGTGTCCTCCATCTGCTGGGTCGAGGTGCTGACCTCGCGGAACCAGGCGACGGGCGGATGCGATTCGGGGTCACCGGTGGCGGTCAGCACGCTGCGGACGAACTGGTCGTACGGCATGTTCTCGCGGAGGGCTTTGCGAATCCAGGCATGGAACCGGAACGTGTACGGCGTGTCGTTCCCGTTGCGGCGCTTGTTCCGCAGCACGGATGACCACTTGTTGGCGAAGTAGTCGGCGTATCCGGGCGACTCGACGAGCCGATCCACCAGTGCGTCCCGCTTGTTCGGATTGGTATCGGCCAGGAACTGCTCGACCTCAGCGACCGACGGGAACCGCCCGGTGATGTCGATCGACACCCGCCGCATGTACGTCGCGTCATCGCACAACGGGGAGGGCGGAATGCCGAGCTGCTTGAGTTTCCCAAACGCCAGCTTGTCGATGAACGTCTTCTCGGGCGGCGTGGTCAGGACGGGGCTCCCCTGCGGAATGATCGCGCGGAAGACACCGACGGTCCCCGCAAACCGGACCATGACCGCCACCTCGCCGGGAACATCCTCCGTGGTAATCCGTCCGGTCGCGTTCGAGATCGCCATGTTCCCATGGTTCGGCTCAAACGAAGCGAGCCGCGTCACATCGCTGGTCGCCCCATCGCTGTAATGGGCGATCACCGACAGCTGTTGTTTCGACTTGAAGTTCATCTCGCGCACGGGCGGGATGACCTCGATCTTCACAATGGTCGGGTCGGTCTCACTGCCATAGGGCGTCCCTTGCCGAATCCAGCGGGCGATCAAGTCCCACTCATACGAGCCCGGTGCGAGCCGTTTGCCCCCACCGTGAGGCAGGATGTTGGCGGGCTTCTGGAGCAGCAAGCTGTACTCGGGGTCGGCGGGGAACACACGACGACCGCGCTCCTCGTAGACCAGGAATTCGTAATCCTCTTTCGGGTAGAACCCCAGCAGCGACAGCTTGAATCCATTCTGGCCGTCCGCCTTTCCATGGCACCCGCCCGCATTACAGCCGAGCTTGGTGAAGATCGGGACGATCTCGTTCTCGAAGTTGACCGGCAGTTCCTCGGCACAGCGCAGGGCGGTCAGGGCCAAAGTCGCCGTCTTCCCGCCCGGCTCCTTGGCGGTAATGTTCACCGCTCCGTCAACCAGCGGAGTCACAAATCCTTCCGCGTTGACCGAGACCAGATTCGGCTTGTCGACCGCGTACTGGACCTCATGCGTTACGTCATGCCTCTGCCCGCTGGAGTAGACGCCCGTCACCACCAACTGCTTCCGGGCATTCCGCCCGATGAGTTGTGGCAATCCCGCCGTCTCGATCTGGAGACTCTGCAACGTCCCCTTCGGCCCGAGGCCGGGAAACAGAGCCGCCTGGCACAAAGCCGGAACACAAACCCAGCAGCACCACAGTGCTATCTTCTGGCAAACCGTCATGCGTGCTTCCCTCAGTCGAGAGCGGATCAATCACTTGTCGATTGTGACACAATCGACTGTCGCATGCAAGAAGATTGATGAGTTAGCGGGGTGTTCAGACAATGAATCAGTTGCGGCTGACTACCTCGCCCTGATTCAGTCTCTTCGCCAATTCAAGGAGTCACTGCGGTCTGGCGAACCTGGCTCTGAACACTTATCTTTCTCCTGCGAATGATTGTTCCTCAGTGATCTCATCACAGACAACGCACCACCATGCCCCACCCCTGGATCGCTGACCGCCTGCACAAGATCGACGCCTCCGGCATTCGGAAGGTGTTCGACCTCGCGGCGAACATGAAGAACCCGATCAACCTCAGCATCGGGCAGCCGCACTTCGACACGCCCGAGGTCATCAAGGAGGCGGCCAAGCGGGCCATCGACCAGGGGCGGAATGCGTATAGCCAGACGCAGGGGATTCGTCCGCTGATCGACAAGATTCAGTCGTCGGTCGACGCCGAATACCACCACGCCGACCGCAAGGCATTCGTCACCAGTGGGACCAGCGGGGC
>JAYTCW010000179.1:0-7624 GCA_043736295.1 Planctomycetota bacterium | reverse complement strand
TGAACGCATCGCTGGCCGAGCATCGCCCGACCTGGAGGATTGAAGTGCGGTCGCCTCCGCCGGGGGCGAAGGGGTTCATCGCGGTTCGCATCCGCTGGGTGGTCGAGCGGACGAACGCCTGGAACGGTCGCTCGCGCCGCAACAGCAAAGACTACGAACGGACCACAGCGTCCTCCGAGGCGCGCATCCAGTGGAGCGCCGTCCAAATCATGCTGAACCGCCTGGCCCCTCCCGCCCAGAAATCCCCCCCCTTCAAGTACCGCACCACCCCGGCAGCTCCAGTCGCCAGTGCGGTTTGAGGGATTCTTGGCTTTTCGGATAGCCTCTTAAAGGACATCCTGTGCCACGATTCGCCGTAGTCTTTTGCCTCCTGCTCTGGGGGCTCACGATTCTCCCGTCATCGGCCTCCGCCGAGGTGATCCAGAAACCGGAGTTTTCGCTGACTCTGCCGGACGGCTGGGTGGAGATTCCGCAAGAGGTTCTCGAACAGAAATACGAGGAAACGATGCGTATGGCACCAAACTTGGCTGCCGTACGATTCGAATATGGATTTCAGCGAGGTCCTGTTCAAGATTACATTGATCTTCCCGGTGTTATGATTGATGTAAGTTCTGATGGCCGGCCTTCAATTGCGGAGTTGAGGTCTTCCCTTGCAGTCGATATGAACAAGAAATTCCAAGATAAACGGGATACTGAATATCGGGGGGTGCCGTCAATGGAATATAATCAATGGGGCTATGACGCAAGGTCGCATGTGCTGTCTATGGAATCGCGATGTGAGGTTCCGGTATACGGTACAGTGTCCCAGTTCACAAAGATCATTCCAACCGAGGAGGGGACCGTTAACTTCTACTTCAGCACTCCGGTATCTGAGGAAGCTGACAATCTGCCAGTTCTCCAGAAAATATTCGGCTCTATCGTGATTTCACCCGAGATCGAGTATCGCGAACGATGGCTAGATTCCTACTGGTATCTCGGGCGGCCATCAAATATTGTCAAGACTTCGATCTTATTAGTCTTCGGATGCAGCTTTTTGGTGTTTCGAATGCACCAAAGGCGGTCACTCAAGAGTGCTGAAGGAACACAACAATGATCACATCACTGAAAACCACCTTGACTGTGCTGCTATTCCTTGCGATGAGTGGCGGATTACGGTCGGAGTCCAACGTCCCCGAGGGGCTCCAGCCGATCGGTGGGTTCTGGTACGTCAAGCCTGGCGAGCCAGCGGTCTACTTCTACAAGGACGGGGACCGCTTCGTCGACCTCTTCTCTTACCACGCCAAGGACTCCAACAAGGACGGCATCCCCAACCTTAAACTCAGCCACGATGAGCGGTGCCTCATCATCGAGAGCCAGGGCTACCCGAATCACCCCACAGCTGTGTTCCCCAACAGCGGCAATCCGAACTCGGTCAAGGTGCAACAGTTCGTGTTTCGGCTGCCTCTGGTGCCGGAGAAATCGAACCGGATCACCACCGTCCCGATGGGAGCGATCGGGATGGCTCTCAACGGGGTCGTGTTCTTCAACCCGTTCGAGATGGGTGGAATGAACGCGGTCGAGGGGTACTCCGAGGTTTGGCTCGACTCCTGCTGCGGGCATCCGCAACAGTCAGGGATCTACCACTATCACAAGTACCCCAGCTGTGTGAAATCGCCGTTCCCGGATGACGGGAAGCAGCACTCGCCGGTGATTGGGTTCGCATGGGACGGGTATCCGGTGTATGGGCCGTATGAGGGAGTCGGCGAGATGGCCAAGGACTTGAAGGGCGACCAAGCTCTGGATGTCTGTAATGGCCACTCGGATGCCGTGCGAGGCTATCACTACCACGTGACGCCGGGGCGGTTCCCCTACATTATTGGCGGATACGCCGGTGTGGTCGAGGCGGCCAACAACCGGGGTCTGCACCGGGCGGGGACTGGAGCGATCGAGGACAACACCGAGCCGGGCACGCGGATGGAGGCAGTCATCACTGCCGTCCGTCCGGGAACTCTCGCACGCGGCCAGACGCACAAGGTCCAGATCGAACTCGATCCCTCAGCGGCGCGCCGTCGCCCCGTTCCCGCCGGGAATCCGACCTGGGTGCAGATCGGGCCGTTTGAGGCGAAGGAAAACTCCATCACGCGCGACGGGAATACCATTTCCTTCGCGTTGGAGATCCCCGAGGACTCCCCCGTCGGCGTGCTGTTCGATTGCCACATCGAATTCGGCGAGCGACCCTCGACCGTGTTTAAGAAGAACGATGTGCTGAGAGTTGGGGAATAGTCAGAGGGCCAGTTCTGGTGAGGGAGGACGGAGTGACAGAGAGATCACATGTGACCTCTGTAGCGAGCGGCCAGTGAAAACGTATCCGCCAGTCTTCGTCAGCAGGCCGGTCGTACGCACCGATGGCTTCTGCCTTCACGATTGTTTAAATACAGTTCCCGAAGGGCGAGTGTCTCGTCGATTTGGCGTTGAGTCAGGCCCGCCGGGAGGGCGAAGCTCCTGCTGAGCCGTGAGCCAGGGGAAACGCCCACCCGCAGTCGCGGCTCGGCAGGAGCCTCGCGCTCCTGAGGGAGGCGGACCCCAAAATCAAGCCTTGACGGGCCGCCACGCGAGCGGCCAGACTTCGCGTCCCAAAGACTTCCAAAGTCTTCCGAGACTTCGGAAGTCTTTGGGTATGTTTTCACTGCCCGCTCACCTCACCGAAAGCACAGATCATCGCCGGTTTCGAGATCGCTGACTTCGACAATATCCTCGCTGTGCCGTGCCGCTGCGGACTCGCGAAACGGGCGTTTGGCGACTTGGCTGACTTTCCGGCCACGGTGCATGTCACCGAAATCTGCGAAACAGCCCGTTTGCATTACCACCGAACCCTCACGGAAGTCTATTATGTACTCGAATGCGAGGCCGACGCCCGGATGCAGCTGGATCAAGAGTTGATTCCGGTTCGGGTGGGGAGTTGCATTCTGATCCGACCAGAAACCCGTCATCGCGCCCTAGGCCGGATGAAGGTGCTGATTCTGGTCCTTCCCAAGTTTGACCCGACCGATGAGTGGTTCGATTGAGAATCTGTTGCCCGTGGTTTCGGTGGACGCTCCCGCGAGCTGTACCAAAGAGCCCGCCACAGCCCATGTCCATTCTCACGGGGACGGCTGCTGCTCGCCCCCCCCTGTCGAGGGAGCTGCCCCCGCTGCGGCGTGTTCGCAGCTGCCCCCAGGAGCGGAACTGCTCAACGCCGACGAAGAGCAAATGATCGAAGCCCTCCGCACCGTCATCGACCCCGAGCTGTTCATTAACATCGTCGACCTCGGTCTGGTCTACACCATCAACCAGGGGGACGAGGGAAAGGTCCAAGTCGAGATGACCCTCACCAGCCCCAGTTGCCCCGCAGGCCCGCAGATCGTACATCAAGCCAAAACCGCCCTGGAGCAACTCCCCGGCGTGACCGAAGCCAAAATCCGCCTCGTCATGTCCCCCCCCTGGACCCCCGCCCGCATGACCGATGACGCCCGCGATAAGCTCGGCATTTTCTAGCGAGCGGCACGGCGTGATGCCTGCCGAGTCCGATGATGGCATTCATCTACAAATCTCAGACCATTAGGAATAACGTGGAATGCGATGTCCTTTTTGTCTCGCATCACAATCAGACATAAACCCGTCAGAGATTTCGCAGAATTCGGTTCTGACTCCCGAAGACGCGAACCCGTGGATCGGCATTTTCGGAATCAACGAATGGAAGATGGCAATCCAGAGCCCAGCTGAGATCATCCAAGAAGGCAGTTAAGAACGGGCAGCGTGATGGGTGTTGGAGGACGAGTTCCCAATTGAGCGACTCCAGTGCATCCTTGCCGTTGTGTGTCTCACGATATCGCAGATTTTTATCAGAGAGGGTAGGGTCACAGAGAAACTGAATGTAAGACTTTGGGTGAATTTCTCGCTGAGGCATATCCTTGATGTTCTTGGTGTTCGGCGGCAATTCAAGGTACGTCTGGTCGATGGTGCGAAATTGTTCGAGGTCAACATCTACGGGCAACTGTGATATCCGTTGAACATTGGCACGGTTGAGTGCTTCCGGGTCTCCGAAGAAGTAGGCTTCAGTCATGGGGCGAAACAGGTGAAACGAACATTGCTCGCGAACTCTGTTGAATGGATCGTCCGTCTGTTGCTGCCATACCTTTTCGATGTACTGTTTCACAGCCTCTCGAAATTGTGCGAGTGCTATCTCAGGATGAGCATGATTGAAGAGCTCAAGGTCTTCAACAACATAAGCAAAGTCAATCCGCTCCTTGTGTCGACCGGGATAGATGGAGTTAACCAGCGTGGACACGAGTTTCTGTAGATTGGTGGGGACATCTTTTGGACTAGGGTTGGTGGGCCGTGAGAGATCGCACGACGTAAATCCATCCATATGACCTTCGGCGGGGCGAACCACAAACATATGGTTAGGGAAGATTCTCTTCAGCGATGGAGCCAGAGCCAAATGCTCCATACTTCCAGTCGGGATGAGTGCGACAACCGCCATTGACTACTCCACAGCCTTGTGACGAGCCAGTTGACCACCAAATTCCCCATGCTCGTAAAGTTGCCCCAACGAGAAACGAGACAACCAGTCTTCCTCGAAGAGTTCCGTCAAGGGAACTGGGCGATTCTCTAGGCCGTGTTCCATCACGAAGACCGAATTCGGTTGCTCTTTGAACTCGTCCAGCAGCACAGGGGAGTGCGAAGCTAGGCAAATGGTCAGATTGTGGATCTCTGCCCAATCCCGAAATGCCGAAACGAGCTGACGAATCGCGTAAGGATGCAGGTCGTTTCCGAAATCGTCAATCGCCACGAAAGAGCCAGGGACGGCCCCGGCCAAAGCCGTCAGATGCAATAGCCCCGTGATCACTCCATCAGGTGCCAATGCCAGCGGGCAGGCATTTGTTTGCGGGTCAATTACGTCGACAGTCACCGTCAATCCCGCAACGTGAAAATCCAAGTCAGAAAACACCTCCGGAAAGGCTTCCCGCATCTGGTTGACAACAAACTGGTAATGCGGTTTCAAGTCGCGTCGATCTCGCCAATTCCGAAGGACGGTGAAGAGATTCTGTCCGTTGGGGTGAAGATACAGATCGCCGCCCTGGCGCGATCCATTTGTCTGTAGGCTCCAGATGTTGTAGCTACGATAAACACGAATTCTCTTGACCATTTCCGAGAATCGGTGAAACTCATCACCCACTGACGATTCGGCGGCGATCCGAATTGCCATTCGATCATCGGTCGCTTCGATCGGTATCTCCTTACCACGATAGGTGAACTGCTGCCCCCACGGTGGTCGCGACAAAACGACCTCGCCATTATCTGTGACAGACTCACCCAGCTTATTGGTGAGCGTCGATCCTTGTGTGGTCAATTCCAATTGCCAGCGTTGCCCCCCAACGCTCATCGCAACACTCACGGGCACTTCCGCGTTACTATTCCATGAACGCAGCCCATAGGTGCCTCCCATTTTATCCATGGCGACCAGAGCGTTCCGCAGAAAGGCATCCCGGAAAAACTCCAGCAGGGTGAGTAGGGTAGTTTTGCCAGATCCATTGGGCCCCACCAAGGCACACACCCCAGTGGGATTCCAATGAGCCTGTCGCAGAGCCCGATAGTTTGTTGTTTCGACCTTGATCTGGAAAGAACGTGAGTCGTCGTCAGCGTCCGCTAATGAAACCTCCTCCGACTGTAAATCACGCAGTTGATCGACATTGATGACTTCGCCCTGCATCTCATTCATGTCGACAACAAACCAAGTCCCTTCGTGACCAATCCGATGAAGGGCAAGTTGTCGGCCATTCAGCAGTCGTTCAACAATCCAATCGCTCCCGAGTCGTTTGGGAGTTTCTTCCAGGTAACTTGGTTTTTTCACGACTCCGTAATACGGGCACTGGCCAAGGTCAAGCTCATGACGCTTCCCGTAATGGTCCCCCACGCTCACACGACTTGGTGTGTTCGGCTGGATCATTCCGGTTCCTCTGCTGTGAAGTTACATTAGCCACTGATTGCGACGCTCATCGATGCGGGATTGTAGTCCCTCCCACCCAAGGTGTCACCTAAGGCTGTAGGCTTGTTACTCCCTATAGACTAGCATCTGCTTGAATTGGCGACGGCTCAAATGAGACTCACTCAAAGTGCTTTGATCCTCTCGACTCTGCTGGCCTCCTCGCTCGGCATGCAGGCGGTTCATGAACTCGGCCATGTGCTGGGAGCCAAGATCACTGGGGGGCGAGTGGCCCAAGTGGTCCTCCATCCGCTGACGATTTCTCGGACGGATGTGGCGGAGAATCCTCACCCGTTGATAGTCGCTTGGAGCGGACCAATCTGCGGCGTGTTACTGCCGCTGCTGCTGTGGGCCAGCGTGGCCAAGATCATCCCGAAGGCGGCATTTCTGCCACGGTTCTTTGCGGGTTTTTGCCTGCTCGCCAATGGACTCTACATCGGAATCGGATCTTTCGACCGCGTCGGTGACTGCGGCGAGATGCTCAAGCATGGCTCCCCGATCTGGCTGCTCTGGAGCTTTGGCCTGCTCACCGCCCCTTTCGGTCTGTGGCTCTGGCATGGGCTGGGAGCGCATTTTGGCTGGGGCTCGTCACCCCATGAAGTCAATCAGACCGTCACAGTGGCCAGTCTGATCATCGCCTGCGCATTGCTCGCATTGAGCCTCTCCCTCGGCGGAAGATAGGCGGCCCGCTACCCGCCTACTTCAGCTTGGCCACCTCGGCTGCGATCGTCTTACTGTCTTCCGCAGCTGCAACCATCGGATTCTTGTAGGCGATTTTGCCGTCCTTGCCGACGATGAAGGTCCAGCGTTTGGCGGTCGCCTGGCGGGTCAGGGAGATTTCTTTGCCGTCGCTGGTTTTGACCTTGGCGACTTTTTCGGCGATCTCGACGGGCACGCCGAACTTGGTGGCGACTTCGCCGGTCTCATCTGCCAGTAGGGTGAAGTTCAGCCCCTTATCCTTCTTGAAAATCTGGTGGTTCGCCACCGAGTCACCGCTGACCCCCACGACCTCGACGCCGTCCCCTTGCAGCTTGGCCATGTCATCGCGGAAACCGCACGCTTGCTTGGTGCAGCCGCCGGTCAGATCCGCGGGGTAGAAGTAGACGACGACGATCTTCTTGCCAAAGTGGTCGGAGGACTTCCAGTCCTTGCCTGCGTCGTCCTTCGAGGTGAACTCCGGAGCTGCGGCACCGACTTCGAGCTTAACGTCTTCTGCCATGAGTTGTTGCCCCAGTCCCAGTGCTGCCACGCCCGCCACGATCCAAATACAAAGCCGTTTCATGGAGAGATTCCTTGCTGTTGTTGATGGACACTGCGACCGGTCAAGCATCTGCTGATCGCACAGGGGGGGGTCAGAATACGGTGGCAATGAAGGAAAGGTCAAACGACTCCCTCATTCATCGCAGGTATTTTGTTGCGTAACGCGGTTTGACAGTCTGGCCAGCCCGCTGTGCCCTCATGGGCCGCGTACCGGAAACCTTAGCTGGCGCAGCGGGCTGGGCACCTGTCGCCCGCGAACCTTAATTGGACAGCGCCAGGTTCGTCTGACACCTCTTCCGCAAGATATGGTGGTGAGTGAGTTTAGTTGCGATTGACGAGAATGTGAAAAAGAGGCGACCC
>JAYTCW010000178.1:0-8377 GCA_043736295.1 Planctomycetota bacterium | reverse complement strand
TCTGCCCGCTCAAGGACCGTACCTCCCGCCCCCAGAACACCCAAGAATCCATTCCAAACCCCCCTTGACAACCGCATTTCTTTCAGGGATGGGCCACCCGCTTCGAGCCGCTCGCGAGAAAACGTCACCCCTGGCTCGTAGCCCCGTAGAAGCTTCGCCCTCTTGAACTGGCAGGCTGCAACTCCAAGACCTAGAGTTAATGGGCGGCCAGGGACCGGCGGCTCACGGAATCAATACATCTCGGGGGGCTGGCACGGCCCCGCTCGCTGAGGAACCACTCGCATGACCACTTCACTCAAGTCCCGTCTGGCCAATGGCGAGACCGTCAATGTCTTCGCCATCGGGCGGGCCTATCACCCGAATCTGATCCAGATGTTCGGCATCCACGGCGGCTTTCACGGGTTCTGGATCGACCACGAACATGTCGGCTTTTCCATTGACCAGATCGAACAAGCCGCCACAGCTGGGCGAGCGGCGGGGTTCGACTGTTTTGTCCGCGTGGCACCGACGGACTATGCTCTGGTGACTCGCTGTCTGGAGTCGGGGGCAAGCGGCGTGATGGCGGCGCAGATCAACAATGCGGAACAGGCCGAGCAGTTCGTCAGCTGGGCGAAGTTCGCTCCGCGCGGTCGACGCGGCTTGAACTCGGCAGCTTATGATGGCCGCTTTGGCAACATGCCACTGGCTGAATTTTGCGAGCAGGCAAACCGCGAGACCTTCGTGGCGATCCAGATTGAGACGGTCGAGTCGGTCGAGAACGTCGATGCCATCGCAGCCATTGACGGGGTCGACCACCTGTTCCTCGGCCCCTCCGATCTGAGCCAGGCTTACGGGTTGACCGGGCAGTTCATGCACCCCACCTGTCTCGCCGCGATCAAGAAAATCTCCGCAGCTTGTCGCAAACATGGCAAGAGCTGGGGCGCGGTCACGATGACGCCCGACCACTGCGAGATGCTGGTCAAGCATGGATGCCGGTTGATCTCGATGACGAATGATGTGCGTCTGATCAACGCCGGGATTAAGTCGGTGAAACAGACGTTCGCCCCGCTGTTTGAGCGTGGAGCATGAGCGACGAGCGACGAGTGACGTTTGCTCGACGGGGCGATCACCGGCTGAGTGATCCTATTCCTCGGTCCCATGCAGAGCTTGGGGTTGAGGGAATGACGTCTTGTGATCCCAAAGGGATGTCAGCCCATAGCCGGTGGTCGAGCGCAGCGAAAACCACCGGGAGGATGCTCCTATCCAGAATGCCTCCCGGAGGGAGGCCAGCCGCGTCAATCCAGATACCGATCTTCATACTCGATCCCCGCTCGTTCCAACAGTTCAACAAGCTCCTCTCGAAAGCTCTTGGTATGGTGATGAGCTTCCTGCCCTTTGATGTAGGCCCCGACGCTCACGCATGACGGATATCCGACTGTAAACGCGGCATACCCCTCCTGCCACACAAAGCGGCGATTGCCAATCTCCTCGTGGACCCACACAGATGCGGACCGTTTGAGTTCTCGCATCACATCGGCCAAACAGTGTGTGGCCTTCAGCCCGAAGAGCAGATGCACATGATCCGCCACCCCTCCCACCCCCATTGAAGCTCCTCCCAATCCGTTGATTGTCCCTCCAAGGTATTCGTGTAGGCGCGATGCCCATTCCGGCGAGATTGAAGGGACTCGATCCTTGGTGCTGAAGACGACGTGATAGTTCAGGCTCAGGAATGTCGAGGGCATGGATGTGTTCCGAGTAGTGGTTGATCGCGCAAGACAGGACGATTCAGTCTCCCGTGATTGTGACGCGGCTGGCCTCCCTCCGGGAGGCAAACTCTGCATGCGTGTATTCCGGTGGTATTCGCTGCGCTCGACCACCGGCTATGGGCTGAGATCCCTTCGGGATGGTGTTCTCGTGCTCTCGGCGACCACGTTCCCAAGTGGATTTTGAAACCATTGCGGCTCCGGGTGTTACTTCTATTTTGCCTTGTTGAGGTCCGTGTATTGACCAAGTGCCTGCTTGAACTCGTCTGGATATGGCACTCCTTCACCGTCGGCTGACTCCATTATGGCTTCTGGAGCCAGTGATTTCAGGTGCGCGAGGAGCTGAAAGAAGGCGTCGACATTGTCTGGGTTCCAGTCAGCTCCCATGCGATAGTCAATCTCAACGAGATCCTGAGATACGAATAGTCCGAGTACGGGAATTCGATTATCACCATCGGGTGGCAGTTGAAAGCAGCAACTAAAAAAAGGGGCAATCCCCGAGACCACCAGACCGGCAGGATCATCTACTTCACGGACCAGGACATCCGCCTGCAATTGATCGTGCCAAAGTGTTGCGTCGACGGAGGTCAATTCTCCATGTTGACGAAAGTAATTTACCAAGCTTCGCACGCTGCTCGGAAGGAGGTTTCGAAACTCGACCCCTGGAAGCGACCCATCATCGTCCGTGAAGTTTTGTCTCGCAATCTTCCAGCTGTCATTCATATTACGCCTTCAGCATCTGAGGGATTCAGGTACGCGGCAAGCATAGAACGGGAAGATGCGATCCCCAGCAAAGCGTGTGACCGAGGGCTGATATCCCTTCGGGATGACCAAGAACGGGCCAGTGGGCCCGTTCCACGAACCTAACCTTTCAAGCCCTTCAACCGCCCGTTGCTGTCGCCCAGCGACTCGACCTTGGCCCCGACGAGGTCGAGCATTGAGAGGTACAGGTTCGTCAGTGGGGTGCCGTTCTCGATTTTAATATGCCGCCCGGTGTCGATTGCTCCACCGGCCCGACCGGCCATCACGATCGGCAGGTCGTCGTGGTTGTGGGCGTCGCCATCACCGATCCCGCTGCCGTAGATCACCATGGAGTTGTCGAGCAGCGTCCCCTCACCTTCCGGGGTCTCTTTCATCTTATTGATGATGTAGGCGAACTGCTCCACATGGAAGCGATTGATCTTGCGCAGCTTTTCGTTCTTGTCGGCGTTTTTCTGGTGGTGCGAGAGTTCGTGGTGTCCCTCGGAGACGCCGATCTCGGGGTAGCTGCGGTTGCTGCCTTCGTTGGCGAAGACGAAGGTCGAGACGCGGGTGGTGTCGGTCTGGAAGGCCAGCACCATCAGATCGCCCAGCAGGCGGATATGCTCGGCGTTGTCCTTCGGGATGCCAGCGGGTTTTTTCGCCTGGATGTCGGACATGTCGACCTTCTCTCGCGACTTGGCGATCCGCAGTTCGATCTCGCGGACGGCGGTCATGTATTCGTCAAGCTTGCGGCGGTCCGAGCCACTCACCTTGTCACTGAGTCGATTCGCATCATCGGTCACGAAATCGAGGACGCTCTGGCTGTACTTCTCACGACGCCCGCGAGCGGCCTCGCTCTCGCCCACGCGGCCATTCGAGAACAGCCGCTCGAAGATCAGCTTCGGGTCGGTCTCTTTCGGCACTGGCTGCGATTCCGACTTCCACGAGATATTCGACGAGTAAGCGCAGCTGTACCCCGAGTCGCAGTTGCCGACCATCGCTGCCGGATCGCAGCCGACTTCGAGGGACGGGAACCGCGTGTACTTGGCCAGCTCTTCCGCAGCGAGTTGGTCGACGGAGACCCCGGCTCGGATGTCGGCCCCATCGGTCTTGCGAGCCTGCGTCCCGGTGAGGAACGTCGCCAGTGCCCGAGCGTGGTCGCCGCCGCCGTCGCCGTTGGCAGCGGCCTTCTGCTGGGTGAGGCCGCTCAGCACATTCAGTTCACTCTTCAACCCTTGCAGCGGCTCAAGCGTCCACGGCAACTCGTACACAGTCCCCTCGGCAGTGGGGGTCCAGGTCTGCATGTGAATCCCATTCGGGACGTACATGAACGCCATCCGCACCGGGGCCGCTGCCGTCGCGTCAGCGGCGAAGAGTCGCGAGCCGCCCATCGATTCGAGCAGCGGGAGAGCGAGCGAGACACCGAGCCCCTGGAGCAGCGTGCGTCGGGAGAGTGGTCGCATGGGTTGCCTCGTGGGGGAGGGGGAGAGTCGGGAGACTCCCCGGCGGGGGCGGGCTGGCCTGTGGATCAGTACGGTCGGGCGACCGATCAATCCATACTCATATCATAGGCAATCGGCCACGGGCAGGCGAGAGCGACAGCCGGAACCGGGGAATCTCGGGGTCGAACTGAGGGAGTTTGCGGATTGCAAGGGCAGTCACAGAAGTAGGACGGGCTCATGGGCGCGTCGTGTCACTCAACCCGAGACGCTCACCCTTGGAGCGGAGTGTCGAGCCAACGGCGAGCGGTCGGAAATCAGCTTGGTTCACGAACTTCGAAAGTGGTGGCATTGGACCGCTGGCGGATCAGAAACTGTTCTCGCTGCCGGTTTCCGATCGGTGGTTCGAGGGTAACGGCCACAGCTCGGTAGAGCTGCAACCGAATGGCAAACCGTCAGCAGTCAACAGTCAGCCAGAAGCCGAAACAAAACCTTCTGGCTGACTGCTGAAAGCTGACGGCTGACCGCTCGTGAGTTCTCTGAAGAGAGATTGTGAAACTGCTCTAGTGCCTTGTCAACGCTAGGATTTGGGGTTGAGCAACGCCCGTTCGGGAGGGCGAAGCTCCTGCTGAGCCGCGAGCCAGGGGACACGCCCACTCGCAATCGCGGCTCGGCAGGAGCCTCGCCCTCCCGAGGGTGGAGTACCCCATAATTATGACTTGACGGGGCACTAGAGCATTCCACAATTCGGTGATCGCCTTTGTCGCCTGGCCCCCGAGGTTCGGGCGGAGCGGACCTGGAGTCCGCTCTATGTTCAACCATCACTGGCCACTCGCCAAACGGAAGTTCTCTAAACCTGAGATTTGGGCGAATCCCCATTCCACTCCCCGACGAATAAACTACAATGGATACGTGGCGATTCTGTCGATGAACAAGACTGCTCCCCTGAGAACTTCGAAGACTTAGGAAGTCTCAAGTGACGCGATGCTGTCGCAAGCCGACTCGGAGCCCCTTGATGAATCTATTTGGACCACTTTCCCGTCGCAGCCTGCTGCAAGTGGGAGCCACCGGAGTTCTGGGTGCTGCTCTACCGCAGACAGTCCGCGCGGGTGTGACCTCCCGCGCCAAGTCAGTGATCTGGGTCCATTTGAGCGGTGGTCCGAGTCAGCTCGATCTGTGGGATCCCAAGCCGCTGGCCCCCGATGCCATACGCGGAGAGTTCGGGGCGATTGAGACAGCTGTTCCGGGTATCTATCTCGGCGAACATATGCCGCGACTGGCGCGGATGCTCAATCGCTGGACGGTGCTGCGGACGCTGACGCATGGGGAGGGGAACCATCTGCTGGCGACACATGTCGCGTTGACCGGTCGACCGACTCCGGTTCCGCGCGGGGGGAGCGACCTCGACCGGGTGCAGTCCCGCAGCGACTTCCCCAACATGGCGTCGGCTCTGGATTACATGCACCCTCGCACCGATGGAGTGCCGACCGGGGTGTCGCTGCCGAACTATTTCATTGAGGGGCCGCTCACTTGGCCGGGCCAGTACGCGGGATTTATCGGCATGAAGCACGATCCGTGGCAGATCAACCAGGACCCCAACTCGCCGAGCTTCAAGGTCGATTCGCTCTCTCTGCCCCAGGAAGTGACGCCGTCGCGGCTGGCTTCACGACATGAGTTGACCTCAGTCTTGGAGCGCGAGAACCCGATGGGAGGGCGAGCTGCGGGGTTTAAGGAGCAGCAGGAGTTGGCGTTCTCGCTACTGACATCGGCCAAGGTCACGAAGGCGTTCGATATCCACAGCGAGCCACCCGAGACCCGCGACCGCTATGGCCGCAACAAGTTCGGCCAATCGCTGCTACTGTCCCGTCGTCTGGTCGAAGCGGGCGTCCCGATCGTGCAAGCGGCGATGGGGATTGTCCAGACGTGGGACACTCATACCGACAACTGGGGCAAGCTCAAAAACGAGTTGTGCCCGCAGCTCGATCAGGGGCTGGAAGCATTGATGACCGACCTCGAATCGAGTGGCCTGCTTCAAGACACCATGGTGGTCGTGATGGGTGAGTTCGGGCGGACGCCGCGCATCTCGACGCTGCCGGGCCAGACGCTGCCCGGTCGCGATCACTGGCCGTATGTTTATTCGGGTCTGTTCGGCGGGGCAGGGGTGCGCGGAGGCCAAGTGCTGGGTCAGTCGGATGCGACCGCTTCGTACCCCGTCTCCCGCTCGTGGACGCCCGCTGATGTCTGTACCACGATTTACAACGCTCTGGGCGTCGACGACCACGCCGAACTCCGCGACCCGCTGGGCCGCCCGAACCGGTTGATGAACGGCGAGGTGATTGAGCCGCTCTATACCGGGGCGTGATGGCGTAGCCACGTTCGCCAGAACGTGGGCAGAGGGAACATGCAAACGAACACGGGGGCAGACTTCCGAAGTCTCGGAAGACTTCGGAAGTCTGTCGACTGCCGCGAACGTTGATGCCAAGTCGCCCACCTCTTGGCGAAGGTCGCTACGGGGATCTGCCTTCGTACGGTTGACCGCTCCCGGTTCCCGAGGACAATCCAGCTTGTGTGAATCAAGCAAAGCCTTCTGGAGAATTCGGGATGTCGACGACCGTTGTGGAAGAAGTTCTGGCGGCCAGCCGCAAGTTGCTCGCCTGCATTGATGCCGGGAACTGGGGCGAGTACGTGAAGCTGTGCGATGAGTCGATCACCTGCTTCGAGCCGGAAGCGCTCGGGCACTTGGTGGCGGGACTGCCGTTCCACGAGTTCTACTTCAAGCTGCCAGCCAGCAATTCGCCGCGTCAGTCGACGATGGCCTCGCCGCAGGTGCGGGTGCTGAGCGAGACCTCGGCACTGGTCACGTACGTGCGCGTGGTGCAGAAGCTCGATGGTCAGGGCTCGCCGGTCTCGGTGGCCGGGATGGAGACCCGCGTGTGGCAGAAGATCAACGGGACGTGGCTGCATGTCCATTTCCATCGGATGCCGTGTTAGGGGGAGCAGTCAGCTTTCAGCAGTCAGCCAGAAGGGGGCCGGGAAGGGAGGTTCCTTCAGGGCTGTTCGTGATGGACCCCATTGGGATTCTGTCTGAATCCACTGGGTGTGGCGGATCAGATGCCGCTACCTCTTCAGGTAACGCCGTAAAGGATTCCCGCGAGGCGTTTCCCATAGTTCTGCCCCCTCTCCCCCACATTCGATGCCGCTTTCGGAGTGGACTCCACTGTGGGGGAGAGGGTCGGGGTGAGGGGGCCTGAGCGAGCGATATGGCCCCCTCACCCCAGCCCTCTCCCCCGCAACATGTCCACCGTGAAAGCCACATCGATCGCGGGGGAGAGGGGGCCGGAAAAGTGTTGGCCACCTTGTACACGTGATCCCTGAGAAATCCTTCACGGCGTTGCCTCGCTGGGCCAATGGACGATCCAAGTTCCCGCCGCCCAGATGAAAAAGAACACCAAGCACGGCCAGTCCCGCAGCACCAAAACCACCATCGTCCAGCGCCAGAAACGAGACGCCGTGTTGCAGGTCTCCGCCGCGCCCATTCGCCTGTGCGCCCCCGCCCGCAAGAGCGGCGAGCACGGCACAGCTCCCCTGCCACTGTGGATCGTTCGCGTCTGGGAACCGAGTCCTCCCGAGGGCGTCGAACCCCTGGAATGGTTCCTGCTGACCAACCATCCGGTCACCACCTTCGAGCAGGCGAAAGAGGTCGCGGAGTGGTACGAAATCCGATGGATGATCGAAGAATTTCACAAGGCCCAGAAGACCGGCTGCCGCATCGAAGACCCGCAGTTCACCTCGTCCCAGCGGCTGCATCCGATGATCGCGCTGCTCAGCGTGGTGGCCCTCTCGCTGCTCAACCTGCGCGAACTCAGCCGCCGCCCCGACGCCAAAACCCGCCCCGCCACCGACGTGATCTCGTCCGACTATGTCTCACTGCTCAGCACCTGGCGACACCATGCCGAGAAACCCGACTGGACCATCCACGACTTCTGCCAGGCCCTCGCCCGCCTGGGTGGCCACCAAAACCGCAAACACGACCACCCCCCGCTGGATCACCCTCTGGAATGGCTGGACCGCCCTCCAAACCATGCTCGACGGCGCGAACGCTCTGAGAAGACTGAGACCGAGATGTGCCTAAACGTAAGGCTTTCGCCCACGGCTACTCGCTGCCGCCGCTTCGCGGCACTGCGTGCCAACGGCGAGGGCTTTGACTCGCCAGTGTTGGGGACCGGAACCCGCGTTCGACGCCGGGTGCAGACTTCCGAAGTCTCCGAAGACTTCGGAAGTCTGTTGGCCACCGCGAACGCCGAGAGTATTCGCCCACCTTCTGGCGAAGATAGCCACGTTCGCCAGAACGTGGGATGAAAGCACTCGTGGAATCCAACATGTCGACTCCAATGCCGCTTCGAGAAATGACTCTCTCCCTGGTTCTCCTCTTACTGGGAGCCACCGGCCTCTTCG
>JAYTCW010000177.1:0-4023 GCA_043736295.1 Planctomycetota bacterium | reverse complement strand
TCTGAGAGATCCATCATACGAACGCTGATTCCCAAATATTTCTCGGGGTCACCAACCATGTTTTCAAAGAGCCATCCCCTCGCCGTTGCTTGGGGGAGGGACATTGTATCCGATTCTTTTCTTCTCGCAAGCCTGTGGTCTCTGTTTTTTTACTTGTCAGCAATTTGGATCACTTTACGTCACTCTCACGACAATCGTTCTGCGCAAAGACAGGATGACCCGGGACGTGAGGCGACACGCTGTGAAGATTGAACAGTGCGGCGGTCCTCCGAGTCTGTTGCTCTGCGAGGTTTTCGACGCGGGCGCCCGTCCGGCGCAATGCCTCACTGCTCCCCAGACTAAGCCCAGGGGAGATGCCCGATTTCGAATCACAACTTCGGCTGAACCCGTGGGGGGGCTGGCTTCCCTGCTGGAGCTTTTTTCATTTCTTCCTCTTGAGCCAACAGTAGCCGGGCGACTTCCTCATCGTCCAATCCGCGAGCATCCATTCCCGGAGGGACTGGTCGACTGCTCTCCTGCCAAGTCCAACCCATATCGAGTCGCAACTCACGTTCAGCCAACATCGCCCACGGGGTGCCCGTGTGCTCGTCGATCACTCGTTGCAGGTACTTCTTACTTTTCTCCGAGATCTTCTTCACATCGATCGAGTCGACCTGAGGCGATGGAACAAGTCTCCATTCATTGCTGGTAGGCTGGGCAAACGCCTTGGGGGTGGATCGCATTGCGGCGAGCATGTTGTTGTAGCCGAAGTAACGTGCCCTCAAAGCCAGCAGCCGGCCCATGGCGAGGTCGTATGCGGCTCGCCAGCGCGGCTCGCGGATCTTTTCCCGATCCTTTTCACCCGCCTCCAAGGCTGTGAGGAGTCGCTTGATTTCGTTGTCGACAACAGCCACAGGCTTCTGGGCCTCGATGATTTCTGCCCGAAGCACGTTATCGTTGTACGCACCGAACACCATCACGGGAACAGGCAGGTTGCGAACGCCGTTTTTCTCGTTGTAGGTTAAGCCAGCTGTGGCGACGAGCGCTGATTTCGCGGCATTTTTGCGAATATCTTCCTCGGCCTGCCGCATGGGGCGGTAGTCCGGGGCGTAATTCCGCATGATCTCTTTGTCAAATGTTGGTCCGCGGCTTTCCGCAGAGACCAGATACATGCCGCCTGTTTCGGCACTCAGTCGAGTCAGGGCATACGGTCCGTAGCTGGCCGACATCAGATTCAGGCGCCAGTCATTTCCTTCGCCCCAGCTGGGGAGTTGGAGCCCTTCTGGATAGGCGGTTTCCGGTCCTTGGTCGACAGGCAGGTAGTCTTCGAATCCGTCCTCATATTTCCAGAGGACGTAGCCCTTCTCCTGCCCAAAGATCGAGGCATTTCCGATGGTGTAAACACGAGTTTTGGCCCGCTTGCAGCTGGCGATGACGCTTTCGAGGTGTTTCTCCGCGTCGTCTCCTTTCTCGTCGGTGATCACGAACACCAGCTTGTTCCACGTCCCGTCGTTTTTGCGGAAGGTCCGCCATTTTTCCACAGCTGTACCGACCGCTTCGAAGACAACTTCTTTTCCGGATTCGTCGTTCGGAATCTTCTGCACAAGGTCGATGAGCGGCTTCACGTCCTGAACCGGTTCGGGAGTCAGGATGTCGACCTTGGCTCCGTAGGAGAGAACGGCGGTGTAGAGTCCGTCAGTCGCTTTTTCCTGATCCAGTTGCTTGTAAACGGTCTCGAATCGCTTCACGAGTTCGTCGCGACGTTCTTTCATGGATGTGGAGGCGTCGAAGACCCAAATCACGAGTGTCTGGCGCTCTTTGACCGACTGCCGAATCTCGAAGGTCAGGCGGTCCATGACCCCCGTGGCCCCCCCCGAGATTTTGTCATTAACGCTCGCGCCCGGTTCGTTGCCGACGATTGTGGCTGAGAAGTCCGTGTTTTCCGGCATCGAAAAGTCGCTTTCGACCAATGCGGGGATCGACGGATTAATGTCGTTATCGAGCTTTTGCTGAAGCGGCTGGCTGGCTGCTGCTGCCCCCCCTGAAGAAGACACCGACGAGGGATTCATCGCGGAAGGAGCCATGGCGAGTGTGTCACCGTCGACCCCCGTCTGGTCGTTCACCACGGCATCTAGGTACTTCGATTCCTCTTCGACGACCTCATCCATAACACTGACGATATCCGTCGCCGGTCTATCGGAAGTCACTGATACCGCAATAAAGTGGCAAGAGAGCAGCACCGCTCCATTGAGCAGCAGGCTGATGCCCCACGCAGGCAAATCACGACGCATATCGCTCATTTTGGCGAACTCCCAATCGTCAGTGTGGGAAGAGTCAGTTCAACGCGGGTGCGCGGAATCTTCCCAATACGTCATCGAGTCTACCCTTGAAAATCTTTCCCGGCAATCGAAATTCTCACCGAGAAGGATTCCGCCGCAAACTTTCCGGCAGAAAGTCTCCGAAGGTCGCTCACTTCAAGGACCGCCCGTTTCGACCAGACATTCGTGCCAAACTCAAGAATTCGCTGACTCCCCGCTAGAAATCGAACCACATCCCGCCACCCAGCAACTGATCGTGCTTGCCCGGAAATGAATACTGGAGCGCCGGACCGGAGTAATACTGGACCCCCACCCGCCACAAATGCTCGGATTCGGTGCCTCGCCACTGCCAGCCCGCCTGGACGTTGACGCTGGTGGTGTAGTCGAAGTCTTCACGAGTGTGACCATTCAAGGCAGCGAATGGAGCCCCTCGCAGCCCAAAAAACTCCGGGCTGTACTGAAGTCCATACTGGAATTCCAGTGGCAAGGCCCCGTCTTCCGCCCCCATCGCGTACGCGATTTCACCATAAGTCTGCCAGTCAGCGGAAATGTCATACGTCACCCCGGCCACTGCGGAATCTCGCACATAGTTGAATCGGTGAACCAGCGGATAGGCGATCACAAACTCGTCCCCCAGATGGGAACTGAGATGGTAGTACCCCGCTTTAATGTGCCAGCTGTCAAATGCCCATGTTGATTGAATCCCCGCTCGATAGTCGGTGGCCTCCAGCATCGTCGAGTCCGTGCCCGGCAGCACACGAGCCAAGGCCGCACCTTCGAAGTCGAGTTGCCAGCCTTGGGGGCGATAGGCTCCAGTGCTTCCATAGCGAAGCAGCCCCAGACGGCCCCCGAGAGTGTTTTCCCACACGGTACGCCCCGTCTGATCATGCGCCCAGAATGATCCCATGCGGGATTCTTTCTCACCTGCCAAGTAGGAGCGATACATCAGACCCGCTGGCATGATCTGCCAAGTGTCTTGAGCGTAAACATCCTGGTTGAAGCCGGGGTCGAAGTAGTCGCGCTGCCGGGCCAGTGGCAGCGGATTTTCGGCGGCAAAAGCGTCCTCTCCCGGTTCCGTGGGAGCGATTGCTCCATCGGCGAATTCTTCCGGATCACTCTCTGGTTCGAACCGTTCGGACTCTTCGAAGACTGGTTCGGCGATTTCGCCCTCTTCGGCGGATTCATCCCGAGGGGGCGGAGGAACAAAATCAGGCTCCCGGTCGGTAAAGGCCACCCGCAACCAATTCGCATCAGCAAACCCCAACCGTACACGAGGCAATCCCGCAGCCAGCGAACACTGATTGAGCAGCCCCAAAAACAGCACAGCCCACAGGGTCATTGTGGGGCACAATTTCCTCGCAACAGATTGTGGGAGCGTGTGTTGCATGCGATCCAAGAGCGAATTGCCGTGGAAACTCCAGTCCTGATGAGGAGTTTCACCCCAGACCGGTGCTTTCTGAATCGACGGTTATGCCTGTCAAAGTCGTGACAACGGATGGTCGCGAGACAGGAGTCTCAAGGATCGCATGCGACGTAACGGATAATACAACTGGGTAAAAGGCGGGACTTTTGCGGACAACGACGTCCATCGCTCGGCATCAAGAGAAGCTGGAAGAACTAGGAAAACTGGGTTCATCCGACTATTTGGGGGGATGGCTTGTCAAACGCGGACATGCTGGTCATCACTGGGGTTGTGTTTAGTGGCACGACAGACCAGTGGGAGAGC
>JAYTCW010000176.1:0-14194 GCA_043736295.1 Planctomycetota bacterium | reverse complement strand
GCCCAGGGTTGCCCGCGCAGCGGGAAACCCTGGGTTGGCGATCGATGACGCGAGTTCCAACCCCCACGGGGTTGCGTCAGGCGTGGGACGCAACCCCGTGGGAGATGATGGGAATCCGCTTCCCTCCCCAGGGTCTTCCGCTGCGCGGCCGACCCTGGGCTACGAGACGAGACCCCGTGGGGGTCGAAGACATGGCGTCCTCTTGGTCCACCGACGTTTGTGACGCACACACACCGGTTGGACGGGTGAGTATCAGAATCGTAGGCAGTGGCATGTCTCAGCCCCCTCTCCCCCACAGTGGAGTCTTCTCCGAAAGCAGCGCCGATTGTGGGGGAGAGTAGGCACGCAGGACAGTCGACCGCCCATGGGCGAATGCACCCGGTGTCCGTGGCAACTCGATTCGCAGTTTGACAAATCCATGTTTTCAAACCCATACTCCACTGCCGGAGTGCGGTAAAACTCTACCGCACTTCGGTGGTCGAATCTCTGTTCGGCGGCGGAGGGCGCGGTGCAATGGAATCACTGACTTCTGAACAGTGGGCCGAGATCGACGCGGCCGTCTTCCGCGGCTATCTCCCCTCGATCATGTGCATCCGCCAGGTCTGCGGGGTCGGCATCAACGAGGCCAAAGGCATCCACTGGGAGCGGTACAATCGGCTCAGGGCCGAGCGGAACGACGAGTTCGCACGCACCGACACGGAGTATTGCGCCGGGATCCTAGAGTGAGCGCAGACGCCGAACCAGGCGCTGCAGCAGACGGCGGCCGTATTGGTTTCTGGGAGTTCGAGCTCACTGTGGCCCCCGCCGCTGCTGAGCTGTGTCGTTCTCTCGCAGAAAGCCGCAGGCCAGCACGACTCTTGCATCGTTGAGTGTCCAGTGCGAGTCGAGTCGTGATGGAGTGACTCCATGATCTTGCTTCACGGGACGACTCGTCGGCGGGCAGAGCATATTCTCGCTCACGGGCCAGACCCACGTTTTCGTGAACCCGGCGGGCTGGCGACCGAAGACGGGTTCTCAATGTATCTGGATCACGGTCCGTTCCTTTTCGGTGACCCGGAGGAGTATGCGCGTAGCAAAGCGAGGGAGTTCCCCGACGAAGGTGGACCGATTATAATCCAACTGCAGGTGCCGAACGAGATCGTTCAAAAGGCTGCGACGGAATGGTTTCCGCTGAGCCAAGGGCTTGTGCAGTTCGACCTCGGGTCGGGACTTGAAGAGTTGTTGGCCGCTTGGTCCGATATCGCAAAGTCAGCACAGATTCGGAGCCTGACATGATCCAATCCACTCTTTTCGCCGATCGTGTCCAGAGTGCATTCCAACCCACGACTCGTGGGGTTGCGGGCCTCGTCGATGACTTACTAGACCTATGTCGTCTCTACCAACTCCGAATCAACTTCCAAGACGGCCACTGCGCCATCCGCCGACTTGGAGCAGATGCCGAAGAATCGTTGGATGTCCCGGTCCCGAAGTCCGTATTCCGTGCCGCACTCGCGAGGATCGCTGCGATCTGCAACGAGCAGCGACCTGAATCGGTCACTCCATACCGGGGTGAGGGCATGATTGCCGTGCTTCCGCCAGATTCGCTGGATTCGCAGAAACGTGTTCCATCGACCTGTTATGTGTCGTTCACCAACACGCCTTCGGATCAACATTAGGAAATGCGGTTCTCCAGTAGTTCGGCTGGTGACGGGAACCGCTTCACGGTGCTGCTGCGTGACAAGCGAACCGTGACGGTGTCGGGCCATGCGCTGAAGTATGTCCAGAACGCCTCGAACCCGATTGACTCCGGTTCGTACGGCATCCTCTCTCGCACGGATAGTGGTGAGGTTCTTGTGGCATTGTTCAATGTCGCGGAAGTGATTGGAGTCTTCAGCGGCGATGTGAGTGAGCCTGCAGGGACAGTGTTATCGGGGCGTGAAGCCCAGCGGCAAGAGGCCGTGAATGCCCCATCATGGCCCATCTGAGTCGGCAAACAGTCCATTCGAGACCACAATGCCGAACCAGACGTTGCCGTAGACGGCGGGGGCAGAGCGGCTTTCCGATGTGTAGCTCTCTCGGCCATCGCCACTGCTGTGCATTGGCGTTTATAGCTGCTATACCTGTCCTCTGGACCAATCGAACCTCACTGATTCCACTCAGTCAGCGCGATGGTCCCGGAGGACCGAGAGCAAGTCGGCTTCGATCATGGACATGATGACCTGTCGGGCGAGTGGGGCTGCGGCTTTGCTGCCGGAGCCGCCGTGTTCGAGGAACACGGCGAAGGCGTAGCGGGGGCGGTCGGCGGGGACGTAGCCGGCGAACCAGGCGTGGTCGGGTTTGTCGCCGCCGACTTGGGCGGTGCCGGTTTTGCCGGCCACGAGCAGGCCGGGGACTTGAGCCTTGCGACCGGTTCCCTGGGGATGCGAGACGGTGAGTTCGAGTCCCTCGCGGATGGCTTGGAGGGTGCGGTCGGAGAGCAGTGGCTCGGGCATCTGAGAAGGACTCTGGTCTGGCGGGAGAGTCGCCTTTCGCTCCGCGAAAGGACGTTCTTTCGCGGAGCGAAAGACGACACTGGGTGATGCTTCGATCCTCTCCGCACTGGCCAACTGAATGTTCCCCAAGGAGATCGAGGGATCAGTGGCCTCGATCTGCATAAGCCTCGGCGTGATCACTCGCCCGCCGTTGCCGATGATCGCCATCAGCTTCGCGACTTGCAGTGGAGTGACGGTCAGGTCGGCCTGCCCGATGGCGAACTGCCTCGTCGTGCCGGGATACCAGCGGTTGGCTTTGTCGGCTGCGGATCGATGGGGAACGCTTCCTATTCGCTCGCCGCCGATATCAATCCCAGTCGTTGAGCCGAAGCCGAGACGCCTGGCCCACGATTCAATCGGTTGCGGTCCGACTCGCTCAGCCACGTCATAGAAGTAGACGTTGCACGATTGGCTCAGTGCCATGGCGAGCGTCACGTCACCGTGCCCGACACCGAAGTGGCGATAGACGTAACAGCGATCATGTTCGGGTTCGTTGAAGTACCCCTGGCAATGAAACGGTTCCTCGGGTTTAAGGACGCCGAGTTCCAGCCCCGCAATCGCGGTCACGACCTTGAACACCGAGCCGGGGGGCACGGTGGCTTGCGTCACGCGCGAGACAAACGGATGGCGGCGATCTTTCGACCACTGGCTCCACTGCTCCTTCGACGGATGCTGCATCGCGGCGAGGTCATAGCGAGGGCTGCTGGCGGCGATCAATGTCTCTCCGCTGCGCAAGTCAAGCACGACGATGGCTCCGGCTGACGGGATCACGGCCTCTTGCGAGCCGTCCGGAGGGGCCGCTGTCGAGTCCTCCAGTGGCTGCCCCGCGAGGGCATCATCGAGCAGCTGCTCGGCTTGCTGTTGGAGCGAGGCGTCGATGGTGAGCGTGATGTCGGCTCCGTTGCGCGGGGGACGAGTGACCTCTTGCTCGATGATCTCGCCCGCGTGATTACGGACAACGCGGCGGAGTCCGCGAATGCCGCGCAGGCGGGCGTCATAGGCCCGCTCGATCCCGCTCTTGCCGTAGCGGTCGCCCACTTCGAGGGCGAGCGGGTCCCCCTCGGGGAAGCGGGTCTTCCGCAGCGCAATCGCCGTGGCATCGACCGTGGTCCGCAGCCCGATGACATGCGGCGCGATCTGGCCAAGCGGGTAGATGCGTTCACTCGAGGCCCGAATCTCGACACCGGGGAAGCGGGACGGCTGGGACTCGATCGTGGCCACCTGTTCGATCGGAACATCCTCGAGCAGCATGTGGGCCTGGAGTTCTTCTCGCAGTACGAGCGGCGCGGAGTTCAGTCGCTCCGGCGGTGTGGAGAGTTCGCGCCAGAGTCGGTCGAGTACGGAGTCATCCGGGTGAGTCTTCGAGTCATTCGTCGTGCGGGCCTGCCGCCTGTCATTCACCGACTGGGACATCGATTCGATCTTGAGCTGGATCGACTGACGGCCCTGGGTGAGTTGCTCCGCCGTGCGCCCGGTCAGGGTGGCCAGTGAGTGCCAGAGCTGGTCGCGCTCGCGGAGGACCTCCTGTTGTGACAGAGAGATCTTCTCGGCGTCTTTCCGCTCACTGCGAGGCAGGCGTTCCCGCGCGCGGGCCTTGAGCCAATTGGCGTTCACGGGCTCTTCGAGCCAGCGGTAATGCACCTCGATCGAGTACCGGGGCTGATCGAAAGCCAGAACCTGCCCATCGCTCGACAAGATTCGGCCATCTGTCGCGGGCAATGTTTCAAACGACTCGGTCGTCTTGTTCCACGCGGTCAGATACCGCTCCGGGATGATGACTTGGAGCCAGACCAGCCGCATCCCGATCAGCAGCACCGGGATCAAAAACGCGACGTACAGTATCCCCAGCCGCGCGCGCGGGGCGGCATCCACTGACCAACCGGGGGTGGGTGTCGGTTCGTTCCAAGGATGGTGCAGGCTGTTGCGCATGGGGGGAGGAGAGTGTGCATCGAGTCAAGCCCAGGGGTTGCAACCCCTGGGCGTTCTGAACTGAAAACTGACCACTGAGAACTGATCACTGACACGGCCTCACTGACCGCCGAAGGCCGTCGTGAAGGTCGTGGCGCCATCGACCTTGACTTCTTTTTTCGAGGGGAAGAGCTGGATGACCTGGGCCTCCAGCGGACTGGATGGACCGCCCGGATACTGGTACGCATCCACCGTGGCGTTGTCGCGTCCCTTGCCTCGCAGAGTGAACATCTCCTTCGCCTGTTCATATTGAAGCGAGTAAGCCTGAGCAAAGAACAGATGTCCCTCCATCGAGGCGTTCCCGAGCGCTTCGATGGAAACTGTGGGTGGCTTTCCGGCGACTTGATCACTGGAGATTTCCACCGTCAAAGTGTCACTGCCCACCCAGACCGCATGACTGGCGTTCTCTCCTTCCGTAGACAAATCGTCTCGCTTGAAGGTCATGTTCGCCACTTTCACAGGGGCATAGATTAACTGAACATCGTCCTTGAGCTTGCCCCAATGATCCTTTGTGTTGCCTTCTAATCGGCTTTCGAACTCGATTCCGACGTACTCCCACTCAAATTTCCGATTCGCATCTGCCGGTCGGTTGGCTTGAGCTGTGCCTTGCGACTGGACCAGCATGCGGCGAGTTCCGGTGCGTCTCCAGTCTTCAATCGTCCCTGGCCCCGCACCCTGAAACTGGCCCGATTCTTGATTGATTTCGAACTGCGTCAGCTTGGCGATTAACTTCTCAATCAAAATATTCTTGTCGCTGTACTGGTACATCTCGACCGAGACCTTATCCAGGCATTTCATCGACTGGATGGCCAAACCGTGAGTGTCAGGACGATCCGCACTGAAGTCGATGCGTCCATTCAAGACGGCGGTCATCTCCTCGGCTCGAATCGTGCTGTCGAGCAGTCTCGCTTTCACATTTTGGAGGAAGGTCGCTTGCTGTCCATCGAACGTGATTCGTTCGACACACGCAATGTCTGCGATCGCAGGTGGAATGAGGGCGTTCCCTGAGAAGTCGCGATCAACCGGGAATCGGAGCACGCCTTGCCCCTCGATGGTCGCCAGATTCTGCTCGCGGTTGATGACCAGTTTCGGGCCCTCAATGGAGAAGTCTCCAAACTTGGCAATGACCGGCTCGCGAATGTTTCCCTTGTCATCAACCACTCCTCGTAGAGTCAGGATTTGCCGCGTGCCGCCTTCGTTGGTGACATCAAACTCGCGCGCCGTGACCCGCACCGGTTGTTGATCAAAAGGCAGTTCGCTCCCTACAGATTCGGGAGCGATGCGGAAGACCTGAACTCCATCGACTCCGTGCAGTTCTCGGAGATCAGCCTGCTGGGTCGCTGCGTCAAAGACAGCTGTACCGTGAATCTGTCGACACTCGAAGACGAATGGTTGCCCGGAGTTCAGGGAGTCCTCTGGCCCCTCTTCGCCCTGCGTGCTGTCAGATCTTGCTCCGCGTGGTTGCTGCGGGCGATTCCAAGGGATCACGGGGCCGGGGGCGACGGCGATGTCGACCTGGTCAATACGTCGCCCGACCACTCCCGGGGCCACGAAGGTCACGTTCCCGATGGCTTGAATACGACGTATCGGCACCTGCTTCGGATCGAAGTTCCGGGAAGACGACCCGGAGTTCGGGCCGAGTCGCACCACCCCCGTATCGAGATCCTCCAGCGGAGGCATCCAAGCCGTCAATGTCTGGCCCGAGAACTGCATCTGATCGAATTGGCCCACCGTCGCATTGCCACGCAGCGTCAAGATGGTCCACTGCTCCATCGGATTCGGTGTCAGGTCGAACCGATCTTTCCAATTCGCCCACACGTCCGGGGTGTCTTCACTCTGCGCATCGGACCGATGCAGAAACCGCCCGGCCCCGACGCCCGACAGTTGCTCCAACTGCTGGTCCGCAGTGTGCCGGATCTCGATCTGAGGGGCCTCGAACTTCTGGAGTTGCTCCTGAAGTCTCCGCCAGACTTCGACCCGCTCGGGATCGGTGAGAGTGAAGAGCCCCTTGGCGGCGTCGTACTGCAAATCGGCGAGTTCGCAGACCAGTCCGTTCAGCGTGGAGCGAAGTGTGACACGCTCTCGCGAGACCGAGCGGGGGTTTTGATGGGCTTGGGCTCGGATATGCTTGAGTTCCATGCGCGAGATCAAGCCTGGCTCTGTGAGGGGGACGGGAACTGTCCCGCTCGCGGGGATGATGTTGTGGGAATGGGAGTCGCGCGGACTCGCGATTTCCCCAAACAAGAGCGACAGTAAATTGCACTCGATCTCGTCTTTGTGGTCTGCACCTGTGGGCCGGCTGACTAACACTTTCTCACTAAAGGAGGCGACGTTCTGCCTGAAGTCGTACTTGAATGGCCCTTGGCTAGTCACTCGGGTCTTGGAGGGTTTCCCGTGGTCATTGGTGATGAAGTCGATGGCCACACGCCCCCTCAATTGGGCGGACTTCGGCATTTCGGCGACGCGCGGCATGTCGGTCCCAAAGGGGGAAGTCGGAACCGCTTCGAACTCGACGTTCAGCCCGAAAGCGCTGGTCCCGCGAACCTGCACCGGCTGACCCGTTCGCGCGGGACCATACCGAAAATTCACGGCGTGGTCGCTGTAGAGCTGGGCCGTTTCTTCCGAGAAGATGAAGTCCCGGCCATCGATCACCAGACCATCCGGTCCCGTAATCCGAACCTTTCCTTCCAAGGCCGCCGAGACGATCCGCCCCGCGTCACCTCCGGAGAGGTTGATGGAGTTGTCGGAGAGCTGGCTCTGGTCGAAGAACGGGTTCTGAAACCGCACGCGGGCCGAGTCGGCGACGATGGTCAAGGGGGGCTCGTCCGGGCGGCGTGCGTCTTTCCAGATCATGGCGAACGGCTGCATGCGGATGGTGTCGCCCGGTGCCGCCGCGCCCGCCTCTAATGAGGTCTTCTCGGCAGCTTCGATCGTCTGAGCGAAAATAAACGACTGCTCAGATCGCCCCCATTGAATGGCGGCGGTACTCAGCCACTCCTCGTGCGAGAGCCAAGATTGGGAGGCCGTGCGGGCCGCACCGGTGGTCTGCGTGGCCGCAGACATCGGCGGCGGACGCTTCGGTTGTGCCACCACGCGTGTCAGCGGAGCCATCATCTGGGTGTACAGATGCAGCGCTGCCAACAGGCCGAGACTGATCGCACAGGTGAGGAGGAACCGCTGCATGGAGAGAACACGCGAATGAACGATGCGGAAGCTGCGGTGGAACGTGGAGCTATGTCGTCGGCAGCCAGCCGATGACATCGGTAATGTCGATCAGTCCCACGGGAACCCCGTGAGCATCGACGACGGGGATCTCGCTGATCTTGCGCTCGGACAGGAGGGCCACCATGTCCGAGAACATGGCCGTCACCGGCAATGTCAGTGGGCGAGCGGTCATGACTTCAGCAATCGGGCGGTCGAGGGCCTCGTCGCGGCGCTGTTCCATCAGACGAGCCAGATCGCTGTCCGTGAATAGACCCGCCAGTGCCCCGTCCTCGTCCACCAGCAGCACAGCTCCCGTACGACGCCCCGGGATCGGAGTGGTGATGAACACCTCACGCACCGTCTGGATCGCGCGGGCCAGACGCAGCTCTTCTCGCGGTCGCATGATCTCAGTGACGGATTTGAGCTGGCGTCCCAGGCTACCCGCTGGATGAAAGACGGCGAACTGCTGCGGCGTAAACCCGCGTTGCCGGGCGACGACCAAGGCCAGCGCATCCCCGACAGCCAGCATGGCCGTCGTACTGGTCGAAGGGGCCAGTCCCCACGGGCCCGCCTCTTTGAGTCGTCCCAGTAAAATGCGGACATCGGCCTGCTGCCCGAGCGTACTCCGGTCAGTCCCGGTGATGGCGATGATGGGTACACTCATCCGCTTGACAGTCGGCAACAGTGCCGAAATCTCATCCGTCTCGCCACTGTTGGACAAGGCCAGCAAGACATCTTGAGGGTGCAGGCATCCCAGGTCACCGTGGACCGCTTCCGCGGGGTGTAAAAAGTGCGCTCGTGTACCGGTCGAGGACAACGTGGCGGTAATTTTCTGGCCGACCAGACCCGCCTTGCCCATGCCGCAAACGATCACGCTACCCGAGCAATTCAGCAGCAGTTCCACAGCAGCACAGAACCCGGCGTCGAGCCGTCGGGCCACATCGACCAGCGCATCGGACTCCAGCTTCAGGATCTCGCGTGCCTCGCGTAGCTGATCGAACTGGGAGTACGGGATGAGTTGTTCAGCCGCTGACATGACCGCTTATCCTCCAGCGGATGGGGAACGGCGGCCCGCCCCATCGGTATGTTGTGGCCATTCGCGCAGGGCGGAATGACTCCGGTTCGGCACTGATCCATCACCGCCAAGAATCCGGGCCGGGAGTCTACGCGGAATCGCGAAAAATGGTCAACGTGCATCTCGCTGGGCTGGGCGATCGTTGCGCCGCAGCGGGTGGCAGGAGTGCCCCCAGCCCTCAACTTGCAGGTTTGCGTCCGCCGCCAGAGGGCGATGCCAGTGCTATGGAACGTAGGCGATGTCGCTCGGCGATTCCCATTCCGCCTGCCGAATCGCCTCTCTTTGTCCCGCCAGGGACTCCCGACAATAGCCCACCGTTTCAACGGTGGGAGAGCAATCCCGACCTGTCGACAAGTCCCGTCAGGGACGACAGACCCCGGCCATTACCAGCGTACTGAAGAGGCGGCGTGCTGCCTCGGTGCGACGTTCTGTCGCCCCTGCCGGGGCTGTGCTCATGAGAGGCGAGTTGTTCCCACCGCTGAAGCGGTGGGCGGTTTTCGTGTGTCCCTGGCGGGACAAAGAGAAGTGTCAGACCTGATCGTTTTGTGGCGACATGTCATTTGCTGGAGCTTTTCACCCAGATGCTGGGAGCCCACAGGGTTGCCAATTGTGTTCACCGCACTGGCCACTCCCTCCCAAGGGAGGCAAAATCTCATGCCCCGCATTGACGGGGTACTACTTCTCTTCTTCCCAAAACCGATGGCCTGTCGCCCGGATGAACACATCTTCCAGCGTGGGCTTGCCCAGCGTGATCGACCGGATCTCGTTCGAGAATTCACTCGTGAGGGTGTGGACCAACTTGGCCCCCTCGGGCGCTTCAATACGGAGTTGAGTCCCGAACAGCTGGGGGGTGAGGTGGAGTGAGCGGATGATCTGGTCGTTGAGTTGCACGGCCCGCTCGGCGTCGTACGCCTGGATCGTGATGCAGTCGCCGCCAATGCTCGACCGGAGTTCATCGGGCGTGCCGATCGCCGCTAACTTGCCCCGATCAAGGATGGCCAGGCGGTCGCACTTCTCGGCCTCCTCCATCAGGTGCGTCGTCACCAGCACGGTCACGCCCGACTCGGTCCGCAGACTTTGGAGGGCTCGCCACAGGTCGAACCTCGCTCCCGGATCGAGGCCCGTACTCGGTTCATCGAGCAGCAACACGCGCGGCTCATGCAGCAGACTCTTGGCAATCTCGACCCGCCGCTTGAGTCCCCCCGAGAGCGTCTGCACCAGGTCGTTCGCCCGGTCCGCGATCTGAAACCGCTCCATCTGCTTGGCCACGCGGTCACGCAGCACCGCCCCGGACAGCCCGTAGAGCCGCCCCTGATAGACAATATTCTCCCGCACGGTCAGCTTTACATCGACGCTAGGAGACTGAAACGTCACGCCGATCAAGCGCCGCACCTCATCGGGTTGAGAGCGAACAGAATACCCAGCCACCGACAGCTCGCCCGCCTGCACCGGCATCAGCGTCGAGAGCAGCTTGAACAGCGTCGTCTTCCCACCGCCGTTCGGCCCGAGCAGTCCAAACACCTCTCCCGGCTTCACCGAGAACGAAAGGTCATCCAGTGCGACACGGTCGCCATAACGGTGAGTGACAGCGTCGATCTGAATGGCGGGGTTCGGCATGGTAGTCCGTAGGACAGGCACATTTGCCCGTCCGTGTTGGGCACCCGAACAAAGCCAGCCGTGACCTTGCCAACTGGAGGTGTTTTGTGAAGTGAACGGACCTCACGGACGGGCAAATGTGCCCGTCCCACGAAGTGATCCCATCCGACAACACGGTCAGTGCCCGGGCTTGTGATCAGCTGCGGGGGCAGGCACCGGTGCGGGCTGGTTCACCTGTGGCACATCGGGTGTGTAGTAATGGAGGCCGATATCCGGGGTCAGGGCGACCATCAGCCCGATGGCGAGGATTGTCGTCGGCAACAGGATGATGAACTTCCAGTTCCCCTCGAACTTCAGGTGCATGAAGTAAGTGAGGACGAACAGCGCCTTCGCCACCGCGACCGACAGCACCAGGAAGACGATGACCCACCGCAGAGATTCGCTCTTGATGAGGTCAAACAGAATGGACAATCCCGTGCAGATGCACAACGCGATAAAGATCGCGAAGTAGTTCACATGCGGATGACCGCCGTGATCGTCGTGAGCCTGCGCGGCATCGTGAGTGGCAGCTTCGTGGGACATGGGCAGAGGTTCCTGACTGAGAACTGACGACTGAACACTGAACACTTCCACTGCCTCACGACGCCCGCATCAGACCCGGCAGGATGTACAGCAGCGGGAACAGGAAGATCCACACGAGGTCCACAAAGTGCCAGTACAGACCGGCGTTCTCCATGAAGTCGCACCACTTCTCGTTGAGTGCGCTCCCCTGCATCAGCAACACCGCGAACATCGTCATCCCCACCAGTACGTGGATGGCATGGAACGCGGTCATCAGGAAGTAGCAACTGGCAAACAGATTGCCGTAAGGCATTACGAATGGGTGGTGAATCTGGTGCCCGAGGTCGATGACTCCCGCGGGCATCGTGGCGTGGACGATGTTATCGGCTGCGATCTTGACGGGTTCCATCTTCAGGGTCGCGGGCAGCTTCGGATCGGTACTGGCCACCCAGGTCGGCACAAGGACGGTAAATCCCTGCTTCGACTTAAGGGCATCCGGGTTGTCGATCGTTCCTGCAATATGGGATAGGTCACGCCCGTCGGCAGCCTTCATCACCGGAGTCTTCGTGTCGACGACGACGGTCAGGGCGTATCCATGTTCCAGCCGTTCCTTGACCTGCTCCAGCGTCAGCTTGTTACCGGAGACCTCGGTTCGCAGGCGGTTGAATTCTTCATTCCAACCCTGCCACGCCCGCATCAGCCGCTGGTCGGGTGTCTCGGCTTCGCCCGGCTTCATTTCGCCGAGCTTCTGTCCCAGTGTGGCCTGCTTCAGGTGAATGAGATCATCCCCGGGGATCCGTTCGTTCAGTTCTGCCTCCACGGCGACCTTCATCTGCTTGACGACATTATTCATCGCTTGGAAATCATCTTCGGCGATCCTGCCAGGCAGGATGTTGTGCGAAAACTTCCCGTTGTACTCGTAGGACTTGATGCCGAGAAACACGAACGCCAGCACCATCGTGTAGACCAGAAACTGCCTCGCCTTGGCGAAGTTTCGCAGGCCCATCGCCTCGTGGGCGACGACCACAAAGTAGCTCGACAGAATCAGCACGAACGTGTTGATCCCCCCCGCTGCGATCTTGATATGCGTCTCGTCCGTATTCGTCGGCCACCCCGGCGAGCCGAAGAAGCAGACAATGTACGTTCCGATGAACGCGGTGAAGAACATGATCTCGGTGCCGAGGAACAACCACATCCCGAGCTTGGCGCGCGAGATGGGAATCCCCATTTTCACTGATGTCGTCGCAGGTGAGTGTGACATGTCTGCTTCAAACCCTTCAGCCTCTTCACCCCTGTGAAGCGGCCAGCTGTCAAACATTGCTCAGCGCTAGCTCAGCAATTGCCAATGATCCAATGTGAGCACCGCCAAGAGCGTCGGCAGGTACAAGAACGAGGCCCACAACACCCGACGAGCTGCGGTGTCGTCTCCCTGGCGCGCGAACTGAATCGAACTCCACAGATACGCCAATCCCAGCCCGATCGCCGTCAACAGATAGAAGTCGCCCGCCAGCCCACTGAAGCTCGGCAGCAAGCTCGCCGGGATGAGAGCGGCCCCATACCCGACCGCCAACAGCCCGATCCCCCGACCCGAGAGTCGCGGTATCATCTTCAGCCCGGCGCTGGCGTACTGATCACGCAGGAGCCAGGCAATCGCCAGGAAGTGCGGAAACTGCCACAGGAACAACAACGCGAACAGCGAAAACGCCCCCGCATCCAGTGTTCCAGCCGCAGCTGCGTATCCCAACACCGGAGGCAGCGCCCCCGGAATCGCTCCGACGACGGTACTGAGTCCCGACCAACGCTTGAGCGGCGTGTACATCCCGACGTAGCTCAGCAGTGTCAACGCGGCGAGCGCAGTCGTGAGCAGATTGACTCGGAGTGCGAGCCACGTCAGCCCGATCGCGCCCGCTCCAACTCCAAAGGCCAGCGCCTCGTTCGCACTGATGCGACCAGTCGGCAGCGGACGAGTCGCGGTGCGGCGCATCCGGCGATCGGTGTGACGCTCCACATATTGATTCAGCACGCTGCAAGCGATGGCCACCAGTCCGACACCGAGCAACGTGTGCAACAGCAGCGGGACATTCCACTGCCCCCGGCTGCCGACGAAGAACCCGACCGCGACGGTGTAGAGTCCCATCACCGCGATCTTCGGTTTGCAGAGTTCGACGAAGTCGCGGACTCGATACGAGGGGGCGACGCTCACGAGCGTTCCCTCGGCGGTCAGCGGTCGGCTCAACTCGGGGGCGACGGTACTCATGCCGCACCTCCCGCCAGTGATTGAGGAGCGGAGGTCGAGATCGGCCCCACCGACTGTGTTACGGCATGCACCCGAAAGACACGAGCGGCATACACGACCGACAGCATGAACGTCAGGATGCCGACGAGCGTGTGTCCCGTGCGAACCGAAACTTGTTCAATCGAATCGGCCACTGCCACATAGCCCGTCGAGGCGTGGCCGAATTTCAACACCCAAGCTGCCAATCCCAATAGCACTTGCATGACCGTCACAGCTGCCAGCAGGCCACCGCCTCGTTTGATCCACGAGACCCCGCTGGTCAGCGCGAGCCACATATTCGCCAGCAACAACCCGAGTGCCACGAACCCCATCGCCAGGTGCTCGTGGAGTCCGGTGCCATGATGACGGATCAAGCCGCCGAGGAAATACTGAAACGCGAGAGCTGCGATACTTAACAGAGCGAACGGACGCAGATGCTCAACATCGGTTGTGCCCGAATCCCGCTTGGCGTTAATCCAGGGGCGACTCAGCATGGTGATGACGATCGCCAGGATGGAGAACACGACCGCCGCGAAGGCCCCATGGACTTGTGCGAGATCAAAACTCTCCCGCAGCACCCGCACGCCGCCGAGAACCCCTTGCCCAATGACGCCCAATAGCACAGCGATCGAAGCCCAGCGAACTGAGCGGCGAGTCTCGAACATGTGAACGACCACCACAAGCCCGATGGCAAACAGGCCAATCGCCATCCCGGACAACCGGTGGCCATGCTCCAGAAACCGATCCCAGTCCTTGGCGAAGTCGCTGAACCACGGGTAGGTGACCATGAACTGGCCATCCGAAGTGGGCCAGTCCCGAAACGCCATCCCGGCTTTCATCGAGGTCGTCAGCGTCCCAAACAAGGCAGTCACAAGCGCCACGCCGAGTGTTGCGGCGGCGTAACGATGGAGCCAGGGACGGTAACGAACTTCGGACATGGAGAGTCGGGAGTCGGGAGTCGGGAGTCGGGAGTCGGGAGTCGGGAGTCGGGAGTCGGGAGTCGGG
>JAYTCW010000175.1:0-3696 GCA_043736295.1 Planctomycetota bacterium | reverse complement strand
AGAGCAATTAGCCGGTGGTTGAGCGCAGCGACACCACCGGTTGACGGTCCCGTAAAAATCATTGCATCCCGGCAGGGATGACAGAAGACTTCGATTCGCCCGAAACACGGTCGAAGTCACTTTCGGCCCGGACCACAATGCCATGGAACGCTCCTCTACCATCCTTCCAGGATGGGGAGTTCTTGCGGACACATCTTCCGGTGGTGTCGCTGCGCTCAACCACCGGCTAATTGCTCTGACCCCTCCGGGGTCGGACTGCTGGAAGTCGTTCACTACCGGGAGCCCTACGACTACACATCCGCAACACCACGCACCACAAGTGACTCTATTGCCATCAACGCGAGGAAGAGGATGCAGAACATCCAGAGCGTGGATGTTCGTCGATTCTCCGGTGTCACGGTGGCGGCCACGATTACATTGAGTATCCCCCAAATCATACCGATGATACCTCCCCCCATTGCGAAGAACATCCAGAGGCTGCTCATCCATTCGTAAGTTGACCCACACATCCATCCATAGATGAGTACTGGAATCGTGGGGCTGATGATTCCCACCACAATACTGCCAAAGAATGCCAGAGCCAGATCACCATCGGGGTTCCTCGCAGCGGGCTGAGATTCGATCTCTTGTTCTGTCATCTGGTCAGGCTCCCGGAGATCTCTCCAGTGGTTGCAACCGCGGGGCTGTTGTAACTCTGTCATCCGGCCCAGTAGACGCGGTCGAGCGTGCGATACCCGATCGCTTCGCTCAGATGCACCGCAGAGATATCCTCGCTGCCTTCGAGGTCGGCGATCGTGCGGCTCACTCGCAAAATCTTGTCGTGTGCGCGGGCGGTGAGGCCCATCTCTTCCATCGCAGCTTTCAGGAGTGACTCCGCATCGGCCCCGAGTTTGCAAACGGTGCGAATTTGTCGCGGCGACATCGTGCCGTTCAGCGCACCGGGGGTCTCGCGGAAGCGCTCCTTCTGGCGTTCTCGGGCTCCAATCACGCTGTCCCGCATCGAGTCGCTGTTGGTCCCAACCTTGTCATTCGACAGCTCGCGGAACGGGACCGGTGGCACCTCGACATGGATGTCGATCCGGTCGAGCAGTGGTCCACTGATTCGCGACAAGTACCGCTCGACCTGCATCGGCGAGCAGTTGCAGTTCCGCTTCGGGTCACCGCGAAACCCGCACGGGCACGGGTTCATGGCCGCCACCAGCATCAGACTTGCCGGGAACGTCACGCTGCCGATCGCGCGTGAGATTGTCACGCAGCGGTCTTCGAGCGGTTGCCGCATCACCTCCAACGTACGGCGGTTGAACTCGGGAAGTTCATCCAGGAACAACACCCCGTTGTGTGCCAAGCTGATCTCACCGGGTTGCGGGGTGCTGCCTCCGCCGACGAGACCGGCCTCACTGATCGTATGATGCGGCGAACGAAATGGCCGCGTGAGCAGCAGCGGCTGCGAGGCGGGCAGGCGACCGACGGCGCTCCAGATGCGCGTCGACTCCAGGCTCTCCTCGGGAGACAGATTCGGCAACACCGTGCCCAGCCGCTGTGCCAACAGCGTCTTCCCCGTCCCCGGCGACCCGATCATCAACAGGTGGTGCCGTCCCGCAGCTGCGACGGTAACGGCCCGCTTGGCGGACTCCTGACCTTTTACATCGGCGTAGTCGACCGAGTAATTGCCGTACTCGCGAAGGGCGTCCTCCCAGCGGAACACGGTGGGGGCGATGGGGAGTTCGCCGCTGAAGAAGCCAATCGCTTCGGCGAGGCTGCCGACCGGGATGACATCCAGTTCCTCGACGACTGCGGCTTCTCGGGCGTTCTCAGCGGGAACGAGTAATCCCTTGCGGCCCTCGTTGCGAGCCTGCAGCGCCATCGAAAGGGCACCCTTGATCGGACGCACATTCCCATCGAGGGCCAGTTCGCCGACGACCGAATACTGGGCGAAACGTTCCGTACTCACTTGCCCACTGGCCGCCAGCATCCCGATCGCGATGGGAAGGTCTGACGACGGGGCCTCCTTCGGCAAGTCAGCTGGGGAAAGATTGATGACGATGCGGTCGATGGGCCGGTGATACCCGCTGTTGACGAGCGCTCGCTCGATGCGCGGAATGCTCTCCTTCACAGCGGCCTCGGCTAGGCCGACGAGCGTGGTCTTGGGGAGCGAGGCGGGTGAGATATCGACCTCGACCTCGACCGATCTGGCATCAATTCCGAACAGCGAGTAGGTGAACAACTTCGCAAGCATCGAGCTGGCCCGTTCGGACGTGATGTGGGAAACGTGAACAAACGCACCGTCATCGCATCTTGCAGAGAAACGGCGGGGGAAGCAAGTCGACCACTGGCGAAGATTGAACAACAGTGGTCGGATTGAGATTTTGCGTTCGCGAGAGTCCCATCGTACGACGTAGACTGGCCTGAGGATTGAGCTCCCCCGTCACTCCCTGAAAGTCCATGTCTCAGCCCGACGCCACGACTCCCGCCATACCCAAAAGCTGTCGCCGCTCTCGGTGGCTGGGCGCTCTGCTGTTGCTGGCCACAATCGCTGGGCTTTTCTGGTGGCGGGTGACTCGTTTGAACGATCTTGAACAGCAGTTCGTGGGGCAATGGACGAAGACCGAGCAGCACCCGGACGGCTCGACGTTGATTCAACACCTGACACTCCGCCGCCATCGAACCGCTCACCTCCACACCTCGGCTTTCTGGGCAGCGTCCCGCGGAGTGCCGCAGAAGCAGGAGTACAATTCAGACCTCAGCTGGGCGATAGTCGATGGCCAGCTGCAGTTCGATACTCGAAGCTTGGCGTCCGGCGATCTCCGAGGAAACCTCACTCGAACACTGCATCGTGCGCGGAATCGGGTCTTCAAAACCTCGTGTGGTTGTGATCGCGGAGGGCAGACCACGGGTCGGCTTTCTCGGGTGGGGGCCGATACTTTTTCGGTGAGCTGGTTGTACCCTGAGTTTGGTGGCGAGAAGGAGATGGAGACTTATGTTCGAGTAGTCACGGGAGTAAAGCCCTGACACACGAGCGGGTCTCGAATGCACTCAGAATGACATGGAATCCCATGCCCCAGCCAGACTCAACGACTTCCACAAATACCCGCAGTCGTCGAAGCTCTCGGTGGCTGTGCGCTGTGCTGTTGGTTTTCATGTCATTGAGCGGGTTCATGTGGTGGCGGGTGACTCGTCTCAACGAACTCGAACAGCTGTTCGTGGGGCAGTGGACGACGACTGGGAGCGATGACAGCGGCACTTGCACGCGGACTTGGCAGGTACGAAAGGATCGGAGTTTGCACTACCGCAACCAGCACCACGGGGTTGCGACACAGGGGCGACCCGCGAGGAATCAAACGGAGGAAGGAGTCATGAGCTGGTCGATTCGAGAGGGTCGGCTCCTGGTCAATCCGAATCACCCGACGCCGGAGCAGCTCAAGGTACTCTGGATGCTAACGCGCTGGCGAGCCCAGAACGCGATCAATGGAGTGTCTGAAACCTGGTTCAAGGCACTATTTGAGGGGATTTCGGATTGCCTGACGGCATAAGGATTTACGGAGGTATGGCTCCGATGTCCTATCAACGGCGATCGAAGCAGACCCTTGGCCGAGAACCTCAGCCAAGGGCTGACACGCCATCGGCGCATCGGAGACCAGGATATTCCTTGGCAGGTGGCTTCCCAGCAGAGCCTGCCTCCGCTTCTCCTGGCAGGGG
>JAYTCW010000174.1:0-23677 GCA_043736295.1 Planctomycetota bacterium | reverse complement strand
CGAAATCAGCCCCCTTCAAGTACCGCCCCACCCCGGCAACTCCAGTCGCTAGTGCGGTTTGAGGGATACTTGGCTTTTCGGATAGCCTCTGAGTGCGGTGGCGATTCAGGCGTTGCAGGACGAAGACAATTGCAAGTGGAGTCACTGTCGACAACCATCGGCTGGCAGCTGTTCAGACGCAGCTCCCTCGCATCTCTCAAAAAATGTGGCCTCACAAACGAATCCGGGAACAAACCATCAGCTGGAGGACTCTTACTGGGTGTCCTGCCGCGAGCTGCCGCCTCGGTGGCCGTTCCTGAATTCACTCCATTCCGGAGATGCCGAGATGACGACCGCCGCCGCGACTGATCTCACGATTCTCGACAATATCCGGATCGCAGCTCCCTGCTCGGCAGATTGGGGCCAGATGACGGGTGATGAGCGGTCTCGGCTGTGTGGACAGTGTGCGAAGCACGTTTACGATTTTTCCGAGCTGTCGGCAGAGGCCGCTGTCGCCTTGATTCTCCAGCAGGAGGGGAACCTGTGTGGGCGGCTCTATCGTCGGGCGGATGGGACGGTCATCACGAGTGATTGCCCGGTCGGCGTGCGGGCGGTCGTGTGGCGGACCCGGCGTTTGTTTGCGGCGTGCCTGTCTGCGATTGTTGTCGGTTGCATGCTACTGGTGATGCCGAGCGTTCTCGCCCGGGGATCGACTCGTCCACGAAGCGTTGTCGCGCGGCAGGTGACTCTGTGGGTCGACGATGTCCTCATTTGGATTGGCGTGCGTCGACCGCGACCCGTGATGGGAGATCTGTGCTACGAGCCACCAGCATCCCCCCTCTCGGACTCCAGCATCCCCCCCGCCCCGCCGATGGCTGAACCGCTGACCATTCCCGCAGCCGATAGCAGCGCATCCTCAATCAGCCAGCCATGAGAATCGGCTGCGTACAGTGAAAGGGTTGGGGGCAGGCGGATGGTCATTTCATGCAGATACCAGAGGGCGGCGGACGTCAATATGGCCGTGTTCATTTGACGACAATCTGCTCACTGCGCAGGCAAAACGACAGACTGACGGCTACCGCTCGCTCGCGTGTCATTGCCACGACGGCAGAAGGAGCAAAGATTTCAGACGGTCGAGAAACCCCGGCGATTCCTTGGCTCGGATTTGGTGGTCCAAAATCTCGTGCAGGTTTGATTCATCGGGGAGAGCGCGACGGGCCATGTCCTGCCAGGACTTGGCATAGTTGATGTTCCCGGCGGCGAGTTCCATCTCCACCTGGCACATGGCCAACAAGCGAAACTCCGTAATATGCAGTTTGGTCCGCTCCATGATGGGAACGATCAAAGCGCGACCGGCCTCGACTTGACCACGGTGTGCCAAGATTTTCGCCAAGGCCATTCTCGCGAAATCATATTCAGGCCACCGCGTATGGATCTGCCGAACGGCTGCCTCGAAGTCAAACCCCGGCTGAAACTGGCGGGTCGTGGCCACGTTGAAGTGCAGCGAAGGCTGATCTGGGGACAGCACTAGTGCCTTTTCAAACAGAGCGATGGCCTGTTCCATGTCGTTGTTTTGCAAAGCCTCCTGTGCCCGCACATGCAGCGCCTCAACCGACTTGTTCGGTTCCTTACCCATCGGTTCGAAGGAGATTTGGAAGGAAAGAGCCAACATCTCAGAGGGTTGGCCGGAAAGCCATGTTTGAAATCGCCCCGACTGAATCCGCCCCCGCTCAATCAGTTTCTCGGTCACGCCCAGACGCAGTTCCAAACTGCCACGGCGACCGTGTGCAAACGCTTTCAGCATGTCCAGAGCCTCGTCATCCGCAACGATCTTGCACAACCGGCAGGCCAGTTCCCGTCCCACGGGATCGCCACGATCCAGCAAGATCTGGCACAGCCGCCGCAACTCCGAGTGCTTATTGAAGTACGCGCTCGCATAGCGGGATGCGTCTTCGTTCGACATCCCAGCGCAGCCTTTCAGGAAATCATCAATGCTCTGCCGGGAGAACAGTTCGCCAAAGGAAAGGAACCAAGCTGCATTGCGATCATCGATCGGGAGCTGCAGGTCCGTCAGATTCTGCACCGCTGTCGGAATACGTTTGATCTGGATCGATTCGTTCCAGAGCCGCTTCGCCGCAGACTCGTCTCCGAGACGGTACTCCGCACACGCCGCAAAATGTCGCAGCTGTGCGCGGCAGATGGGGTCGATCCCCTGATCCAGGTTCTGCACAATCACTGGACGCGCGAGATCGAGGAGTTGTTGGTCCTCGCCCATCACGGCCAGGACTTCAGCTGTCTTCGACCACCGTTCGTTCCGATCCGAGTCACATGCAAGCAGCGCTTTCAAGGCGATCTGTGCTTCGGCATCTCGCCCGAGGAGATACAACGCCCGCGTGAGATTGGCATGCGCGAACACATTGTTGGGACGACTCGTGACTTCTTGGCGACTCTCGCTAATGGATTCGTCGTATAACCCTTGAAGATTGAGTGCCTGGCACAGGTTGTTGCGCATTGGCTGATTCGTGGGCCATTGAGACAACCCCTGTCGAGCGAGACGAATGGCGTCTTCGAAGTCACCACTTTCCAAAGCTTCGCGGATGTTCTCGTGACAGGCCAGGGCCCCATCGCTCAGCTCAGAACCGAAGTGCTTCAGCGTCTCGGACAGGGTGGACGAGATCACCTCGATCATTTTGCGGCTCTGATCGGCGTCCTCGTCATCGGGCCAGCGAGCCACGAGTGTGCGTGCCGCCATCAGCCCACGATGGACATATCCATCTTGCAGACAAGCCCCGACGTAGATCCGCCAGATCTCCCGATCCTGGGCATGTTGCACCAACCACGCCCCACAGGCGCGGTGAGCGTCTCGGTATTCCCCAGTGGCCAGATACGCATCCAGCAGAGCTTGCAAGATATCACGATTTTGGGGCGAAGTCCGATGCATCAACTCGAGTCGCTCGACAGAGTCTTCCAGCCCCTCCTCGTCAAACAGGTCTTCGATTCGATTTCGGACCCGCGCGACCTGCTCCTGATGGATTCGTTTGGCTCTCAGTTTTGCCTGCCGCTGAGCGGCCTTGGCCTGCTTCCGATCCTTCGCCATGTGTGTGACTCCCTCGCATCCAATTCGGGACAGTTGACCATGCGCAGATTGAAGTCTTTCGCCCTCGTCGTCAAGAGGTCGATCCCTTTAAAAATGCGCAATATGAAGCGGCAGGTCCGCGACGAGGCCACTGGTGTAACAGCGGCACGGATGGCTATCAAGTCGTTCATGCGACTCGACGCTTGAAGCCGACAGCGACTCTCGGTGTTTCCCACCCACGCACTACAGTTCACTCCAGGTGGCAGAGGTCGGATGAGGGACACAGATTTTCACCGATTCGCTGCCACCGATGGCGGTAAGGCGAGCAGCTAGAGAAGCCTGTCTCACGGTTCAGGCAAACCTGGCCGTTCGCCGAATTGGACATCGCAACTTTTCAGAAACGGCGATGGGATCTCACTCGGCATGCCTCGTGTTTGGTGAGAGGCTGTCCGCTGCAGCGCGGAGTGTCGCCGCGTCATCCGACTGGGGCAATTGGCATGGAGCCACACGCCGTCTCACTTGCCCGGCTGAATGCAGAGTCACATCTCCCCAGCATTCGCCCTCCCGTTTTACCTATCTCCCCCGGCCCCACAGATTGAGAGCCGACTCAAGAATCTGGAACCTCTCTCAATTGGCGAGAGAGACCAGAGATGCTCTATTGTCTGAATGCAGCGGCACTCGGTCCGGGTGAGGGCGAGGCAGCTGCGCGAAATGTCCGTGCGGAAGTGGGAGGCTCGATCCCGCACCGGGCGGACGGGAGGCAGGCCCTATGGCCTCGATCAAGCTTGTTCTGGCACTGCACAACCATCAGCCGGTCGGCAACTTCGATGGGGTGATCGAGGCGGCGTATCAGGATGCCTACGCGCCGATACTCGATCTGCTGGCCGAGTATCCCGATGTGAAGATTACGCTGCATTGTTCCGGCTCGCTGCTGGAATGGATTGTCGACCACCGGCCCGAGTACATCGCCCGAGTGCGCGAGTTCGTCGAACGGGGGCAGATCGAGATCCTCGGCGGACCGTTTTACGAACCGATCCTGGCCGCCATTCCTCGTCGCGACCGCGTCGGACAGATCAAAGCCTATACCGAATATTTACGACAGCTGTTCGATGTGACGGTCCAAGGGATGTGGATCCCCGAGCGTGTCTGGGAGCCGACGTTCGCGGGGGACATCACCGATGCCGGGATCGATTACACGCTGGTCGATGACTTCCACTTCCGCTCGGCCGGTCTGTCTGACGAGGAGCTGCAGGGGTACTACCTGACCGAGGACGAAGGTCGGCTACTCAAGATTTTCCCAGACAGCGAGCGGTTGCGGTACACGATCCCGTATGCCGAGCCCGAAGAGACCATCGAGCATCTGCGTCAGCTCGCGGCAAAGCATACGAACGCGGTGGCGGTCTTTGGGGACGACGGCGAGAAGTTTGGCGTCTGGCCGGAGAGCAAGTTGCATTGCTACACGAATGGCTGGCTGCGGCGGTTCTTCGATGCGCTGGTCGCCAATCGCGACTGGTTGCAGATTGTGACGCTCGGTGAAGCGGTGCAATCGGTTTCTCCACTGGGCAAGATCTATTTGCCCGATGCCAGCTACCGCGAGATGACCGAGTGGGTGCTGCCGACCGAGCAGCAGATCAAGTACCGCGAGATCATCCGCATCAAGGAACAGGAACCCGATTGGCCAGAGCTGAAGCCGTTCGTACGGGCTGGCTTCTGGCGGAATTTTCTCGTCAAGTATCCAGAGAGCGATGAAATGTACTGCCGCATGCGGGAGGTCAGCCGCAAGCTGGAGCAGGCCGAAGCGACGGTCGAAACGGAGAGCGAGCGCGCGCTGCTCGACCGGGCGCGGACTGAGCTGTATCGCGGGCAGTGCAATTGCCCGTATTGGCACGGGGCGTTCGGTGGGTTGTATCTGCCACACCTTCGGAACGGGATTTATAAGCACCTGATCCAGGCCGACACACTCCTCGAACAGCTCGCTGGTCGGCAGGGGCGGTGGGTGTCGATCGACGTGCAGGATTTTAATCTCGACGCCCGAAAAGAGGTGCAACTGGCGGGTGATCGACTGGTCGCGTATATCGCCCCAGCGCGAGGCGGGCACTTGTATGAACTCGATGTTCGGGCGACGCGGATCAACTTGCTTTCCACGCTCAATCGTCGCCCCGAGCCGTATCACGCGCGGGTCCTCGAAGCCGGGAAGCGGCAGAATGATTTGGCAGGGGTCAGCGAACTCGACATCAACAACTTGGTGAAGTTCAAACAGCCGGGCCTCGACAAAAAACTGCAGTACGACACGTACCCGCGCAAGAGCCTGGTCGACCACTTCCTGGAGCCGGGGATCACACTGGAAGAGTTCCAAGTGGGACAGGGCGAGATCGGCCACTTCGTGACCGGCGTGTACGACGCCCGCATCCGCCGGTCCGATAGCCGCGTCGAGACGATCCTGACTCGGACCGGGCTGGTCGGTGACTCAACGGTCAATCTGACCAAAACGATTGCCCTCGACTCAGCTGCGTCCGGCGAACTTGACGTGCGGTATGAATTGGAGGGACTGACCCCCGGCGAGCCGATTCACTTCGCCGTGGAGTGGAACTTCGCTGCCCTCGCCTCGGGAGCCGATGACCGGTACTTCTACGATGCGCAGGGGCAGCAGCGCGGTCGGTTGGAGTCGATCCAGGTGCTGGAACATTGCGAGCGGGTCGGCTTGGTCGACGAGTGGCTGGGGATCGATGTCGCCATCGATTGTTCCCAGACCGGCGATATCTGGACCTTCCCGATCCAAACCGTCAGCCAGTCCGAAGGCGGCTTCGAACTGGTCCACCAAAGTGCCTGCGTCGTCCCCAACTGGCAGTTCACCGCCCCCGCCGATGGCCGCTGGAGCGTCCAGCTGCGGATGAGTGTGGATACGTCGGTCGCCCACGCGAGAATGCTGGCGGGGCAGGTTCGTTGAAATCGCCGTCCTCAACAGCATGCCCCGCTGCATCCACATGCTGCTGCACGTCAACACCGACCAGCCGCAATCGGCCATGAAGCACGTCATATCTGCGGGAGGCCAAGTGTCTCAGGCCGGATATGGCGAGTGTGCAGTAACGCTGCTTTGCTTGTGGGAGTTGCGGTTATGTCGTTTGGCTATGCATGGTGACGCTGGACTGGGCGGTCTTGCCACTGTGACTCAGGTACTTGACGCATGGTCTGGGCCAACCCGCAGACAACATCAGCGAAGTCGAATACAGTACCGCCAGGGGATCTCCAGTTCGAAGACCTCGCGATGTGTGGTGTACATCAATGACCAGACCGACATTTCTGCTTTCGCAAATCTCTTATCGAACGTGGCCGTACGGGCTCTTCGTGGCCCTCTTTCTCTCGGGCGCTCTATACATGATTTCCGGTGTCGTTTGGAATTGGAATCAAATTACGTTCGCTTGGGAGCAACTCCCTGGAATTGCCGCAGGTGGGTTCATGATTCTCGGTTTCAGCACCATTTCTGTACTGCTGCTCTGGGCGATGGTCTTTCGTCCGATCACGACTTCGCGCATCGATGAAGAGGGGATCACGATCAACACCAAGACAATTCCCTGGAGTGAAATTGGTGCCCTCTACCTGACCTGCATGAGTTCGGGTCTACCAGGTGGCCCCCGGTGGAGCATCAGCTTTCACCTCCGCAGTTCATCATTTATGGTGGTACGACGTCACGTTTTTATGCCGCCAGTAGGACGTGATGAGTACCGGAGCCTGATTGAGCCAATTGCGGATTACCTGTCGAACGCTCATCCGCATGTGATCGTCCGACAGTTAGACTAAACCATCGCCTCGCCCCCAAGCTCCGCATCGGACTGAGAGAAATCGTGGTACAATCCCATTGACCCACACGCCCCTGAACTCGGTACATTCACCGACTAGGCAAGCACACCGAGGAGTGCCCATGACCACCGTCACCATTGAGGAAGCTCAAGCGAGGCTGTCGCAGATTATTGACAGTCTGCGACCGGGGGAGGAATTGACGATTACCGATCACGGGACACCTCTGGCTCGGGTGCAGAAAGCTCAGGCAGCAGTCGCCCCGCAGTTGCGTCCCGCACCGGGACTGGGCAAAGGGTTCATCACCGTGGTTTGTGACGACAACGAGCATTTGCAGGACTTTGCGGAGTACATGCCGTGAGGGTCTTGCTCGATACGCATACCATGTTCTGGTACGTCGAAGGGGATTCCAAACTGAGTGTGACGGCCCAGTCACTGATCCAGAACCTCTCGAATGAGATACTTGTCAGTCCGGCCTCGTACTGGGAAATTGCGATCAAAGTGAGTCTGGGCAAGTGGACTCTGAATCGCCCCTACGAGGAGTTTATGGGCTTGGTGTTGGATCAATACGGGTTCCGGATTCTTCCGATTCAGCCCTCCCACACGGCACATCTGGCGGGGTTGGCATACCCGCCAGTCCACAAAGACCCCTTCGACCGCCTGATCGTGAGTCAGGCGATTGTGGAAGGCATTTCCGTCGTCAGTGCAGATACAAAACTCGATGCGTATCCCGTTCACCGCCTCTGGTAGTCTCGCGGATCGCCACATCTGATGAGCCCATCTCGTGCCACTGTCCGAACATGATTCGCAGACCGACACTCCCGGATCGAGACTCTCCACCCGTGAGATTCTCGCCGCGCGTGGTCCGAAGAACTCGGTCGATCCGTCGCGCCCGTACGCCTTTCTGGTGGAGGACGAGCGATCTGCGAGCGGCCACATCGAGCCGATGGCGACGCTGTTTTTGACGAACCGCGAGTGTCCGTTTCACTGTTTGTATTGCGACCTGTGGAAGAACACGACCGACGAGATTTTGGTCGCTGGCCTGATCCCCCAGCAGATCGAATTTGCCCTCTCCCAGCTACCGCCTGCTCCGCAGATCAAGCTCTACAACAGTGGGAATTTCTTCGACCCGCGCGCGATCCCGGTGGAGGATCATCCTCGCATCGCGAAACTGGTCCAGGGGTTTCAGACGGTCATCGTCGAGAATCATCCGCGGTTGACCGACTCGCGAGCGGTCGAGTTTCGGAAACGCATCCCCGGCGAGTTCGAGATCGCTCTCGGCCTCGAGACGATCCACCCCGAGGTGTTGCCGCGTCTCAACAAAAGCATGACCGTCGACGATTTTGATCGCGCAGCTGGGTTCCTGAGAGAACACGACATCGAAGTCCGCGTGTTCATCCTGCTGCGCCCTCCATATTTGAGTGAAGAAGGGGGCGTCGAGTGGGCTTTGCGGTCCATCGAGCACGCCTTCGCCCAGGGAGCCCGCGTCTGCTGCGTCATTCCGACTCGTGACGGGAACGGCATCATGGAGCGGATCGGTCGCGAGGGGCACTACGCTCCGCCGAAGCTCAGTTCACTCGAACGAGTGTTAGAATCGGCCTTGGTACAGAACAGAGGGCGGGTGTTCGTCGATTTGTGGGATGCCCGAAGATTTGCGACTTGTGAGGAGTGTGCGGATGCCCGGATTGAGAGGCTTCAACGGATGAATCTCGGGCAGCAGGTCGAGCCGAAAGTCAGTTGCTATATGTGCCTGACCTAGCAACCCGTTGAAGAGGCTTGTGAAGTGCATGCCCTAGGCAGACGAAGGCCTGGCCCGTGGAGCTGGAATCACCTGCTTAACACGGGGCCTGCGAATTGGGTTGTGACCTTCGTGAGTTTATTCGATGGCACCGTGGTGATCCCCCGCTGTTTTCAAGAATTGCCCCGGAACCTCGGAGTCTCTGCGGTGTTTAAGCCAGTGAGACCTCGGCATTGAGTCGACGGAACCTCAACGGATACAATAACTTCCTGACCGCGGTCACGTTTCGACGACTTTGGGAGAGAGACCATGAAATCTTTGCGTTGGTCCCGTTGGGGACTCTTGTCGATGTGCTGTGCGGCCAGTGCCTTTGCGGCCGAGGGGGAATCCCCGAAAGATCTATTCAGCAAGCTCGATGCGAACCAGGACGGTCAGCTGACCCTCGAAGAGGTTCCCGAAGACGCTCGCCCGCACTTTGAGCGGCTGATGCGGAAGGGGGACAAGGACGAGAACAAGTCCCTGTCACAGGACGAGTTCGTGGCAGCACACACTCCGGACGCTGCTCCTGAAGCGGGGCGCGGCCCGGATGCTACTGGCGGACGGGGAGAGGGCCGTGGCAATCCCGGCCAGATGTTTGAGCGCCTCGACGCGAACAAGGACGGCAAAGTCTCCAAGAGCGAAATCCCCGCACAAGCCCCTCAGCAAGTCAAGGACATGCTCAACCGGGTCTTCGAAAAGGCGGGCAAAGAAGAGCTGAGTCGAGAAGAGGTCATGCAGGCTGTGGGCCAGATGGCGAAAGATCGCGGCGGCAACGCGCAAGCGGGTGGACGCGGTCCGGGCGAGATGCTCCAGATGCTCAAGCAACTGGACAAGAACGCCGACGGCAAGGTCACTCAAGACGAGTTCCCTGCTGAAGGGGGCGAGCGGCTCAAAGGGCTGCTGGAGCGTTTCGGCGGCGGCGATTCGATCGACCTCAAAAAGGCCGAAGAGTTCGCAGCTCGCATGGGTCGTGAAGGTGAAGGTCGTTCAGAAGGCGGACAGCGGCCCGAAGGGGACCGACCTCGCCCAGACGGTGAGCGGCGTCCTGAAGGTGCCCCGCGCGGCGAAGGTCGCCCCGAGGGTGATCGTCCTCGTGGAGACGGCCCGATGCCCGAGGGGGGACCGCGCGGTCGTGACGGCGGCGAACGGGGACCGGAAGGTCGCGGGCCCATGCCTCCACACGGTCGCAGCCCGCTGCTGGATGAACTGGATGAGAACAAGGATGGCCGTCTGAGCAAGGACGAGTTCGCGAAGGCTGCGGAGGTTTTTGGAGCCCTCGACCAGAACCAAGACGGATCACTCGATCCTCGTGAGCTGCTGGGACCACCGCCGTTTGCCCGAGAAGGTGGTCGTGACATGGGACCAGAAGGTCGTCCTCGTGGTGAGGGGGACCGTCCGCGTCCCGACGGTGAAGGCCACCGCCCAGAAGGTGATCGCCCGCGTCCAGAAGGTGAGGGCCCGCGTCCAGAAGGTGATCGTCCGCGTGGTGAAGGGGACCGTCCTCGTCCCGATGGTGATCGGCCGGGCGCGGGGGCAGGCGGACGTTTCAACCCTGACGAGTTCTGGAAGCAACTCGACAAGGACGGCGACGGCGGCATCTCGAAAGAAGAAGCCCCCGAGCGAATGAAGGCCAACTTCGATACGATTGACGCCAACAAAGACGGCAAGATCGACCGCGAAGAAGGCCGCAAGGCCATGGAACGTGGCCGTGAGGCCGGTGCCGGTGGTCCAGGTCGTGACCGTCGCCCAGAAGGCGATCGCCTCGAAGGTGAACGCCGCCGCCCCGATGCGGACCAGCCGAAGCCCGATGGAGACAAGCCTGCTGCGGACAAGCCAGCCGAGTAATCAGGGGTGATAAAACGCTCTGAATCGCACACAGGCCGAGCAGCACTGCTCGGCCTGAGTCGTTTTGGCTGCCCCAGCTGTCGAGTGCATTTGCTCACTCGTGGTCATCTGCATCCGTCAACCGACGCGGAATTCACGGAGTACGAGGCGTCAGGCAGGCGGGCGAAAATCGTCTCCCCGTAAGACGGCCTTTCGAGGCCGTCTGGCTGCGGGAGTCGCTCATAGACGGCTTGGAAAGGTCGTCCTACGGGGGACATTATTTTCCACCGATCGCCTAAAAGACGCTGATCGCATTTTAATCAACTCGTCAGTCGACTATTTATCGACAGTCGACTCTTCGAGCAGCCGCTGCGCCAGCCAGCCAGCCAGCCAGCCAGCCAGGGCCGCGACCAGAGCCCCTTGCGGCCACTGCGGGCTGAGAGAGTCTGCGAGTCACTTCATCATTCGCTGGCCAAGGAGTATTCTGCGGACGACACAGCCCATCGCCCATTGGGGACGAGTTGATGGATGACAACCCCCTGAAGACGCCGTTCAACTCCGAAGTGTTTCGTCGGCCACAGCCGCGAGGGCCCTCAGCGGAAGAATTAGCCGAGGCTCTGGGACCGTTCTCTCCGCCCGACGATTACGACTTCGGCGATGAGTTCGCCGCCGAGGTTCCACGCCCGATTCCTCGCCAGAACTGGCGCGGCTCATACGCCAGTCGGCGAAGATCCCAGCCGTTGATCTTGATCGTGCTGGGGATCGCCTTTGCTGTCTTTCGGATGCTGCCGAGCATCGAAAACCTCGGGCATTACATTCTGCCGCTCTGGTATCTGCACTGGATCGGGGCTCTATTGCTCGTCTTCGGCATCGGGCAGCTGATCCGCAATCAATTCGCCAAGGATGACTTCAAATACATTCGCGACGGGATTCCGGTGGTGGGGCGGGTGATCCATCAACAGCGAGGAGAGATCCCGCAGTTCGTCGAAGGCTCGATGGTCGGAACTGTCTGCACGATTCAAACGCTGATCGAGTACACCAATCCCCAGCGACAGCAGCGGGAGTTTGTCTACGTGCAGACCGAGTCGTTTCCGCTCGCCAAGGCTGACCGCTATGAGTCGGGCTTGGAAGTCGGTGATTATGTGACGGTGGTCGGGTTGCCGGGTGACTTCGCCACGAATCTTCGCCTTTACGCGTGGACCGGCCTCGATCCCGATCAGGACTGGCCGAAGTTCGACGGGAAACCGCTGCGCGGGATGACTCCGCTGAAGGCACTGCTGATTACGAAGTCGGTGCTGCTCGTGCTGGGACTATTCGTGGGGTTGTTGCATGTCTTTCTGAATGGACCGGAAGATGGTCCCTGGTTGTGGCCGATTACCATCTTGATCAGTGGAGTCGTCTTGGGAGCCGTGTTCTTTGTCTGGATCTTCCACGTCAAGAGATGGTCGTCGCCCATTCCGGGAGCGGCTCCGGCGAATCTATTTCGATCGATATTCACCGGGATGGTCACGGGACTGATGTTCGGTGTGTTCGCGGTTTTTCTTCTGAATTCACTCTTCGACCGATCTCCGCCCGTGCTGCGTAGCATCGAGATCACTCAGCATTGGCAGACGACTCACAACTTCCTCATCCGGACCTATTCGGTCGAACTCCGACCAATCGGTGGTGGTCCGACCGTGAAGAGGGGAATTGCCTACACCGACTTGGAATATCTGCAGTACGCTCGATCAAGGTATGGAGTCGAACTGGTCAAGCCGGGCTGGCTCGGGCTGGAATGGGTGGCGGGAATCCGCCCTGTCCAGTGGCATCAGGCGAGTGTCCCTCCCCGAGAGGCCGAGCAGGACCAGATCATTCAGTTTGTGTCCGCACACGATGGGAAGGTCTATGCGCTGATTCCCTATCTTCGACTCGATGAGAAGTCGGTGGAGCGTTTGCCGCCTGATCTGTTGCCACTGGCGATTCAGGAGCTGGTCCAAGGGAGTCAGATGGAAGTCGTGAAGTGAGCCCCTCTTGCGGGGACGGGGCAGTCGGGTGATACTCGCCGTGGGATAGGCTTCCAGCCTGTCATGAGCGAGAGCCAGACTTCCGAAGTCTTCGGAGACTTCGGAAGTCTTTCACCCCTCACACGGAATGTCGCGATGGAACGATTCATTCTCGCTCTGGACCAGGGCACGACCAGTAGCCGCGCACTGGTCATCAACCATGCGGGTCTGGTGGTGGCTCAGTCTCAGCAAGAGTTCCCGCAGATCTACCCGGTTCCGGGGCATGTCGAGCATGACCCCGAGGCGATCTGGGAATCGCAACTCAAGACGGCTCGCGAGGCCATCGCCCGCACTCCCGGCGGCGTGGCAGCGATTGCGGCCATCGGGATCACCAACCAACGAGAGACCACGATCCTGTGGGACCGTGCCACCGGGCAACCGATTGCGAATGCCATCGTGTGGCAGAGCCGGATCACCTCGCCGGAGTGCGAGCGGCTGAAGCTCGCCGGACATGAAGCGGTCGTGCGGGAGAAGACTGGGCTGGTACTCGATGCCTATTTCTCAGGCACCAAGATCGCTCATCTGCTCGACACGATTCCGGGGGCACGTGCGCGGGCCGAGCGCGGGGAGATTCTGTTTGGGACCGTCGATTCCTTTCTCATCTGGCGGCTGACCGACGGGCGGGTCCATGCGACCGATGTGAGTAATGCCAGCCGCACGCTGCTCTGCAACATCCAGACGCTCGACTGGGATGAGGAGTTGCTGTCGATCTTCCGTGTGCCGAGGGCGATGCTGCCGAGGATCTGCTCGTCGTCAGGTGAGTTCGGCGAGACCGATGCGAGTCTGCTGGGTCGCGCGATCCCGATCACCGGCTGCGCGGGGGACCAGCAAGCGGCCACATTCGGGCAGGCGTGCTTCGCTCCCGGTGAGGTCAAGAACACCTACGGCACCGGCTGCTTCATGCTGATGAACACTGGGTCGCAGCTGGTGCGGTCGCAGTCGGGTTTGATCACGACGGTGGGCTGGCGGGTCGGCGGCGAGACGACTTATTGCCTGGAAGGATCGGTGTTCATTGCCGGGGCGGTGGTGCAGTGGCTCCGGGATGGGCTCGGGATCATCGCGACCTCAGCGGAGGTTGAGGTGCTGGCCGACTCGGTGCCGGATGCAGGAGGCGTGCTATTCGTCCCGGCGTTCGTCGGGCTGGGGGCTCCGTATTGGGATTCATCCGCGCGGGGGACGATCCTGGGGATCACTCGCGGCACAACCAAAGCCCACATGGCCAGGGCCGCCGTCGACTCGATGGCCTATCAGTCGAGAGACTTGCTGGAAGCGATGCAGCTCGACTCCGGGATTCAGCTCAAGGCTCTGAAGGTCGATGGCGGGGCGTCGCGCAACAGCCGCCTGATGCAGTTCCAGGCCGACTTGGTGGGGACGCGAGTGCGTCGACCTGTGGTACAGGAGACGACCGCCTTGGGAGCGGCGTACCTCGCCGGACTGGCGGTCGGGTTCTGGTCGGACCAGCGTGAGATCGCCGCCAATTGGGCTCTGGATCGGGAGTTCGTACCGTCGATGCAGGATGAGGAGCGCCACCGGTTGGCGGCCACATGGAAGCGAGCCGTTGACCGATCGCGAAACTGGGAGCAACCGCCCGTTTAGCCGCGACGCGCAGTCTTCGAAGCGGAGCGCGGCGAACTAAGGAGACCATCACATGCAACACCACCCCCGACATCAAAGACTCCCCTGCCCCCGCCGCCGTACCGGTCTGGCTCCGATGGAACTGGTCCTCGTCTTCCCGGTCCTGATGATGATGGCGGGGCTGTTCTTGTTTGTGGGGAACGCAGCTGTGTGGAAGCTGCGAAGTCATGGGGCGGCGCGCGAGGCGGCATTCCAGCAGGTGCATCCCCGCCTGGGAGAGGCAACGACCGCTCCTCCCGATTGGCGACGGTCCGATGTGTCGGTCACAGTTCTGCAGGGAGAGCCCGCCTGCCTGATTGATCCCCTGGCGGCTCACCCCCTGTTTCGCGGGCCCGATTGGCTGGGGGTGCCGGTCAATACGGAGTTGTTTGATGGCTCGCCAGGCATGGTGATCGGCCATTCGCAGGCTGACATCCGTTCGGGACTCTGGCCGCAGATGGGGATCCGCTATCGGTTTCAGAGAGATGTGTCGCTGTTCGCGGGACATCAATGGCAGTACGACGCGATGGGGTTGGGGGGGCACGGAAGCCGCCGGTCGGTCGTTTTGTTTGACCTGCCGTAGCCCACAGCGTCCGCCAAGGCTGATCGGCTTGGTCGAACACTGAGTCTCCGCTACAGTTCCGCCGTGCTTCCGCGTGCTGTTCACGGGCGGGTTTGATGCTGATCGCTGAGATCTTTCATTCGATTCAAGGAGAAGGTCGGTACACGGGGACACCCAGCGTCTTCGTCCGCACCAGCGGTTGCAACCTGCGCTGTTGGTTCTGCGACACGCCGTATACATCGTGGAATCCGGAAGGGGCGGCGTGGTCGGTTGAAGCGATCCTGGCGGAAGTCTCCCAGTACAACTGCCCGCATGTGGTGCTCACCGGAGGGGAGCCCATGCTGGTGCCCGATCTGGTGGAACTGGCTGCGGAGTTGTCGCAACGGGGGGCGTTCGTGACCATCGAAACTGCCGGAACGGTCGACTTGCTGGTCGTCGCTGACCTGATGTCGATTAGCCCGAAGCTGCGGAACTCGACTCCGGTGGGAGACGAGTGGGCCGCGCGGCATGACCAGCGACGGCACGCTCCCGAGGTTATCCGCCGACTCGTCCGGGACTATGTGTACCAACTCAAATTTGTGATCGACCAGCCGAGCGATGTGGCCGATGTCGAGCAGTGGCTGACCGAGTTTCCCGAGATCGCGGCGGAGAACGTGTATCTCATGCCGCAAGCGATCACAGCGGAAGCTCTACACGAGAAATCGGCGTGGGTCCAAAATGCTGCCGTGGAGCGCGGGTGGCAGTTCTCCCCCCGGCTCCACGTCGAATTGTTTGGTGCCAGACGCGGGGTGTAAGCCGCGCCGGGCGTCAATCTCCGCTCCGCTTCGAAGACTTCGCGTCGCGGCTAAACGGGCTGAGTACTACTTCTGACGGAAGAAGTCGCTCGGTCCCTTGTGGGTGTAGTACGGGTACTTGATTGCACCACCGACCGCGTTCTGCTCCGGATAGGAGAGATCGTTCGGGACGCTATAGGCGTAGGTCTTCTGGTGCTTCGGATACCAATTGGGTGCCCGACCGCAACCGGTGTTGCAACCTCTACATCCACCCTGCACTCCATGAGGACAAGCACCGCCAAACCCCTGCGGTGGGCAATAGTTGCCCTGCGGAGGACAGCTGCCTGCCGAGTCCTGGCTGATCATCCCGCTGTCATCCGTGTGGTAGCTGTTATGCTGGCCGGAGTATTGGTCATGAACCGCTCCCGCAGGAGACTGGAATTGCCCCGTTGCAGGAGTGCGGGCATCTTGTCCCCGGGTGACCATCCCGGTCGAGCCGCAGCCGCAAGCGGTGAGGGCCACACCGAGAATCGCCCAACTGTAAATCGTCCGTGCTGGCATGGTTTCCCCCTGAGTCAGACGCGGCTGCCGCGTCGTCAATGTCACTCGTTTCCTTGGGATGGCGAGCAAAGTCCCACTTTGCCCCACAGTGTCCTGACTCTGAGATCGCCCCCGGAGATCAAGACCTGTGCCACTTCTATCGGCCATTCGCATCGTACAACGCGAGCAATCCCTGCCGAAGGCACAGCTGTTCTATTAAGTTTCATCCCTACACGTTGCAGAGACTGTGCTTTCGGCATAAATTACCCAGACTGGCAGGCTCGATCGTCAGAAATTGCCGATGACGATTTCGATGTCGGCAAGTGGAGGGTCTCGGGGCCGGTGTTCAAGGGAGTGATGCAGTGTTTGTTTCGGTGTCCACACGGTGCTTCTCGGAATTGGATTTCGCAGAAGCGTGTCATCAGATCGTGGAGTTGGAGTTCGACCGAGTCGAAATCTGGCTGGACGAGGAGTCCAACCACCTCAAGCCGTCGACGGTGGCGGCCAACCCGGAGCTGTTCGCGTCTCAGTTTCGCGATCAGAATCGGATCCCGGCGATCGCGTTCGACTTGGCACATGATGTTTCCGCAGAGGTCTTCCAGGGGATCTGTCGTGCGAGCAAGTTCCTGCGAGTGACGCAGATCAGCGTGCCGTCCTCGCCGCTGGGAACGCCCTTCAACTCCGAGATCGACCGGCTCAAAGAGTTGGTCCGCGTCGCCGGGGAAGAAGGGGTGCGGGTCTCGATCCGGACCGAGCGCGGGCGGTTGTCCGAGGATCTCCACAACGCCGTTGAACTGTGCGAAGCGGTGCGCGGCCTCGGGCTGACCTTCGACCCCAGCTACTACGTCAACCCGGCGATGGTCGACAAGGTCATGGATCTGATTGCTCCGTATACGTTCCATACGCATCTGCGAGACTCATCCGTCTCGGATGTTCAGGTGCAAGTCGGCCTGGGCGAGGTCGACTTCAGCATGCTGGTCGCCGTCCTACGGAAGGTGAAGTACAACCGCGCCCTGTCCGTCGAACTGATCCCCGGTCGCACCGATCCGGAACAGCGCGGTCTGGAGTTGCGAAAGCTGCGGATGCTGATTGAGTCGCTGCTCTAGACCAACAAACACGTCTCTGTCACCAAAGCCCAGCGGTTGCAACCGCTGGGCTTTTGCGCAAATGAGAGATGATTACCCGGCGGTGATTCCCGCGACTGGTGGGCGATCCTCACCACAATACATGCACTTGGCTGATTTCGAACTGACGGGACGGCCGCATTCGAGGCACTCCAACGCCACCGGACTGATTTTGCCGTCCATTTTTCCATCACGCAGATCGATCTCGTCGATCCGTGCGAAGAGTTCCGCTGTGGTGACCAGTCCTTTTTCGACCAGAATCTCAAACAGAGCCTCGACCGCCAACATGGTTCGTCCGAGTTGCCTCTCCGTTTCATCCAATCGCTGCTGCACAGATTCGACCTTGAGATCCTGGCTCCGACTATCCTCCTGGAGTCCTGTGAGCTGGAGATAGGTTGTGAACGATGTATGGGGAAACATGGTCTTCGGCTTTCGTGATTGAGAAGTTCGCAGAGAGACACCCGTAGATTCTCTGCTCGTCGAATCATAAGCGAAGTCCATACTCCATCGGATCAATAAATTATCATTGATCATGACCGATTCCCCGGATTGCTGCGACCCGGTAGAATACCGACTTCGGGGCCATTCGTGTATTCCGGTGCGACCAGCCAATGTCCAATCCCAACCCCATCCCCTTCGAAGACGCCCTCGGTGAACTGCAACAGATCGTCAGCGCGCTCGAAACCGGCCAGGTGAGCCTGGAGCAGTCGCTGGCCCAGTTCGAGCGGGGCGTCTCGCTCGTGTCACACTGCAAGTCGCTGCTCGACCAGGCCCACCAGCGGGTCGAGATCGTCGTCTCGCGCCAGGCATCCGGAGTGGTCGAGACGGCCCCGTTTGATGTCTCTGCCACCTTCGACGCCGAGCAGGCCACAACCGGCGGGGCCGAGTCTTCCACAGCCCCCCCCAAGGCCAAGCGTCGCAAACCCGAACCCGACCAACGCGGGCTTTTCACGTAGCCGTGGGATAGGCTTCCAGCCGGTCGTCTTGGGTATGTAACGACAGGCTGGAAGCCTCTCCCATGTTCAGACGCGGATGTCTGTCGGACCGAGAATCATCAACTATGTCCCGACACACCGAATCCCGTACCTCTCCCTCCCACTGGCCACTGGCCCTGCTCGGCCTCGGCGGCGGGTTGTTCTCGCTCGGGGTCGCTGTTCTCACCGTCTTGTGTGAGTGGGTCTTTGCGTCCGCTTACCTGAGCCAATCAACTTGGCAATCGCTGGTCATCGGGCTGGGAGGCCAGCTGGAAGCCGACGAGGACGGTGCCACCTTTCGAGTGCTGCTCGACAGCCCGGAGTTCGTCGTGATCGCCACAGCTTTGTGTGGAGGGATCGTGTGGGCCGCCGGAGCGTGGCTGGCCAGCAGGCTCTCCGGGCGAAGCTGGGGTGAAGTCGCCACCTCTTGGGCAGTGCGCGGCGGACGCTGGTTGTGCCTGCTGTTACTCTGGTCCCAAGGGCCAGTCATTGCGTACCTGCTGGGGGCGGAATGGTTAGAGATGGCCTTGTTGGTCGCCAGCGAGTTCTATTGGGCGATCGTCTTCGGCCTCGTCGCGATGGAGTGGTGGCCGCTCACTCGTCGACCGGCCTCACCGCTGCTCGTGACCTCAGCCGACGCCGACGACCGCTTCGCCCGCCGACTCGTGTGGGGAGCCTTCGCGGCCTACTCCCTCGTCTTCGTCGCTATGAATTGGGGGCTGTGGTTCAACCTGCGCATCCCGCATGGCGACTCCGCCATGTACGAGGAACACCTGTGGAACCTCACCCACGGCAAAGGCTTTCGCAGCTACCTCGACCAGGGGCTCTTCCTCGGCGAACATATCCAGGTGATTCATCTCGCCCTACTACCGCTGCATTGGCTCTGGCCATCGCATCTGTTGTTGGAGTTGTGTCAGTCGCTCGGGATCGCAGCTGTGGTGTTCCCGCTCTATTCAATTGCGAAGCGGCACACGGGTCAGCCGCGACTGGCGGCGGGCGTGGCAGTGTTGGCTCTGTTGGCGTTTCCGCTGCACTACTTGGATATCTCGATCGATGTGAAGACGTTTCGACCGACGGCGTTTGGCGTGGCGGTGGTGCTGGCGGCGATCGATGCTTTTGAGGCCAAGCGCTTTCGCTGGATGTTGGCCTGGGTCTTGATTGGACTCTCCGCACAGGAGGACTTCGCTCTGGCGTTCGGTCCGCTCGGACTCTGGATCGCGTGGGACGGCTGGCGGAAGAAGGATCGCTCGCAGACGTGGCTCGGACTGGGGTTGCTCATCGGTTCGGCGGCGTATCTGCTGCTGGTGATGAAGGTGTTGCTGCCGTACTTCCGGGAGGGTGTGACGATCCACTATGCGAGCTACTTCGCCAAGTTCGGCAACACGCCGGGCGAGATCGTGTGGACGATGCTGACTCAGCCGGGAAAAGTCTGGGGGGCGCTGGTCACCGCTTCCAGCTTTTCGTGGGGGCTCTGTCTCTTGGTGCCGCTGGGGCTATTGCCGCTGCTGTCGCCGAGTCGGTTGCTGACGGCGGCTCCGTTACTAGTGCTCTTGTGTCTGAATGAGTTGGCTCGCAATCCGCCGGGGCCGTTTCACCATTTTCATGCCCCGGTCTTGCCGCTGCTGCTGTGGGCAGCAGCAGCGGGATTGGGGCGAGTGGCGCGCGGGGAGTCATCGAAGAGCGTAGCGGGCGAGGACCACGCCCTTCACCAAGCGTCCGGTCGTGCCACCCTGTCGAGCCACGCCGTGATGGCTTTCCTGACAACCGGAGTCACAAGTCTGGCAGCTCGATTCCGGCCCCCTCTCCCCCGCGATCGACGTGGCTTTCGTCTGGAGTGTATTGCGGGGGAGAGGGTTGGGGTGAGGGGGCCACACGCTCAGCTCATGCCCCCTCACCCCGGCCCTCTCCCCCACAGTGGAGCCCCCTCCGAAAGCCATGTCGAATGTGGGGGAGAGGGAGAAAGAGTGTGGAAAACGCCTCGTGAAACCCCTTCAGGGCGTTGCCTCGCTTGGCGACCCACGGGCGGAGCGGTCCTCGCGTTCTCCCTGACCTGCGGAGTTTGGACCGGGCTGGTCTTCAGCCACAGCCCGCTGAGTGTGAAGTTCTGGGACCCTGGCCAGCCCGAGTATTGGCGAAACCGCTACCTCCCTGATGAGCGGCCCACTCAATTCGCCAAGATCGCCGACCTCATCCCCCTCACGGCACGGGTCGCTTCTACCGACTTCGTCCACCCGCGCTACACGCATTTTGAGCGCTCATACGACTACAGCCAATACCCACGTAAAGTGAACGGCAATCGACCCGGTGCCCCGCCCGATACCGACTTCATCGTGATCGATACCCGCCACCCCTACAGCTGGATTCAAGGACCAGAAGACGTGACTGAACTGCTCCAGGAACCCGACAAATGGGAACTGCTCCCCGACACCACGGAAGGGTATTTCCTGGTGCTGAAGAGACGCAGTACAATCCCCGCCCCGTGAACAGGTGGAGAGTTCCGAGAGACTTCCGAAGTCTCCGGAAGTCTGGCGGGTCGAATTCAGCGGAGCCGACCATACTACGGTCGCATCGACATCGCATCGGACCGCGCGGCGACCACTTCTCGCTCTGCATCGAGCCAGAAGTCGTGGCCATCGCCCGAGGGGCAACCCGCCTCTTCCCACTTCTGGTACGCCAATTCGCGGATCGCCTCTTCGCAGGCATCCATGAACTGCTCCGGGGTCTGGCAGGCTGCAATGAGCTGCTCCGCTTTCGATTCTCTGGAAGCAGCCACGATGCCGTTGGTCACGACAGCGGCACTCTTGCGAACCGTCTCATCCCGGCGAGTCATTGTCGACTTGTTCATCTTCCAACTCCATTCGAGGAACAAAAACTGGGCACCATCCCGCCACGATTCTAAACTGGCCTTTTCAAAAGGGAAGAACTTTTTGGATCACGAGCGTATTTTCCGTGAATCCCGTGGAGACGTTTTGCCATGCGCAGCCTCCGGGGATTGGAATCGCTCACCCGCGAGAGTATTCTCATGCATTGGAGAGCGGGCCTCTCACCAGCTTGGCAGGCTCTCACGTTCCGTCTACGCTGCACACGACTGTCTCGAATTGCACCCCGCGTTCAGTGCAATGACGACATGCTGGCAAAACCGTTGCGAGGAACCACTGATGGTTTCCATTCTGGTCGTCGATGATTCCGCTGTGGATCGAAAATTGGCGGGCGGACTGCTGGCCAAGCAGGATGGTTGGGTCGTGTACTACGCCAGCGGTGGAAAAGAGGCAGCTGCCTGGCTCCGCGATCACTCCGTCGACATCGTGGTGACCGACCTGCAGATGCCGGAGATGAACGGCCTCGAGTTTGTGCGGCACGTCAAATCAGAACATCCGCTGACCCCGGTGATCCTGATGACCGGACAGGGGAGCGAAGACATTGCGGTCGAGGCCCTCGAACGCGGAGCGGCCAGCTACGTCCCCAAGCGACTGCTGGGCACTGATCTCATCGACACCGTCGAGCGGGTGTTGACCCTCGCCGGAGAGAAACGGGTCCGCCGCTCGCTCATCAGCCGGATGCAGTCGCTTCGCACTCAATTCGTGCTGGAGAACGATCCCGCCATGCTCACCTCGATGGTCTCCTACTTCCAGGGGCTGATCGTCGACATGGGGATCTTCAGCGAGAGCGAACGACTGAAGATCGGCGTCGCCTTGGAAGAGGCCCTGCTCAACGCCTCCTACCACGGGAATCTAGAGGTCAGTTCCCAGCTGCGCGAGATCGACCATACGACGTATTATGATTTGGCCAGGGAGCGTCGATCACAGGATCCCTATCAGAAGCGGCGGATCCATGTCGATGTGGATCTTTCCGTGGAGGGGGTGAAGTACATCATCCGCGATGAAGGCCCCGGCTTCGATCCCAGCAGTCAGCCCGACCCGCGTGACCCTGCGAACATCGAGCGGCCGTGTGGCCGGGGCATGCTGCTGATGCGAACGTTCATGGACCGCGTGGAGTACAACTCGACCGGCAACATTGTCACACTGACCAAGTACTCCTCGCTGCATTCGGCCCCGGCGCTGGCGGAGTAGGGAGAGTTGTCAGTTGTCAGTTGTCAGTTGTCAGTTGTCAGTTGTCAGTTGTCAGTCGTCAGTTGTCAGTCGTCAGTGAAAGCCCAGAGGTTGCAACCCTTGGGCTTTTCGATCAACCATCAACCATCAACCATCAACCATCAACCATCAACCCTCCCCCCCGGTCCCCTGTCATGCCCCGACGCCCCCTGCTCCTCCCGCTGTTCGGACTGTTTTTGGCCGCATCAACCGGTGAGGCCGCTGACTTGGCAGCTCCGATTCAAGCGGTGAAGGCCATTGCCAAAGACGGACAAGGTCAGGCCGCAGCGATTGCTGCCGTCCGGATCATCGAACAGGCCGACGCCTCCGAGTTGCCGGTCCTGCTCGCGGCGATGGACGATGCCAACCCGCTGGCGCTCAACTGGCTGCGCGGGGCGTATGAGACGATCGCCACTCGTCCGGGGGCGAAACTCCCGACCGAGGCGCTGACGAAATTCCTCAACGACCGATCGCATCTGCCCCAAGCTCGGCGGCTGGCCTACGACACGCTCAAGTCGGTCGACCCCAGCCTCGAAGACCGGCTGATCCCGACGCTGCTTGATGACCCCAGCGGCGAGCTGCGACGCGACGCCGTGGCCTACACGATGCAGGTCGCCGAAAAACTCGCAGCCGATGGCAAGAAGGACGAAGCAGCCCAGAAGTATACCGCCGCCCTGACCGGGGCGGTCGATGAGGACCAGGTGAAGAAGCTGGCCGAGGTGCTGAAAGGGTACGACCAGAAGGTGAACCTCGTCGAGCATTACGGCTTCCTGACGCAGTGGAAGCTGATCGGCCCGTTCGACAACAAGGACAAGAAGGGGTTCGATGTCGCCAATCCTCCAGAGACCGAGCTGGCCTTTGACAAGACATACGATGGCCTCCCCGGCCCGGACGGCAAGCCGCTCCAGGTAAAGTGGAAGGCCCTCGCCTCGGAAGATGAGATGGGTCTGTTCGATGTCAACAAGCTGTTCGAGAAGCACATGGGGGCCACGGTCTACACCACCACCGAGTTCGACTCGGCGACGGCTCAAGCGGTCGAGTTCCGGCTCGGCACCTCGAACGCCTGGAAGTTGTGGCTCAACGGAGAACAGCTGTTCGCCCGCGAGGAGTACCACCGGGGGATGTTTCTGGATCAGTATCTGGTGCGTGGCAAACTGAAAGCCGGGAAGAACACGCTGCTGCTGAAGCTGTTGCAGAACGAGCAGACCGATGACTGGGCGCAGGACTGGAGCTTCCAGTTCCGCGTGACCGACTTCTCAGGTCGGGCGATTCATGCGGCGAAGCCAGTGGCCACGAAATGACCGTAGCTACGTTCGCCAGAACGTGGGCTGCCGGAACCCGTGTTCGAACTTGCCATGCGGCCTCTGGCGAAGGTGGCTACGGTTCCCCGCTCTTTCGATCAACCATCAACCATCAACCCGACTTCTCCCCATGCGACTCCACATCACCCTCGTCGCCCTGCTCTGCCTCTCCGCTCCGCTGCTCGCCGACTGGCGACAGTTCCGGGGC
>JAYTCW010000173.1:0-4075 GCA_043736295.1 Planctomycetota bacterium | reverse complement strand
CACCCTCGCCCTCCCTGAACACCGCCAGCCTCCCCAGACGGGCAGAATGTTAATCGAGAGGAGATTTAAAACAACAGGCCGTGATGTCCCCCGCTCGCTGGGGTTCTGTCGAGTGCGGTATTCTCCGTAGGACGGGCACATTTGCCCGTCCCCGAGACGCACTCGCGAGCCGGAGCGGGTGACATGGGACGGGGGTCTCTCGCTTCCCAACGGGGCGGTTTTGGGAGGTTGTGAGTCGCTCGGGGACGGGCCAATGGGCCCATCCTACATGAGCTACCCGCCGCGTTGCAGGTCCATCAGCAACCCAAACCGGTCCAGCACTTGTAGCTTAAGTGGCGCGAACTCGGGGCGGTCGATGGCTTGGGTCTTGAGCAGGCTCTGGGCGGCAGCGCGGGTCTCGACGAGTAGATCATGATCCCGCACGAGGTCCGCGATCTTCAGCGGCAGGCTCCCGCTCTGCCGCGTCCCGAGAGCATCCCCCGGCCCGCGCATCTCGAAGTCGACCTCGGCGATCTTGAACCCGTCGCTCGTCTGCTCCATCGCATGCAGCCGTGTCGTTGAGTCGGCGGTGTCGGTCTCTGAGACGAGGAAGCAGTACCCCTGATACTTGCCACGTGCGATGCGACCTCGCAGCTGATGCAGTTGCGAGAGGCCGAAACGTTCGGCATCGAGGATCACCATCAAGGTCGCGTTCGGCACATCAACGCCGACCTCGATGACGGTCGTCGCCACGAGGGCTTGCACCTCGCCGTCGCGGAAGTCGGACATCACACGCGAACGCTCGCGCGGGTCCATCTGGCCATGCACCATGCCGACCTTGAACCCGGCCAGTTCGGTCTTCGGCAGCTCGCGGTAGACCTGCTCGGCCCCTTGCTGGTCCCCCTCTTCAGTACCGCCCTCAATGCGAGGACTGACGATGTAGAGCTGGCGTCCCTCGCCGAGTTTCTGGCGGATGAAGTCCCAGCAGCGCTTACGGCTGGCGATCCCGTAGATGCGGCTGGTGACCACGCGCTGCCGCCCCGGTGGCAGGTCAGACACCACCGTCAGATCGAGGTCGCCGAACTGGGTCAGGCACAAGCTGCGCGGGATGGGGGTGGCAGTCATCACGAGGATGTGCGGCGAGAACCCGGCTTGTTCGGAGAACTTGGCGCGTTGGGCGACGCCGAATTTGTGCTGCTCGTCGATGACCACGAGGCCGAGGTTGGTGAACTTCACCTTCTCCTGAATGATCGCCTGCGTGCCGATGACGAGTTGGATGTCGCCCGATTGAATCCCCGCTTGGACCTCGCGCTGCTCCTTGGCTCCGAGGCGCCCGGTGAGCAGTGCCCGCTTGACCCGGCTCTCGGACAGGATCGATTGGATCGTGTCCCAGTGCTGACTGGCGAGTAGCTCAGTCGGGGCCATGAGCGCCGCTTGCCACCCGCCCGCGACGGCTGCGAGAAGGGCATAGATCGCGATCACGGTCTTGCCCGCTCCCACATCGGCCTGGATCAACCGGTGCATCGCCCGACCCGTCGGCAGATCGGCGGCGATGTCGCGGATCGCCTGCTCCTGTCCTGCAGTGAGTGCGAACGGAAAGAGTCGCCGAATGCGGGCATCGATCTTGGCCGTTACCTCAATCGGGGGAGCCTGCGACTTGGTGTTCCACGCCCGCCGCCGCAGGGCCAACCCGACCTGAAACTCAAACAGATCATCCCACAGGAGTCGTCTTCGCCCGGCCAGGTACTCTTCGACGGTGTTCGGTTTGTGGACCTGCCGGAAGGCTTCGCCGATCCCCAAAATCTTCCACCGCTCCAGGGCCTTCGCGTAATGATGCTCTGGCACCAGCGACGCGAATTGGTCGACAGCTGCGGAGGTCATCTTCCGCAGATCCTTCTGCTGCAATCCCTCCGTCAGCGGGTAGCGCGGCACGACGCCGAACCCGGAATCGCGGTCCTCATCGCTGAGCCATTGCAGCGTCGGATGCGAGAACTCCCACCGTCCATCGCGATGCTTGGGCTTCCCACCCACGAGCAACAGCTGCCCCATCTCCAGCTTCTGAAACATCCACGGCTGATTGAACCACGTCCCGCGCACGTAGTGCCCGTCGCAGTCGAACAGAGCTGCGACCATGTGCTTGCCGGTGCTGGTGATCTTGGCGTCCTTGTCACAGATCACCCCACGCACGCTCTGCACCGCTCCTTCGACCAGCTCGGTCGGCTTCTTGACCTCCGACAGATCGAGAACATCGCGCGGCAGGTGCCAGAGTAAATCTCGCACCGTGAAGATCTCCAGCTTCGCCAACAGCGCCGCCCGCGCCGGTCCGACCCCGGTGAGGAATTGCACCGGGGTGGCGAGGGGATCGTCGGTGGTGTTGGCGAGTTGGGTCATAGTGAGGAAGGCATCATGCAGGTGAGATTGGGCTTGAGTTCAACTCCGTCCCAAGCTCTGCTTGGGACGGAATATCCCCGAAGCTCTGCTTCGCCTCGTACCAAACGACTTGAGCATTGGAGGATTGCCACCTTGTGCGGGAGTGGGCGGAGTCTCTGGCTGGGGAGAACGGGGACTGGCACGCGGGCGAAGCGGAGCTTCGGGGATATGCGGTCCCAAGCGGAGCTTGGGACCGAGGGGAATCCTAGAAGCCTACTCACTCCCACATCTCCCGCTGCTCCGGCGTCAGCTTGGCGTCCGAGCTGCGCCACATGTACCAACTGGCGATCGAGGCGTACGGCCTCCACGGGGCGGCGATCTCTTCGCACTGCTTGGGGGTCGGGTGCGAGGGGAGATTGTACTCACGCTCGATGGCCGCGCGGACGCCGAGGTCGCCCGTCGGCAACACATCGAGCCGACCCAGCGAGAAGATCAGGAACATCTGCGCCGTCCAGAGGCCGATCCCCAGCACCTGCGACAGTTCCGCGATCACCTCCTCATCCGGACGCAGGTGGATCGTGGCCACATCGACGGTCTTCGTCACCACCTTGTCGGCCAAGTCCCGCACGTACCGCAGCTTCTGCGGAGACAGGCCGCACCCGCGCAGCTCCTCGTCGGTACAAGTGTGAACCCACTGGGCGGAGAGTTTCTTGCGACCGCGCAAAGTGGCCAGTCGCCTGCCGATGGAGGCGGCTGCGGCTGTGGAGATCTGCTGGGCGATGATGGAGCGGACGAGGACGGGGAACGGCTCGGGGTCGAGGTTGATCTGGCAGGGGCCGAGCGCGTCGATGAGTCGGCGGAGCGTCCGGTCCTGCTTCCGCAGATGGAGCGCCGCTGCCGCGACATGCTCGGCGGGGATTTCGCGGATGGTGTTCTTGGGGGGCATGCGAGTCACCAGTATGTCGCACGACGCTCCGCGTCGTGAATCACGACGCGGAGCGTCGTGCGACAATCATCGCGGGCCGCGCCTCCCCCGTGCAATGGAGTCCCACGAGGACTATGATCCAGACTCATCCCTGTGTCACCGAACCCACGCCGTAGCGAGTCCGTCATGCCCAGCCCGGTCGGGGGAACCGACGATCACCCCGAGTGGTCCCCCTTGTCACTGCACGATATGACCGTCGCCTATCATCGGCGGCCGGTGGTGTGGGACATTGACTACAAAGCCCAGCCCGGTCGGCTGGTGGCGATCGTGGGACCGAACGGAGCGGGCAAGAGTACGCTGATTAAGGCGGCACTGGATCTGATCCCCAAGGTGGCGGGCGGCGTGCGGTTCTTTGGGAAGCCGTACAGCGAAATCCGGGGCCGCGTGGCGTATGTGCCGCAACGGACGACCGTCGATTGGGACTTCCCGGTGACGGCACTCGACGTGGTGGCCATGGGGCTGTACCGGCAGATCGGCTGGTTCTGGCCGGTCAGCCATAAATGGAAAGCCAAGGCGCTGGAGGCCCTCGACAAGGTGGGCCTCGCCGACTTCGCCAAACGCCAGATCAGCCAGCTCTCAGGCGGCCAGCAGCAGCGCGTGTTCCTCGCTCGCGCACTGGTGCAGGGAGCGGACCTGTACCTGATGGACGAGCCGTTCGCCGGAGTCGACGCCGCCACCGAGCGGGCCATCATGGGGCTGTTGCGGGAGTTGCGGTCCGAGGGGAAGACTGCTCTCGTGGTG
>JAYTCW010000172.1:0-1998 GCA_043736295.1 Planctomycetota bacterium | reverse complement strand
TCAGTCCCAAAACGGGCTACAAGTGGATTTCGCGGTATCGCGAATTGGGTCTGGAGGGGCTGTCGGATCAATCGCGAAGACCTCGGAGTTCGCCGGGGTCGACGGCAGCGGAGATGGTGGCATTGATCGCGGAGTTGCGACGGAAGCATCCGGCTTGGGGCGGGCGAAAGTTGAAACGGCGGCTGGAGGATCTTAAACACACGGAGGTTCCGGCGGCGAGTACAATCACCGCGATCTTGCGTCGCGAGGGCTTGATGACTGGTCCGGGGGCGGGAGTGTTGCCCGTGCAGCGATTCGAGCATCCTTTTCCGAACGATCTGTGGCAGATGGATTTCAAGGGTCACTTCGAATTAACACGGGGAGGTCGGTGTCATCCCCTGACGATTCTGGACGATCATTCGCGATACTCGATTGGTCTGCGGGCCTGTCTGGACGAACGTCACGAGACGGTTCAAAGCGAGTTGACCACCGTGTTTCGTCGGTACGGCATGCCGCGCCGCATGCTGATGGACAACGGGGCTCCGTGGGGCGATGCGGAAGACCAACCCTGGACGCGGTTCACTGTGTGGTTGATGCAGGTCGGGGTCTCGGTCTCGCACGGGCGGGCCTATCATCCGCAGACTCAAGGCAAGGAAGAACGGTTCCATCGCACCTTAAAAGCAGAACTCCTCCGCGAGCGCAGCTTCTGCGATGTCCTCGAATGCCAGCGTCAGTTTGACCCCTGGCGTCGTCAATATAATCATGAACGCCCGCATGAAGCCCTCGGCCTGGCGGTGCCTGCCAGCCGATATCAAGCCAGCCATCGCAGCTTTCCCGAGGTGATCCCGACGATGGAGTACGGCCCCGATCAAACGGTGTGTCGCGTTCAGCTCGGCAACGGCCGCATCGCTTTCCAGCGCCGCACCGTATGTCTCGGCAAAGCCTTCTGTGGAGAACTCGTGGGAGTGAGTTCCACCTTGCACACGGGCGTCTACCGAGTGCATTATGGAGAACACTGCATCGGCCAATTCGACCTCCGCGAACCGGGTGACGGAGCTCGTCGCCTCCTCAGCCTTCAACCCGTCCCCCGCCCACTCCGTGAATCCTGAAAAAATCCACGGGTGGGAAGCGGCTTGGTTCGCTTCGCTCACCAAGCCGCTTCCCACCCGTGGTGGTGCCCTACCCGTGACCCATGTCCCCGAACACCCGTTACCTATCTCGCCGGTCTATACAGAGGACTCAGGGTGTGCCACCCGATCCGCCCGCCAACCAGCAATCCTGAATTGCTTCAAATCGCTACTCCTTGTGGGGTCGGAAGCAGAAGTCGATACGATCACTCGTGAGTATACACCCACTTTCCCAGAGTCATTTTTATTCAGAAATTAGACGGTCTTTGTTGTCTGAAAGAAAAAGCCATATTGGCGTGGCGATCCCGAGAACCCATTCTGCAGCCGTGATCCATAGGTAGACGGCATGCTCTTCGTAAAATCTACCCGGAACGGTCTGCTGCTGAAAATCCATCAGGTTGGTAAGGCGAATATGCCACGTGATGAGCCCCATGTCAATCACCGCCAGCGTGATGCCGATGAGCCATAACGCCCGGCTGCGCCGATGAAACGCTTCAATCAGCACGCAGACGATGAATAGCACTGACAGGGCATTGTGCCACTGCGTCACGCGCTGCGTGATGAAACCCTGTTCGACGCTCCCGATGACCTCCGAGCCGATTGGGACGACCACCAAAGCATAAAAGCTCAGGCCGCCCCACCATGCGGCCCAGGCGAGCATCAAGAAGAGTTTCCACGAGCGGCGCGCAAGCACAACGAACGATTTGCTGGGATTTTCAAGGTCCAAATCGACTTCCAACCTCAATCCACCTCCAGCACCGTTCCGTCAGGCGAGACTTTGATATCGCGATTTTTGCCGTCAGCCGACTTGCCACGGACTTCATAGACCGTCTTGTCGCCGTCTGTTTCGGTCCAGGCCGTATCAAATTTCACGCCGGGGAGTTTCTCCTTC
>JAYTCW010000171.1:0-6870 GCA_043736295.1 Planctomycetota bacterium | reverse complement strand
CCGCGATGAGGTCGGGTCATTCTGGATCGCGATCTCAGCTTCGAATGACATTGATCGCGTTCATATCGTGATCGAGGACAACGGAGTCGGCTTCGGCGAAGATGACCTCAAGCAAATTCGGGAGTTCATCCCCGGTCGCAAGACCATGAAACACGACGGAACGGGGTTCGGACTCCCGACCGCGCGACGGTACATCGAGGGGCATGGCGGTACTCTCGATATTGACAGCCAGATTCAGGCAGGCACGAAGGTGAGGATCGTCCTGCCCATTGAAGAGTGGGGAGGGGATACAGAATGACTCTGCAAGCTTTGGTGATCGACGATGACCCGCATATTGCGGACGTGGTTTCGGATATTGTGGCTTCGCTGGGTCACGACAGTGATGCGGTTGGCTGTCAGGACGACGCCCGGAAAAAGTTGGCGACAGCGACGTATGACTACTTCGTTCTCGACTTGGAGATTCCGGTCCGGGCAGAACGCAGTGTGGCTCGCCTACAGAATGGATTGAATCTATTGAGTGAACTGGTCGCTGCCAGAGTCGGTCCGGTGATCGTCGTGACCGGGTACGGCAACCATGGTCCCGACCAGGGCGTCGAATGCGTCAAACTCGGTGCAGCCGACTACATCGCGAAGCCGTTCAAGACGGAGGGAAAGACGCTCGACGGGGCGATCACGGAAGCACTCCGAAAGAACGGCCGACTTCCCGCAGCATCGGATACGAAGAAGCCAGCCAGTCCACCGCGCCCCTTTGCTGGGGGCGAGATTCAATTGCTGAAGAAGCGACTGGTCGTCTGCGGAGTCGAAGTACCGATCACGCCTCAGATGCAGAAGATTCTGACGGTTCTCTGCGAGCGGCGTGGGAATGGTAAGTACGCCGCGTTCTGCGGGGATGAACTGGCCGAACACGATGGGGTGCGCTGCAACCGAGGCCAGAACGGAATCTCCGAGGCGATTCACGCTCTCCGGAAGCGGATCACAACCAAAGTCCTCGACGAGGCTCACATCCAGATCGGAGATCAAGACGTGATCCGCAGCAAGGGAGAGGGATACCGCATCAGCGACTCGATCTCAGTCGTCGTTGGCTCCCGCCGCGCAGCTGCCTCGGCTTCTGATGGACACGAGAATGTCCCCGATGTCCCTGATGAGGAGCAAAATGTCCCCAATCATGTCCCTGTAGATGGACGAAATGTCCCTGATCGTGTCCCCAATGTCCCCGATCTAAACGATCGCCAGCAGTGGGTGATGTCTCTGATCAAGAAGGGGACGGAAGTGCGAGCCAACATGGTTGTTACGCAATTCGGCTGTTCACAAAAGACCGCCAAACGCGATCTGTCGGACCTGAAGGACCAACACATGGTCCGGTTCGTCGGTTCGCCTCGCACGGGACATTACATCCTGACGTAGCACGGTTTACGCCACAGCGTCGCACATGGCCCACAGTTCGTTGAGGTGCGGTTCCCGTTGGCCAAAGAACGCCGTCGCGAACGCATCGCGGGCCGGTGTCCAGGGTTCGAAGATGCGGCAGTTATCCCGACTTGACGAGACGAGAAGCCCTTCGATGAGTACATCGAAGGGCTTTCTTATTGTGGGGACTAGAGTTACGCCGACTAGGGAAAAGTTCAAACAGACGATTTCGAGGATTCGCCGTTTTGTGGCGTAATCGGCTGTAAGCCATTTCTCGGTCAGTGTTTGAGAAAGTTCAAACACTTTGAGGGCCAGTTCGGCCAATTCGTCTCGGGAGCGGCCTACGGCGTCGAGTTGGAGCTTGATCGAGGCGATTCGGTCGCGGAGTTCGGTCTGCTTGGCCGCGAACGTATCTTGGTCCAATTCCTCATTGATTCGCATGTCGACCAGACGACCTTGCTGTTTCATGAGCAGGGTTTGTTGCCGAGTCAGTTCGTGATGCTGAGCCATTGTTTCCGCTTGTTGATCCTTCGACTGTGATCGGAGTACGGCTCGGAACCAGTCGGCGACTTTGTCATCCATGACCTTCATCTTGCCGAAAAGATCGAGCATCTGGCGGTCGAACTCGGCTTCGGGGATGCGGTCACGAGGATGATCGGGTTTGTTGTAGCGGGCACAGCGATAGTAGATGTAGGACCGCTCGCCGGTCTTCGATTGCTTCGTCTTGCGTTCGCCGGTGATCGGATGACCGCAGTGGGCACAGGTGATCAATTCTCCCGCGTAGGTCATCGCGTGAGCATGATAGATGCAACGGTCCATGATCCCGCGAACGCGATCCCAGGTCGCTCGGTCGACGAGCGGCTCTTGCTTACCCGGATACCACTGGCCGAGGTATTCCAGTTCGCCGATGTAGGCTCGGTCTTGCAGAATGTTGTGAACGGAACTGCGAGGGAAGGGGGTGCTCGGCGAGCGGAACATCCGCCCCTCTTTCTGGAGCTTCTCGACGAGTTCATCGAGTGTCAGCGGTTCGTACGCATAGAGTTGGAAGATGCGTCGGACATTTTCCGCAGGCGTCGGATCGAGTTCGACCACGCTGCGTCCGTCTTTGCGGATGTTGAGATAGCCATAAGGAGCCTTGCCGACAAACCAGCCTTCTTGCACACGCCGAGCCAGACCTTCACGGACATCGACCGATTGCTGCTCGGTGTAGAAGCTGGCCATGTTGGCCAATGTTCGCCGCATCATGCGGCCCGAGGGAGTCATCTCCGTCGGCTGGCTGACCGAGATGAACGGCACATCCCACTCGGATTCGAGGCGTTCCAGTTCGACGTAATCGAACAGGTTTCGCGAGGCTCGGTCGACCTTGTAGAACAACAACCCGTCCAAGCCGGGTGCGTTCTTCTTCGCGTAGACGACCATCTCTTTGAAGGTCTTCCGCTCATCATGCTTGCTGGCGGTTTCCGCAATGCGGAACAGCTTGATGATCGTGCCGTGATGTTTCTCGGCGTACGCCTTGAGCGCCGCTTCCTGAACGTCGAGGCTGAACCCTTCGCGTTCCTGTTCCCGTGAGCTGACCCGAGCGAGAGCGACGAACTGTTTCATGATTTCCACCTCGAAGGACAGCTGGTCCCGATGGCGTAATGTTCCGATCCGGACGAGTGATCGTCAATCGATCTGACCCGGAAAATGACAACGCCACGCCGAGTATGTACTCGACGTGGCATAGTGTACCGGATTCGCTGGATCATTCCCGGTCCACGGCGGGATGTGTCGCCAAGACCCGCAGCAGATTCGCTGCTCCCAGTAGCATCTCCAAAGCGTCGTCGACGGTCAGTGGTGTCTGGTAGTAGGGTTGCCAAACATCGAGCGTGTCGGCGATCAATTCCGGAGTGACCCAAGTTGGAGCACCATTGGGAACGACCGCAGGACGTTGAGCCGTGGAGTTCGGACTGTCCAGAGTCTTGTGAACCATACCATATTCTCGATCACTATCGGTCGCGGTCCAGATTCCGATCACGGGTGCGGTCGGCGGTTGGGGCACGGGCGTCCGCTTCCTTCATCGATTGCTGAAGGGGAGATTGAGCTGGTTCTTCTTCGAGAGTCGGCGTCGGATCGGGCTTGCGGTCGGCAGCGATTTCGCCGGGGGTTTGATAGCCGTAGAGGCCGTACTCAGCGGATTGGGCGATATTGGAGCCGGTGTAGAGGCTGGCTCGGAGTTCGCTGAGACCCTGCCTGAACATGGCGTTCGCGTGGCCGTCGCCGATTTTGGCTGGGGCAGGATTGCCCGGTGCGGGGTTGTTGGGGACGATCGGTTTGTCTTTCATGAGATGATCCTTTTGTATGGCGAGTGGCAGACGTGTGCCTGTCCAAGCTTGAACCTGCGAGAAGAGGTGAGGGGACGATCAACACAAAGTCGAGCGGGAAGCAGTGTCATTTGAATCGCGGAATGGGCGATCCGCGTGGCCGAAGACGATCAACGTCTCGGCAGGCTGATGCCGTGCTGCTCGCTGCGGAGAATCCAGCGATGTCGGGTCGCCTCAGCGGCTCGTGTTTCGAAACCGATCCGCCCGTTGTTGCTGTTCAATCATGCTGTCCCGCATGTCGGCGGTTTCCGTTTGTCTCAGCTGAAGGCTGACAAGTCCTTTGATGCACATGGACGCTCCGCAGGTGACGATGAACGAGCCGAACGCTCGATCCAGACCGCAGAGCAATAGTCCACCACCGACCACAATGACTGGCTCGACCCAGGTCTTGAAGGCGATCTCGCTGACATTGGACTTCTCGCCTCGCAACCACGGGTAGCCGTTGTATTGCGAGTGTTCATACTCGCCGCGCTTGCGACGTTCCCACATGTTGCAGCGCTGAGCAAAACAACACAGCACAAAGAACAACAAGAACCAGACGGTGAGCGAAGGATCGCGGGTCTCCATGAACAGCGTGTGCAACGGCACGAGCATCAGCACCGCCACCGCCTGGAACCATTCCAATACGACAAGACGCGACGCTTTGTGAATCCATCTCAGGATTTTGCAGACCAACTCTTCATGCCCGCTGGCATCAAAGGGAACCTGCAACACCCGCAGAAGCACTTCCTGCGAAAGGTCATCGAGCAGGTCTTCGTCACAACGGCCACGAAGATTGGTGACCAAATGGTGTCGCAGCCGAGCCTTGATGAAGGCCCATTGCATTTCTGTGATCAGACGTGACAGATCATTGTTCATCGCCGTCTCGCTCTTCCTGGGCTAACCGTTGGTTCGATCAGATCGGACTAACAGTGCTCAGACGCGGCCTACCTGTCGGGCACTTCGCGTCATCGCGGGCGAGATCGTAAGACTGCTCGGTGAACCTCACCAAAGTGAGTCACCATTTGGCGCACTTTTCAAAAGCCATTGGGAATCACCGAGTTTTCTGACTCCATCACTCTTTGGGCTGTCGGGATTCTCGCACCTGATCCAGAAACTCGCGGGTTCGCTTCAGGTATTGCTTCCCTGTTGTTGTAATTCCACCTTTGGCGTTGGGAGATCGATCGATCAAAACCACGTCTTTGTCTGTGTACTCGCTCCACTTCGATTCCAGAGACTCGACGGTTCGTCGAATCGTGGAAGCACTGAGCGACATCTCATCGTTTCTCGACTCCAAAACTTTCTCAAGTTTCAGGAATGAAAGCGGCCCAGACTTTGCCAAATGTGTCCCGATCACGACAAATCGTGCAAGCTCCACTTCATCGTTCACCCCATCTACATTGATTGTGATGGTCGGGACGGCTACGGTCATCAATCCCAACTGTCTCAGAATCGCATCAAGTGAAGCTCGGTGTTCACCAGTCGCTCGTTTACGCATCGAATCCAAATTAGGAATACCGACTGGCCCGACACCCAGAATCGCATCTTTCGACCAATTGCGAATGGACTGGTTCGTGTGTGCTAGCAGCCCTGCCAACGATTTGATGGCAGGCAACGCCGAAGGGCCAAGTGGTCGAATTGCCACCAAAGCATCGAGTACCACATCCTCGTCTTTGGATATCAGAAATCTACTGATGACACTGGCGGCAGGAGCAGCGTCTGACCCCAACGAACTCATGACCCACGCAACTGCCCTTCGCACACGCTGATATTTCGATCCAAGCATCTTGGCGACATCAACTGGGTGCTTCATCGCTATTCCAAGTAGAGCCGCTTGGTAGTACACGATACATCTTGTTGGACACTTCAGAATCCCCTTGACCAATTCGGGTATGGCATCGAGTCCCGCCAACCCCATAGTCATTGAAATCGCGATCAAGATATCCTCATCTTCTTCCTCCTCAATGCGGAGCTGAAATTCTGGATAGATCTTCAGGATCATGGCCGGTCCCGCGTCCCACAATAGTTTTACGGCGGTGCCGCGGAAGTTGGGCTCTTCATGATCGAGAAGTCCAACGAGGATTTGAGCAGCCTCCGAGGGCATCCCTTTTTGCCTCACCGATAACGCGGCTGCCGCTTGTGACACGATGTTCCAATCATTGCATTCCATCGCAGAGAGCAGAGCCTTGTCGACAGCCATGTTTCCATCAGGGGAGCGAGACAATGCGACAACCGCTGCGAGACGCAATGAAACGTCCGACTCTTCTTGGACGATCCTGAGTAGATAATGGACAACTTCACGTGTGGCACCACAGGCCCGCACCATCAAGCCAATCATGACAGGCAGAAAATCCCGATCCGCCCTTTGGCAAGCTTGAAGTACGAGCTTGACAACGAGTTTCTCTTGAAGCTTCTGGTCGCGGAAGGCCAACGCCGCCATAAGCACTGAATACGGATCGTCGGAATGTAATGCCATTCGCAACTCAGTCATCGCTTCGCTGCGAATCTCAGCGTTTGGCCCGTCAGGCAGCGCCCCAAGATACGCTGCCCCCACTGCCCACAGGCGACGATTGTCTTCGACTTCGACCTTCCTCCAAATCTTCCGCATCAAGGGGACATGAACGTCTCTGGTCGCCTTACTCCAGAACATCCAAAAGGCAGTTTGAAGCCGTTCCTCGAAATCTCCCCGCCCCAGGTTCTTCGCAAGTACCTTGCTCGCCTTGTCCGCAAGAGGAGTGGACTTCCCCACGATTCGTGGGCGCGGGAAATGGGTTACAGGGCTTCGGCGAATTGAACGGGCGAGACGTAGCCCAGGGCGGAGTGGCTGCGTTGGCGGTTGTAGAAGACTTCGATGTATTCGAAGAGGCTCTGGCGGGCTTCGGCGTGGGTGCGGTAGTGTTCGTGGTGGACGAGTTCTTTCTTCAAGGTAGCGAAGAACGATTCCATCGGCGCGTTGTCCCAGCAGTTGCCCTTGCGGCTCATTGAGCAGGTGATGTCATGCTTGGCGAGCAGTTGTTGGTAGTGGTCGCTGGCGTATTGAACGCCGCGATCGGAGTGAGCCACAAGCCCCTCGCCGGGGAGTTCGCGTTGCACGGCCATCTCTAATGCATCGACCACGAGGCGG
>JAYTCW010000170.1:0-2536 GCA_043736295.1 Planctomycetota bacterium | reverse complement strand
CAATCGATCCGCGACAAGATCTCGTTCAAGAACCGCACCGGATGCTCGACCCCGATCACCTCATCCAACCGCGACGCAAACAACACCCTCTGCCCCCGCCCCTGCGGTGCCTGCGCCCAATACTCCCTCACCCTCTCCTCCCCCCGCCCGCCCCCACGAGCCATCCCTGCGATGCGAACATGTACGAAATTTCACCGAGAAAATCAACACGCCGGTGAAGCGTGTCGGGCTATTGTCGGGTGTCCCTGGCGGGACAAAGAGTGGCCAGCGGTGTCCTCTCGATCTGGGGAGGCGTGGGATTTCGCTGTGTTTCACACCTGGGAAGCTCTGGGCCGAGGACCGTGAACCTGCGTAGAATGGCGACCACACTCCTTCTGAAGTCTTCGGAGACTACGGAAGTCTGATGGGTCGTTTCCACTGGCCGCTCGCCTAAACGACCTTCCAAGCCGTCACAACACGCGTTTTGAGTGGACCGGACAAGTGCGTACAATGCGTCTTACATTCGGTCGCTGGCATCTGCCAATAATGATCTTGCTTCCCAGCGGCTTATCGTGCGAGACTCCCTCGCCTCGTGTTGGATCGCTTCCCTTCGGGTCGCGGCTAAGCTTCCGACTCCTCAGTCCCCACTTTGATGAACCGCCTTAAACTCCTCATTGGCTCTCTCTGCCTCGCATGCTCCATGGGCTGCGCGGGGGGGATGTCGTCGCTACGGATGGCGGGTGTTGTCCCGGTGAAGGCCCCGAATCCCTTGTTCGTTTCCACAACCAACGAGGATTTACTGTGGGACCGGATGGTCGAGACGCTGGAAGATTTCCAGTTCTCGATCCGTAAAGAGAACCGTCAGTCACGAGTCATTGAGACCGATTACAAGGTCGGGGCCAGCGTCTTTGAACCGTGGCATAGTGATTCGGTCGGCTTGGCTAATCGGCTAGAAAGCACGTTGCAATCGGTCCGCCGCCGGGTCGTTATGACGATGATTCCGAGCGATCAACAGCCCGGTTACACTATCAGCGTGGAAGCCTATAAAGAATTCGAAGACTTGCCGGGCGTGGCCGCCAACTCGCCGGGCGGAGCGACGTTTCTCGAAAGTAAGCCTCTCGACCGTGACCTCAATCTGGTCGTCGGCCAATCCGCTCCCAGCGGCTGGATGTGGGCCGGACGGGATCACAAACTGGAACAGTCGATTGTCGGGCAGCTCAGTTATTTGCTGAGCCGGTAGACGCTAGAGGGTGCCCCAGAGAGGGGCCTGGAGAGGCGAGTACTCTGTCAGGAATTGATGGGGGAATGATCCCCTCGGGAGTGCAAGCAGCCGGAGGAAACATCAGGCGAGACTTCCGAAGTCTCGGAAGACTTCGGAAGTCTTCGGGGACATGCAGTCTGTCCGCTCGCCTGGCCTGATGTGGCTCTACTCCTGACACTCATCCAGTCAGCCAGTTACAATCCATGACGGCGGGGTGATGTGTTAGATTCGCTCCCTGCGGAATCTTCCGAGCCACGGAGCAACCCATGAACCCACTCGATGTCCATCGTTTGCAGATCACTCGACGTGAGCTGTTTGGCCGTTCGGCGACGGGGCTCGGCGTGGGGGCATTGGCGTCTCTACTGGGACGCGAGGGGTTTGCAGCTGATGCCTCTGTGATCCCGCAGCGTTACGGCGGGTTGCCGGAGTTGCCGCATTACGCGGCGAAGGCCAAGCATGTGATCTACCTGTTCCAGAACGGGGCTCCGACGCACTGCGACCTCTATGACTACAAGCCCAAGCTCCAGCAACTGCACGGTCAACCGATGCCGGAGGAGTTCTTCAAGGGGAAACGCTTCAGCACGATGACCGGCGACCCGACCGGCAAGCTGGTACTGGCTCCGGTCGAGCCGTTCGCCCAGCATGGAGAGTCGGGTGCGTGGGTCAGTAATTTACTACCGCATATCTCGACCGTGGTTGACGACATCTGCTTCTTAAAAGGAATGCACACGGAAGCGGTAAACCACGCACCGGGAATCACGTTCATCATGACCGGGAGCGAGTTGCCGGGACGACCGTCGCTGGGGGCGTGGCTGACATATGGATTGGGGAGCGAGACCGAGGAGCTACCTGCTTTTGTCGTGATGACCTCAATCTCGAAGGGGACCAGCTGTGGGCAGATCTTTTATGACTTCTACTGGGGTTCGGGATTCCTGCCGTCGATGTACCAGGGAGTGAAGTTTCGGGGGAGCGGCGATCCGGTGCTGTACCTCAAGGACCCCGAGGGGCTGACGCGGACGATGCGGCGCGGGCTGCTGGATGATGTCGCGAAGCTGAACGAGATGAAGCTCAAGGAGTACGGCGACCCGGAGATCGCGACGCGGATCGCCCAGTACGAGATGGCGTTCAAGATGCAGGCCAGCGTGCCAGAACTGACTGATTTGAGCGGCGAGACGAAAGAGACGCTGGAGATGTATGGGCCGAACGTCCAGGAGCGCGGGACGTTCGCCCATAACTGCCTGATGGCTCGCCGCCTCATCGAGCGCGGGGTCCGCTGCGTCCAGCTGATGCACGCCG
>JAYTCW010000169.1:0-21029 GCA_043736295.1 Planctomycetota bacterium | reverse complement strand
GTCAGAGCCATCCGTGGCCTCCTGTCTCTCAGTTCGATTGATCCTTTCGCAACCAGTTCAGCAGCCTTTTACCTCGTTCCGTCAATCTTCCCTAGACCTCCCCGGAACACCGTATGAGCCTTCTGCAATTGCCTTGGTGGCTGAGCACTGGAGCCTTGCCTCAATGTGCGATACTCTGGGACGGCGAGGGCTGTGAATTTCGGTCGATGCCAGTCGTGCGTGTCCCTCCGACCAATTGGCTGCTGCCACTGTGGGGAGATCGTCACCGATGAATCGTCCATTCCTGATTGCCATGATCCTGCTGATGCCCTCGGTCTCGCTGGTGGCTGAGGAGACAAAGGCCGTGGCCACCGCGTCCGCCCCTCTACAGGGAGCAGCGGTACTCTCCGGCAAGCGAGTGATGGTGCTGGGCGACAGCGTGACTCAGGACGGACGCTATTTGAGCTTCGTCGAATATTACCTGCAAAAGCAGAACCCGACGCTGCCCTTCGATGTCGTCAACGCGGGACTCGCCAGCGAGACGACCTCGGGACTGACGGAAGAAGGTCATCCCGGACCACGTCCGTGTATTCATGACCGGCTGGATCGGGCCCTCGCCGATGTCAAACCGCAGTTGGTCATCGCCTGTTACGGAATGAATGACGGGATCTATAAGCCGCTCAGTGAGGACCGGCAGAAGGCATTCCAAGACGGTGTCACCCGGCTGGTCCAGAAGTGCCATGCCGCCGGTGCGGAGGTCGTTCTCATCACGCCACCCGCCTTCGATGTCGATTGTCAGGGAGGCATCGCCAAGAGTGGGTTCGACTACAACACCGTTCTGGATGTCTATGCGGCGTGGGAACTGAAGACTCGGCCCGGTGGGGCGACGGTGATTGACTTGCATGTGCCGATGAGCGCGATGGTCAAACCCGCCCGAACGGCCAATCACCCCCTGCACAATCCCGGCGACGGAGTCCACCCGGCGGAGATGGGTCACTTTGTCATGGCGGATGCCATTCTGAAAGGGATGGGTATTCCCTCCCCCGCTGGGGATCTCGATACCCGCTTGGCCACGGTTCAAGCGGACCCGCTGTACAAGCTGATCCGTCAGCGTCAGTCAGCGCGGGGGCTGGGCTGGCTCAATTACATCGGCTTCACCCGGGTGAACAAAACCACTCCGCCGCACGAGAACGATATTCAGGCCGTCGAAACCCAGGCAACCGATTTGCAGAAACAGATCGACACCCTCCGGAAGAGCGGGTCATGATCTCTGCGGCACTGGATTCGGTCGTCACTCTGACGGTAAGGCGGGAGTCAGGAGGACTGGCGGCGGCGTGACTTGCCCCTCGGGGACCGAGATACCCTCGTTCCCCAGCGGACGCACACTCAGCAGGACCACGACCTCCAGCAGATCTTTGGGCTGTGCCTCAACCGCTCGTTGGTGGTCGGGCTGGCCAGCAGATGTTGAAAGTGGCAGGCCCTCGAAGTACAGACCTCCGATCACGACGCAACTCTCGGAAGTCATGATTAAGCTGGCCTGAAACTCGTCCCGGCTGTTCATTGATGGTTGCAGGTCCAGACGGATCAGACCGTCCTGACTCACCGTTGGACGCAGGGAAAGCTGTAAGCCACCTGCGAGAAAATCGACCTCTCGCCTCTCCTGTTCAGGCGGCAGGAGATGCCTGCGGAACCCCTGCAGCTCGGTCAGCCCGACGACTGCCAACTGACGATCTTGCACTTGGACACTTGGGGTTAAAGTGACGGAAATCGTCCCCAGTGGTTTGAGTTTTTCGGTAATCAATTGTGGAGCCAAGAGGCAAACTCCGGCACTGACCCCATCGCCCAGTTCGACCCAGCCCTCGGAGGAGTGGCCGATCTGACCGGTGGCCCCGGAATGGACCACTCCACAAAGCGGGCAAGAACCACGGCCAGCCACCGTCAACGATTGGCGGAAGGCCCCAGGCTGGGCCTCTTTTTCCAGCCGAAACTGGAGGATCGTCGCTTCAATTTCGAGACTCTGCGCGGGCTGTTCTGGCGGACTGGTGGGTGGTGCCTGCTGGGCCATCAACTCGGGATAGTCCTTCATGACGATCCGGCCGCGCCGCGGAGCGACAGGGCGGTGCATTCCGCCGGAGAATTGCAGATTGTCCGAGTGAGCGGAGTCAGAAATTAGCAGGGAGCGAGTCGTCTGGAGTTCTGGAGCAGACTGGGCATTGGGAGTGGGCATCTCGGGGCGAGTGGCCTGTGAGACCTGACCCGCAACGTCGGGTGCCAGTTGGAGAGTAATGGAATCCGAGGAAACTCGATCCACATCCTCCGGAGGATTTGCGTCAGTCTGTCGAATGGGGGTGAGCGATTCGATGATCGCGAAGTCCCCGTCCTGGCGAATCTGCCAGCCGTGGACCCGTAACAGTTGGACGAGAGCTTGTTGCAGCTCGACTCCCTGCCAGCGGCACGTCACAGAGCCCTTCAGTTCGGGGCCGTTGACGAGATTCCATCCGGCGACCGGGCCCAGCTTGGTCAGAAATTCCTCCAGCGATGCTTGATCGGCATCGACATCGTATCGGCCCGATGAGGTTGTGGACTCGGCGAAGCGGACCCGGGCGAGGGGGGCCTGCGCGGGCTCGACGAGAACTTCAGCCTCCTCTGGCGGTCTCGAAGCCTCGACCTCTGAATCAGCGGCAGAAGGGATCTGAATGGGTTCATAAGACTCACCCACGGCGTCAGGCGAGTCAGCCCTGTCAAGACGCGGGATCGAGTCATTCACTCCTGTCCCTGCGTTTGCCAAAGCAAACGGCTCTGCGGAACCAAGCTCCGCCCTCTGCTGTTTCAGTTCGTCCACATCCCGCTGCAGGGACTCGATCATCCGCTGTGTCTGGTGTGCGGAGAGCAGCTGTTCGGCGTGCCGGATTTCTGTGAGTTGGGCTTCCAATTGAGATCGGGCCAGTTCGTTGATCTGCCCTTTCAGCTGGGCGATATCATCTGCCAGATCGGTCGTGGAGCCTGGAAAATGATCGGCGTCGGGAGCGATTAATACCGGTTCGGACTGGATCAGTGGCGAACGTCCCACAGACTGAGTCTCCTCCCCAGCGGGTCGCGGTGTCCATGACTGGGGATGATCTTGCGGGGCCGAAGCGAACTGTTCTGGCGGTGAGACCGACTCCACCGAGGGAAGAGGGTCAATCGGTTCGGGGACCGGCTTGCGCGGACGTTCCCGGAGCAGGTCGGACACCTCACCCGTCGTGGCCACCTGAATGGGAACATTGGGTGTGGTCTCGCGAGCCACTTCATTCCTCACGGCAGTCGGCGTCGAACTCAGCAATGAAATGGCTGCCACCAAGCACAGCATGACCGCGACGGTCAGCCCCCCAGTTGCCATTCGAAATGCTGGATTCCGCCTGACCACAGTCCGTTGACTCCTCGCGCACAACAGTTCCTCAGCGGAGAGTCCGCGAGGCACCGTATCAGGAGTATCGGTTCGGACGGGTTCCGCACTGCCGTCAAATTCGATGTAATCGGAAAAGTTGACAAATCGTGAATCGGGCGATGCTGGAGGATTTCGGGGCGAAACTCCTCACATGAACTTTCGGCTGAGACCACGGAGGCCGTGCCCTGAGATCGAGTCTCGATCGATTCGGCTTGTCGGAAACGTCCAATCCAGTACACTTCCGTCGACCATAGCGGTCGCGAACCCTCACGGGTCAATCGTGTCCGCTAGTCGACTACCCGATAGTGTAATGGTCAGCACAACAGATTTTGATTCTGTTTGTCCAGGTTCGAATCCTGGTCGGGTAACTGAACCGCTAGGCGAAACCCAGTGATCCAGGGATTTTCCTAGCGGTTTTTCCTTGCTGACAGCCAGTGGCAGGTACTGACTGGGCTGGATTCTGATAATACGGCGCGTTCGAAGTCTGCCTCTGTTGTCTGGAGGTAATGCTTGATTGCAATCGACGGGCTGTGTCCCAGCCACCCCGTGACGCTCCAGATCGGTTGAGCCTGCATCCGGTCCGTCTTGCAGCCTGCTCGAAGCGTAGGGAACAATTCTGGTCCATCCGACGATTTTTGGGGATGACCAGTGACCGGGAGGATTTTCCGAGGTATTGCTCCAATGTCCCAGACTTGCAGGGAGAAACATCGATCTGTTGACACTCACCTGGACCACCTGACCTGCTCTGAACTTGCCCCCAGAACAGACCGCCGTCCACCGCCAATCTGCTCACGGCCTTCGCAGATTCCGCAGAGTCTCAGTAGCTGTCGCACCCCTGATTCCGCTAACCTTCACGGCTTGCGGTCTTTTCAGGTTCCATTCCACGCCTGACGTGCAGGGGTGGCTGGTCGGAAATGCCTGCCGGAGTTGGGGTTCCCAGCATTCGCAGGTGCGGGAAGCGGGGGTTGATCCTCGCTGTCCAGCAGGCCAGAAACCCGAGCGATCGCCAGGGAGGCGTCAGTGTCGCTTGCGAAGTTGTTCGAATCGAAATTCCGCGGAGACATCCGCTTTCGTGGCGCTGCGTATGTTCAGGCCGAACGCGTCGCCATTACGCGCGTGCTGGCCGATGAACTGTACGCCATCGTCCGCGACGGCGTAGAGTTCCACACTCAACTGAGCCGCCAGAACGGCGAGTTGCGCATGTTTTGCAGCTGCGTCGGCGAGGGCAACACCCGCGACCCGGCATGTAAGCACTTATGGGCCACCTTGCTGGCGGTCGACCACGGCCAGCTGATGAGTTCTCCAGCCCGGCCCGGTCACGTCCCCCCGTTTGTGCAAGAGATCGTCCCGTCTCTGCTCGACACTCCGTTTGTCGATGAAGATGACATCGGCAGCGACGTATATACGCCGTCCACGACGACACGCACCTTGGTCGCCCCGGCGACGGCGAAGACACCGGTCGTACGGACGGTGGCTCTGCGTGACTGGGAACTCAAGCTCCGCGAGCTGCGCACGCATATGGTGCCGTCGGCTGCCACGGGAGAGACCGATGGATCGCGCGAGCGCGAGATCTTCTACGAAGTCGACATTGAGGAGAGCCTGAAGTCCGAGATGCTCGTCATCCAGACCTCGCAGCGGCAGATTCGCGCGAGCGGGCAATGGGGCAAGCTCAAGCCGCTGAAGGTCCGCCCCGGCAAGCTCGAAGAGATCGAGCACCAGGACGACCGCCAGATTCTGGCCTACTTGATCGGTGGTACGCCCGACCGGTCTGGTTGGTTCGCTCAACAGGCGGAGTTCCAGTCGGCGCTGTTTCGATATCGACTGCCGTATGAACTCTGCACGCTCCTACTCCCGTTGATGTGCCGCACCGAGCGATTGCGATTCTTGGGCGACGAAACCAAGGCGACTCCGTCTCTAATCTGGGACGAGGGCGACCGCTGGACGCTCTGCATGGCCCTGCGTTCCGAGACCGACAAAGAGACGTGGAAGCTGGCGGGCGAACTCCGCCGCGGCGACGCGGTGTTGCCGCTCACCGAAGTCAGCGTCATCGTCCCGGGCGGCCTGGTAATCGCGGGAAATGTCATCAGCCAGGTCGACGACTTCGGAGCGTTCGACTGGGTTCGTCTGCTGCGTTCCGAGCAGAACATCTCCGTCCCGGTTGCCGAGCAGCGCGAGTTGGTCGACCAGCTGCTCGACATGCCGACGCTGCCGCAACTCGATTTGCCGGAGGAGTTGCGACTCAATGAGATTCGGGCGACTCCCCGGCCATTCCTGACCTTGAAGTCACCGCGCACCAAGGGGTGGCGGCATGAGCGACTGACCGGCGTCGTTGAGTTCGAATACGAAGGGGCCGTCGTCCCCGGATCGAGTGCCCAGTGGGCCATCGTGCAGCGGGACCAGGGGCGGTGCATCCTCCGTGATCGGCAGATGGAATCGAACTCGTGGTGCCAGCTCAAGGAGGCTGGCTTCCGCCGTCTGCTCGATCATCGTCAGACGTTGCACGATGTCGAAATCCCGGTCGGTGATCTGGCCACCGCTGTCCGCAAACTGATCCCCGGCGGCTGGGCCGTTCGCGCGGACGGCAAGCAAATTCGGCAGGGAACCGCATTGCAGTTCCGCGTTCGCACCGGCATCGACTGGTTCGAGCTGGGCGGCGATGCTGACTTTGATGGCGTCAAGGCGTCGTTCCCGGAACTGTTGGCCGCCCTCAAACGGGGCGACAACACGATCCGCCTGGATGACGGTTCGCTCGGCATCCTGCCCGAGAACTGGCTACAGCAGTACGGCATGCTGGCGGGCCTCGGCTCGGTGGAAGAGGACCATCTGCGGTTCAGTGCGACACAGGTTGGCCTGCTCGACGCCTTACTCGAAGATGAACCCTCCGTCGATGTCGATGCTCAATTCCTCGTCATCCGCGACAAGCTGCGCAGCTTCGAGGGAGTCACCCCCGGCATCGAGCCAGCTGGCTTCACTGGCACGTTGCGGCCTTACCAGCGCGAGGGACTCGGCTGGATGAAGTTCCTGCAGGACTTCCACTTCGGCGGCTGTCTGGCGGACGACATGGGTCTGGGCAAGACGGTGCAACTCCTGGCACTGCTGCTGGAGCGTTCCCGCACCGTGGCGGTTCGCCGACCGTCGGTCATCGTGGTGCCGAAGTCGCTGATGTTCAACTGGGTGTCGGAAATCCAGCGATTCACCCCGGAATTAAAGTACCTCGAATACTCCGGACTCCAACGCGCGGAACTGCGTGAGCAACTGACCAAGGTCGACATCGTGCTGACCACATACGGCACTCTCCGCCGCGATGTGATCGAACTGCGCGACATCCAGTTCGACTACGCCGTGCTGGACGAAGCCCAGACGATCAAGAACTCGACCTCGCAGATTGCCAAGGCGTGCCGCCTGATCAAGGCGGAACACCGGCTGGCCTTGAGCGGTACGCCGATCGAAAACCATCTCGGCGACCTGTGGTCGATCTTCGAGTTCCTCAACCCCGGCATGCTCGGTCGCAGCTCGGCCTTCCGCGTCAATGCACTGGATGGCAAGGACTCGCAGTCCCGCCAGATGCTCGCCAAGGGGATTCGCCCGTTCGTCCTGCGTCGCACTAAACGCGAGGTCGCCGCCGACCTGCCCGACAAGTTCGAGGAAACAATTTTTTGCCAGATGGGCAAACGCCAGCGGGCGCTGTACAGCGAACTCCGCGAGCATTATCGCGACTCGCTGCTGGGGATGGTCAAGTCGCAGGGGATGAACAAGTCCCGCATGCACGTCCTGGAGGCGCTGCTGCGACTGCGGCAGGCCGCCTGCCATCCGGCCCTGCTTGATCGCGAGACCAAGGAAGAAGCCTTCGCCAAGCTCGACGTGCTGCTTCCGCAGATCGAGGAACTGATCGAAGAGGGGCACAAGTCACTCGTCTTCTCGCAGTTCACCAGCATGCTCTCGATCGTCAAGCAGCACCTCGACAAACGCGGCATCCCGTACGTCTACCTTGATGGCAAGACCCGCAACCGCAAGCAGGTCGTGGATCAATTCCAAAACGATCCCGATACCAAAGTGTTCCTCATCAGCTTGAAGGCCGGGGGCTTGGGCCTCAACCTCACAGCTGCGGAATACGTGTTCCTGCTCGACCCGTGGTGGAACCCCGCCGTCGAGGCCCAGGCCATCGACCGTGCCCACCGCGTCGGCCAGACACGGCAAGTGTTCGCGTACCGCCTCATCTGCAAGGACACGGTGGAAGAGAAGATCCTCGAACTCCAGAAGAAGAAGCGGGAACTCGCCGACGCCATCCTGGCTGCGGAAGAGGGATCGGTCCTGGAAGCCTTGACCGCCGAGGATCTGGAACAACTGCTCTCGTAGTGCGGACGGTCAGTGATGACTTACCTGTAGAACGGACCCCCAAGTCCGTTCCGCCAGAAACTAAAGGCGACACCGCTGGGAGGGCGAGGCTCCTGCCGAGCCGCGCGTGCCAGAAGATGTCGTCCCTGGCTCGCGGCTCAGCAGGTGCTTCGCCCTCCCGACTAGGCAATTCATAATGCCAGGTCTAAGCATTGACGACGCATCAGGGTCCAATCGACGAGGCCGCACAGGCAATCGTGAGATACTCTACGGCGGCTCTCGCTGCCTGTCCCATCACCCAGTCCACGGAGGTGACAATGACGTTCTTGCAACATCGCCATCGCCAGCGGGAGTTGATGGACCAGCCGGGCCTCTCGGAATCCGAGCATCGCCAGGCACTCGCCGGATTAAGGCGGGTGAACTTGCTAAGCCGCAGCGTGGCCAAGCTCTGGTCGTCGTTGCATTCGCTCGCCCCGACTGATCCTTCGATGCCTCCACTGCGCGTGCTGGACGTGGCGTGCGGTGGAGGAGACGTGGCGATTCGGCTGGCCCAGCGGGCTCGTCAGCAGCGGATACCGATCACAATTGATGGCTGCGACCTGAGTCCGACGGCGCTGCAAGTGGCGAGTCAGGCGAGCCAGCAGGCCGGACTGCCTCAAATGAAATTCTTCCCGCATGATGCGCTGCGCGATCCCCTCCCACTCGACTATGATGTCATCATGTGTTCGCTCTTCCTGCATCACTTGGATGAGGGCGATGCCCTCCACCTCATGCGAGCCATGTCCACAGCGGCAAGACAGGCCATTCTGATCGATGATCTGCTCCGGACCCGTTGGGGGTATGCTCTGTGCTGGGTCGGGTGCCGGATTCTGACCCGATCCAAGATCGTGCATGTGGACGGACCTCTCTCTGTTCAGGGAGCGTTTACGATCCCCGAGGTCAAGAGTCTGGCCGACCAGAGCGGGTTGCACGGGGCCACAATCCAACGACACTGGCCCCAGCGTTTTCTGCTCACTTGGGTGCGTGATTGACCCTCTCCTCACAGTCCGTCAGTGAACTGCAAACCACCGAATGGGACGTGGCAGTTATCGGGGCTGGACCCGGAGGAAGCCTGACCGCGCGGGAATCCGCCCGACACGGAATGAAGACTCTGCTCATCGAAGCGCGAGCGTTCCCTCGCCCCAAGGTCTGCGGCGGCTGCCTCAATCCGCGAGCCTTGCGTGTTCTGGCAGCTGTGGGTTTGCAAGGTCTCGTGGACGAATTGCAGGGCGAACCGATTCGTAGCATGTCATTGCAATCGGGTGGATGCTCGGCAGAGATGTCGCTGCCGACTGGGCTCTCCGTCACTCGGCACCGGCTGGACATGGCTCTCTTGCAAGCCGCCAGCGACGCGGGCGTCTCGGTCGCCATGGAAACTTCCGCAATTGTCGATCCCGATACCCGCGATGGCCTGCGGAGTCTCCACCTGCACTCCCAAGGGAAGTCGCTCTCTGTCCGTGCCCGCGTCGTCGTCTGTGCCGACGGGTTGCTGCGATCTTCCCTGCGGTCCCTTCCCGAGATGGAACCCCATCCTTCTCCCAGCGCCCGCATGGGGGTCGGCATCGTCCTCTCTCGGGATCAATTGTCGGCAGCTGTGGCTGATCAGTTCCCCCGCGAACGGATCACGATGATCGTGGGATTAGGCGGATATGTCGGTCTGGCCTGGGCGGAAGACAACCAGCTCAGCATTGCAGCTGCGATTGATCCGCAAGTCGTCAAAGCCACCGGGTCACCTTGGAAATCCGTGCATCAGATTCTGTGTGCGAACGGGATCGACATTTCCGTGATTGACAGCGGATGGTCGGGCACGCCCTCCCTGACCACCACCCCTCGCTGGAATGCGGCAGAGCGATTGTTCGTCATCGGTGACGCAGCGGGGTATGTCGAACCCTTCACCGGTGAGGGGATGGCAGCGGCGCTCGAACAGTCGGTCGCCGTGTTGCCCTTTGTGATTCAAGCCGTCAAGCAGTGGCGACCGGAACTCGCGACGGCTTGGCAGCAGCAGCATCGCACACAATTTCGACGACGGCAGCGTTACTGCCGGATGGCATCGGCCATCTTGCGACGACCGTGGCTCTCGGCCACTGCCTTGCGACTGGTGCGGATCTTTCCGAAAGTCGCGGGTTACTTTGTCCAAGCCATCAACCGACCTTCTTCTACCCCCCACACACGATTGAGAGAGTTATGATATTTGGAATTCACGGTCTCGGCTTGGCGATCCCTCAGCGTTCTATGTCACAGGAACTGGCTGCGGAACACTCCGTCGAAATGTGGGGCGACATCCACGAGCGGGGAGGCGTCGTTCGCGCCCTCTATCGTCGCTCCGGCGTCAAGCAGCGGCACAGCGTATTGATCGATATGCTCGACGATCCGGATCTGTTTCAGCAATCGTTCTATGAGCCCGCCCGCGACACCAGCGACCGTGGGCCCTCGACGCAATCACGGATGGATCGCTACGAACTGGAAGCACTCCCGCTGGGTATCCGCTCCTGTACAGCGGCCCTGCAGAATGCCGGGGTCGCTCCCGAAGAGATCACGCATCTGGTCACCGTCTCTTGCAGTGGGTTCAGCGCCCCCGGTGTTGATATGGGCTTGATCGAACAGCTCAATCTGCGGCGCGAGGTCTCGCGAACGAACGTTGGCTTTATGGGCTGTCACGGAGCGTTTAACGGGCTGCGCGTGGCGAAAGCCTACGCCGAGAGCGACCCCGACGCCCGCGTCTTGTTGTGCTGCATCGAGATTTGCAGCCTGCACCAGCAATACTCCAATGACGCCCAGCAGATCGTGGCGAACGCCCTCTTCTCCGATGGCTCGGCAGCTGTAGTCGGAATGTCATCGCCACCGACCACTGGTGCGTGGCAGCTGAAGTCGCAGCGCTCTCTGATCCTGCCGGAGACGCGCGACATGATGAGTTGGCGGATCGGCGACAACGGGTTCCTGATGACCCTCGATCCCCAGGTTCCGGATATCATCGGCAAACACCTGCGTCCGTGGGTGACGGAATGGCTGCGACCGCTGGGCTTGTCGGTGGAGCAGATCCCCACCTGGGCGGTGCATCCTGGTGGACCGCGAGTGCTGACCGCGTGTACCGCAGCTCTGGGGGTCGACGATTCTGTTGTCGATGTGTCGCGTGAGGTGCTGGCTCAAAATGGGAATATGTCGTCGCCGACGATCCTGTTCATCCTCGACGCTCTCCGACGGCGAGAGGCCCCGCTGCCATGCGTGTCACTGGCCTTTGGTCCCGGCCTGACCATTGAAGCGGCGCTGTGGGTGTAGGGCGTCACCGTCGAGGACCATCGGGAGGGCGAGGCTCCTGCCGAGCCGCGCGTGCCAGAAGCCACTGTCCCCAGCTCGCTACTTCTACATCCGCCGACATCCAAAAAAACGTGGGTGGCGGGGTCAGCAGCGCAGCGAATGGCCCCGACGCGGGGCAACGTGCCCTGCCCATGGCGTCTCTGGCGAAGGCGCTCGTCCCCGACACAAAGCCTCAACACTACACGCCCACCCCAGTCGGGGCCATCCGCAAAGCCTCCTGACCCCGCCACCGATGCCATTCAGTCTGGCCGAGGCCGCCCGCCGCAAGTCAACAACAAGGGAAATTGTTATGGACTCCTCACAACTCGAAACCCCATGGTGTCGCCGCTGTTGCCGGGCGAATTACAAATCCTGCTCGCAGCGCGAGAATTCCAGGGATCCTCAATCCAGGAACCTCCTCGTAAGACACGAAGATTCACTGAACCAGCGTTTACGCTTGGATCGTTCGTGATACCGCTGCGGGTCTTATACACTTCTGCGATGTACCAGTCATCGCACCACTCATACACATTTCCGCACATGTCATACAGCCCAAATGCATTCGGTGAGTAGCTGCCGACCGTGGTGCTACGCTTAAGGTAGATCCCCTTTGTAGTGGTACCGAATGGGCGGCTCCCCTTCACATTGGCTTTGTCGCCATTCAGGACATCTCCGAAGTGAAACGCTGTGTTTGTTCCCGCACGAGCAGCGTACTCCCATTCCGCTTCGGTTGGCAGGCGATACCCATTCGTACCGGGCACGAGGGTCACCGTTGTGTTTACAATCGACAGGTAGTCATTACGTTTGATATTCGTCAGTTTGTAGCACGGGGTGAGGCCCTCTTTCTCGCTGAGCAGATTACAGAATTCGATCCCGTCGTACCAATTCACGTTGTCAACTGGAAACCGCGAAGTGTCCATCCCTGCGAAATCTTCTTCTCCGCCGTCGGTCGCGGAGTTCTGGCTCAAGTTGCGACCTGTGATCCGCAGGAACTCCCCTTGCGTCGTTTCATAGATTGACATGTGAAAGGACTTCGTGATTCGTACTTTGTGCTGCGGACGTTCATTAGCGAAATGACTTTCTGTAAGTTCGGGGTCCGATTTCATATAGGCCGCCACATTGGCATTACTCGACCCCTGCAGGAACTCCCCCATTGGGATTATCACGAGTTTCATGCCGATGGAGTTTGTGATCGGGGCATTTTTCGACTTTGGCTCATCTGCCCACGCTGCGGAAACGATCGCAATTAAAAGGCATCCGAAAACGAAATACAGGAACGTATTCACGAGGGGCTCACGTTGACACAGGAGTTAGACAAGGGAAGAACTCACAGATCCGATGGTGCCTTAAGTGGCCCAGACACTGCCTTGAGTACCTGTGAGTTTAACGACAGGTTACGGAGGAGAGACTCGTTTTTCAATCCCTCTTGTTCCTTCGTCGCCCAGACATCCAAAGCGATGTCTGGGCGACCCCACCTCTGCGGCATTGAAACGTCGAACTGGCACGGGGGACTGACGTCCGCCCGCTCGCTGTCGCATTGTGGAATTGCCACAGGGGACTGCGGGGACGTACAGTGGCGGGCACTGGGGAAAGCCCTGCCCGTTATCCCACCCAGGTGCCCGCCGATGAAGATCGCCTTGGAACGACACTCATTACCCATGGCCAGATCATTGACGGCACGGGGGCTGCGCCGCTGGCGAACGGAGCGGTGGTGATTCAGGATGGTCGATTGACCTATGTCGGCCCAGCTGTCGGTGCCCCGGCGGTTCTGAAGGCGATGACAAGGTGCGTCTTGCAATCTATTTGGCAGGGAAGACAGCAGGCAGTCGTCCAACGCGAGTTCCCTTGTGTCGGGAGACCATGCGGAAAGCCGTCTGACGAACTCGGCCACGAATGCGTTCTACCGGGCCTCAATGAACTTCAGCAACCGGTCAAACTCGGGCGATTTGACGAATTCGGCATAGGTCGGCTCAGTGCGGATCACTTGGGGATCGAGCACGACGGCGAAGTCGGTCGTCAATCGCTGTAGAGTTTTCCGAACGGTGGTGTACTCCTTTTGACTTAATGCAATCGCGACCAGGGTCCAGTGGGCGTTCAAGAAGTCCGGCTCACGCTCGATGGCTTTGTCGACCGAAGCTCGGGCGTGTTTCAGGTTTCCCAGTTGCCACTGCAAATCCGCAATCATGGTCAGCATGTAGGCTTCATCCCCCGTGCTTTTCCGGAATCTCTCCGCCGACAGGAGAGCCTGATCCAATTGTTTTTTGAGAGCGAAGTAGTCGATGGACAGCATGTCCACCGCCGGATCATTGGGATAGATCCGGCGATAACGAGCGATGATCGACTCCATCTTGTCATTCTCCCCCAGGGCCTGCGCCGCATGCAGTTCCTGCAACAGACAAAGCTTCTCGTTGCGGACTTCCTCGGGAAGCCGGGACACGATTCCGGCCACCTCTTCGGGATGGCCTTCCTGCACTGCTTTCGTGATCGCCTGGAGATCCCCCAGATGCTTGATCAAGGCGCTCTCTTGGGCCGTCAATCGCTCCAAGATGCCGCGATTCTCTTGGGCGACCAACGGAATCAGAAACCGCCTCATGATCTGCGAAAAGTCCTCGCCAGCCAGTGCGATCTTGAAGTCGACCGCAATCACTTGTCCGCGAACTTCCTGGATCAGGAAATCATGGAAATTCACCCCGCCTGAAGCGGGGAGCAGGCGAATCTTGATTCGCGTCCCGTCGGCGTCGGTATAGACACGGATGAATTTGTACGAACCACCCAGCTCGATTTGTTTTCGAATCTGACCAAACAAACCTTCGGGGGCACCCACACTTTTTTGGACCCCTTGCCGGAAACCGGTCTTCATTCCCAAGGGCACATCCAGACCCGCGGCGCTGCGGTCGATCAGGGCTGTCCAATCCAGAAATCTTTGTGTGCTTTCACCCGCCTGGATGGCGGCGATCAAGGACTTGGCGAACTTGATCGCCTGCTCCTCGTCGACGGGAGGCAATCCTTTCACCGCCACCGGAGCAGCTGGCTCTTCCGCGAGAACCATGGCGGGGCAGATCACCCACGCACCCCCCCAGAACATCGCCGCCACGCAAACTGTCTTGATGGTCATCGTCTGGCTCGCTTCGAGAAACGGGAAGTGCTGGTCAGATGTCGTAATACATCGCAAACTCCCACGGGTGCGGGCGTTCGCGGATGGCTTGAATCTCGTGGGTCTGCTTGTAAGCAATCCACGCATCGATCACGTCCTCGGTGAACACATCACCTCGCAATAAAAAGTCGCGATCTTCGCGCAGCGAGGCGAGCGACTCCTCCAGTGAGGTCGGCACGCCCGCGTACCCCTTGAGCTCCTCGGGCGACAGGCCGTAGATGTCCTTGTCGAGCGGTTGGCCCGGTTCGAGCCTCCGCTGAATCCCATCGATCGCGGCCATCAACGTGGCCGACATCGCCAAGTACGGGTTCGCCGACGCATCGGGGCAGCGGAACTCGAACCGCTTGCTGGCCGGTCGCGAGTTGTGGACCGGAATCCGGATGGCCGCTGAGCGATTGCGGAAGCTGTAGGTCAGGTTGATCGGAGCCTCGAACCCCGGCACGAGCCGCTTGTAACTGTTCGTCGTCGGACAGCAGAAGGCCATCAGTGCCTTGGCATGGTGCAGCACCCCGGCGATGGCATGCAGAGCGAGGTCACTCAACCCGCCGTACCCGTTCCCCGCGAACAGCGGCTGGGCGGCCTTCCACAGCGACAGATGCAAATGCAGCCCCGAGCCGTGGTCGTTCCACAGCGGCTTGGGCATGAACGTCGCCGACTTCCCGTGACGGGCTGCCACGTTCTTCACCACGTACCGGTACTGGAGCAGGGCATCGGCGATCTTGAGCAACGGCCCGTGCGCGAGTTCAATCCCACACTGCCCGCCCGAGGCCGACCCATGATGCTGGCCGCTGACCTCGACGCCGCACTCTTGTAGCTTGAGCATGATGTCCGTGCGGAGGTCTTGCAGCGTGTCACCCGGCGGGGTCTGGAAGTACCCCTCGCCATGGCGGACCTTGTACCCGGCATTCGTGTGAGCCCCGGCCTGCCCGCGAGTCCACTCTCCCTCGCCACTATCGAGGTGGTAGAACCCCTCGTGTGAGTTCTGGTCGAACCGCGCCTGGTCGAACACAAAGAACTCCGCCGCCGGACCGAAGTTCGCGACATCGGCGATCCCCGTCGACTGCATATACCGCTCGGCCTTGAGAGCCACATTCCGCGGGTCTTTGGCGTAGCTCTCCCCCGTCACCGGGTCATGGATGTTACACGTCATCGTCAGTGTGTGCGACAAGAACGGGTCGACCGTCACCGTCTCCGGCTGGGGGATGACCAGCATGTCGCTCTCATTGATCGACTGCCAGCCACGAATCGACGAGCCATCGATCGTGAAGCCATCAGTAAAACTGTCTTCAGTCAGGGCCTTGACTGGAATCGTGAAGTGCTTCTGCGTGCCCGGAAAGTCCATGAACCGCAGGTCCACCACTTTGATCTCGGCACGCCGACACAGAGCCAATACTTCCTTGGGAGTCATGAGTTTCACCGGCTGCGGACGCAGCCCTTTCCCCGGGGGACACACACCAACACTTGCGATCGCTGCGTAGATGGTAAACAGCGAGTGGGGCGGTGAACAGCCGGGAACGGCCCGGAGGACGCCTCATCCCGCCCTCGTCACCACAAGGCCGCCTGTTATGATGACGCTTGAGTCGCCGCCGCCGAGTACCCCATGAACAACATCGCCCCCTCACGAACCCTCCGCATTGCCTCGCGAGCCAGTCAGTTGGCCATGTGGCAGGCTCGGCATGTCTCCGATCTGATCCGTGCCGCGCAGCCTGGCATCGTGGTCGAAATTGTCGAGATCAGCACCACGGGCGACCGGGACCGATTCTCGGCCCTCAGCCAGATGGGGGGCCAAGGAGTCTTCACCCGCGAAGTGCAAGCGGCGGTCCTCGACGGTCGCGCAGATCTCGCCGTTCACAGCTTGAAGGACTTGCCGACGGTCCCGACCGAGGGGCTGCATCTGGCAGGAGTGCCGGAGCGGGCTCCACGGTTTGATGCCTTGGTGCTGCCACACTCTCAATTCGGGGCGCTGGAAGATTTGCCGCAGGGGGCCAAGGTTGGCACCGGAAGCCTCCGCCGCCGCGCTCAGTTACTGCACAGCCGCCCCGACCTGAGACTCGAAGAGGTCCGGGGGAACGTCGAGACCCGTTTGCGCAAGGTCGACGACGGAGAATACGACGCGATCCTGCTGGCCGAGGCGGGGCTGCGGCGGCTCGGTCTGGCTGGACGAATCAGTGCTGTCCTCGCTCCTCCGCTGGTGTACCCGGCTGTAGGACAGGCGGCGCTCGGACTCGAATGCCGGGTTGATGACGCGTTCACGAGCGAGATTCTCGGGCGGCTGACTGATCGAGCCACTCACACCGAAGTGCTGGCCGAGCGGGCGTGCCTGCGAGAGCTGAAGGCGGGATGCCATGCACCGGTCGGTGTATTGACTCGCTTCGAGGGAGACCGACTGACCCTCGAGGGAGTCGTCCTCAGCCGCGATGGACAGGAACGCATTTCTGCTCACGCCACTTCGACAGCGAACACCGCAGAGGCTCTGGGGCGTAGCGTGGCTCAGTTGTTAATCGCCCAAGGAGCTGTGCGTCTGATGGGTGACACCGTCTTGGAAGGGTAACTCGGTTCGTTCGCATGTCCGATGACGGTATTCGGGTCGCACCTGTCGATCGTCTGCTGCCTGCCAGACTTCCAAGCCGCCGTGATTTCATTTTTCGCCTCTGCCTTGAACAGCAGTACCCACTCGATGATCCTGATCCCGCCAGATTGCTGATGACCACTCTCATGGAGCTGACAGATGCGCCAACGATTCGTCGGGTTTGTCCTATTGATGTTAATCGGAACCAGTCCCGCTCGCGGTGACGACCTCCCCACGTGGCTCGACTCTCAGATGCCCGACCTCGTTAAGGTCTACCAGCATTTCCATCAGAACCCCGAACTCTCCTTTCATGAAGAGCAGACAGCCGCCCGACTGGCCATCGAACTCAAACAAGCGGGGTTCGAGACCACGACGGGCGTCGGGGGCCACGGCGTAGTCGCCATCCTCAAGAACGGCGATGGGCCGACCGTGATGTTTCGGAGCGATCTCGATGGACTCCCGGTGACGGAGGAGACCGGCCTCGCGTATGCCTCAAAGGTCACGACGAAGAATGACGAGGGGGTCAGCGTCGGCGTCATGCACGCCTGTGGGCATGACATTCACATCACGAACCTGATCGCGATTGCTCGCTACATGGCGTCGCATCGTGACCGGTGGCAGGGGACGCTGATGCTGATTGGCCAACCCGCTGAAGAGCGTGTCGATGGGGCGGTCGCCATGCTGAAAGACGGCCTGTACACCAAGTTTCCCCAGCCGCAGTTCGCTCTGGCATTACACGTCGACTCTGAACTGGCTGCGGGGCAAGTCGGCTTCCGCGCGGGGTATGCCCTCGCCAATTCGGACGCCTGCGACATCATCATGAAGGGGCGCGGCGGGCACGGGTCGAAGCCGGAAGCCTGCATCGATCCCATCCTCCAAGCCGCTCAGTTAGTGGTCGACCTCCAATCAATCGTCAGTCGCGAAGTCTCCCCCCTCGAACCCGCCGTCATCACCGTCGGTGCCATCCACGGCGGCACCAAGCACAACATCATCCCCGACTCCTGCCACCTGAAACTCACCATTCGCAGCTACTCCCCCGCTGTCCGCCAACAGCTGAGAGAGGCGATCGAGCGCAAGGCGAAAGCCGTTGCCGCCAGCCATCGCGCTCCGGCCCCCGAGGTCAAGTTCGACGAAGGGACCTCAGCCGTGTTTAACGATGAGGGACTGGTCGCCCGCGTGGTCGGAGGGTTCGTCGCCGAACTCGGCAAAGACAATGTCGTCCCTGCCGAGCGCGTGATGGGGGCCGAGGACTTCGGCGAGTACGCCACCGGCGGCGTGCCAATCTTCATGTTCCGCCTGGGCACGATCCCCGCTGCCAAACTGGCCGAGTACAAACAGGCCGGAACCCCGCCGCCGTCATTACATTCGTCGAAGTATTTTCCGGATCCAGAGTCGTCCCTGCGTACCGGTCTACGAGCCAGCGTGGCGGCGATTCAGGAACTGATGCCGAAGCGGTGAGTGCCCATTTGAAACAATTCGTCTGACACCAATGCCGTGTGACTAGAATTTGACCTGTCCCCGTTTCTGTCGTACCCCTATTGGATGACTCTGATTTTATCGGAGAGGATGCCGCACATCCACAGAGGCACTCCATCAAGGAGGGCGAGGGAGTCGAGGGCGTTACGACCGGGGTGTTGTCCCACCGGCCGCATCACGACTTGGCGGAAGCGACAACGACACGAGCCCGCCGCCAGACGTTTCACTCTTCGAACCACATCCCACACACCCGCCGCCGCAGCCATTCCCCACAGGGTGCAGGAAACTCCAGACACGCCGCACAATCACCGCAGCTGCGAGAACCACGCAGGCGAGTGCTACCACGGATTGCCAGTCGAAAGTCGGCATCAGACCCTCCAGTGAACAGACTCCATGCAGGGATGGCCAGTTGCCAAGCTCTTGCCCAGATGAGTCCTACCTGAATTGTCTCACAACCTCAGTAGCAGTCCAGAGCCGAATTCGCAAAACTCTCCGGAACAGGGACATTGGCTGCTCAGAGACATTCGAAGCGGACGCTCTCCCTCGAATGCCCCACCCACTGGAAACAAGACATCATGTTTGACCGCACACTGATGCAACGCAAGGCCGATGTTCGCGGCATCTACCCGAATCAGATTAACGAGGAGCTCGCCTGGTTCGTCGGTCAGTGCATCATGAAGCATGTCGCGCAAGCCACGGGAAAAAAGCAGCCTCGCATCATCGTCGGACGCGACGGACGGGTCTCGTCCCCGGCCCTCTACGCCTGTGTCGTGCAGGGAATCGCGGCTGCGGGCGGAGTCCCGATTCCGTGCGGACTGGCCACGACCGACATGGTCCAGTGGGGCGTTGGCGAGCGGCTCGATGGGGCCATCGCGGGAGTGATGATCACAGCCAGCCACAACCCCGGCGAGTACAACGGCATCAAGGCCGTCCTGCTCAACACCGCCACCGGCGGGCTCGACATGATTAGTCCGGCGGCTCACCTGGCCCCGATCTTCGAGGCGGGTTCGGCCTCGGGAGCCGCAGCTGGGGCCACCTGTGCTCCGTTCCCGAGTGGGCCGAATCTGCGATTGCAGGAGAAGTTCACGGAGGCGGCGTGCCAGCGTTCGACGCACTTGGCCAAGGCGACGGGGAAGATCGTCCTCGATCCGGGCAACGGGGTCGGCGGACTGTTTGTCCCTCTTTTGAAGCAAGCTCTCTCCGAGCGGAAGTCGAGTGTCGAGGTCCATGCGGTGGCCGAGCGAATCGACGGGACGTTCCCGACTCGCCCGTCGAATCCGGGGCTGCCGGGCGCGGTGAAGCTGCTCCAGAAGACGGTCGTGGAACTCGGCGCTCAGTTCGGTGCGGCGTTCGATGGCGATGCCGACCGCGTCTTCCTGGTCGACGAGTGGGGACAGTTCGTCTCTGGCTCGCTGCTGCTCGCCGCTCTCGGACAGAACGCGATTCGCAAAGCACTGGCATCGGGCCAGAAGCTGCCCGCTGTCGTCTATTCGGCGGTGTCGTCGTGGCTGGTCGTGGAGACGGTTCGCAAGGCGGGTGGTCGTCCGGTCGTCAGCCGCGTGGGACAGGACGCCCTGAAGGTGGCCCTCATGAAGACCGATGCGGCCTTCGGCGGCGAGTCGTCGGCACACTACAACTACCCCGAAGCGTACGGCCTCGACTCGGGTCTGTTCTCGATGGTCGACTTCTGGGACATGCTGCTGTCGACGGGGCAGAGTTGCTCCGAACTGCTCGGCTCGCTCTCCCCGTGGCCGTCCAGTGGTGAGGTCAATCTGCGGATCGAGAGTGCCGATTGGAAGAAGACGAGCAAGCAGATTATCGAAGCCTTGCTGAAGCAGTACAACGACCCAGCTGCGGATGCGTACGTCTTCACCCTCGACGGTGTCGGAGTGTTCCATCCTCGGTCGCCAAAGTTCAAAACGGTTGATGATCTGTTCTTGATCGATACGCAGAACGACCCGACCGGTGCGACTTACCGCACCGTGGCTGATGGCTACACGCCAAAGTGGTGGATGAACGTCCGCGCCTCGAACAACGAGCCGCTGCTACGTCTGAACGTCGAAGCCCAAAGCGCCGCCGATGTGACCGGTCGCAGCTACTCGCTGATCTCCTGGGTGCAAAAGTTCTGCGAGGAGCACAACGCCAAGGCCAAGGTCGAAGACTGGGGCAACCTGCGCTCGGCGTAAATCAAGTCGCGTGTCGTGACAGGCAAGATCGATGTCCGTCATTTCTCCTCCGTCACACCTGCAGGCTTGTATGAACTCATGGCTAACTACCCAACAAAAGAGAATGACTGCGAACTCGTCATCGGCGTTGTCAGTGCCGTCGGTACAGAAAAGGAGCAGGTCTTTGAATTGCTGACGGAAAGGCTGGAATCGGCAGGCTACAGTGTCCATCTGGTGAAAATCACGACTGAGGTCATCCCTCTTTTCGAGGCAATCGACACTTCAAGAATGCGTGAATTCGACCGCATTCACGCACTGGTGACTGCCGGTAACCGGGCAAGGGAGAAGTCATATACAAGAGCAAAAACTGAAGGCTCATACGGTGTTCCGGGGAGGTCTAGGGAAGATTGACGAAACGAGGTAAAAGGCTGCTGAACTGGTTGCGAAAGGATCAATCGAACTGAGAGACAGGAGGCCACGGATGGCTCTGATGTTGTTGCCATTGTTGGATGACCAGAAGTGCTTTGAGGCGGTTCGTGATTTACGATGGCCGGATGGGGTGGCGTGTCCGAATTGCGCCTCGATTCAGGT
>JAYTCW010000168.1:0-25895 GCA_043736295.1 Planctomycetota bacterium | reverse complement strand
ACTCCATCTGGTCGAGAATGTCTCGTTGCAGGTCGAGACCGGGAGCCAGTTCGATCAGCTCCACTCCGCCGGGTTGCAAGCGGAAGACGGCTCGCTCGGTCACGAATAGCACGTCGCGGTTGGCTTCTCTGGCGACTGAGCCCGAGAACGACACCTGTTCGACCTGCTTCACAAACTTGGCAATCCGACCTTCGCGGACGATCTTCAATCGCCCGTGCTCCATCGCCACTTCGAGTCCATCCGTAGTGAACGTGCCGCAGAAGACCAGGCGGCGGGCGTTCTGGGAGATGTTGACGAACCCGCCGACGCCCGCGAACCGGGTGCCGAACTTGGAGACGTTGACGTTGCCCGACTGGTCGACTTGAGCGGCCCCCAGCGCGGCAAAGTCGAGGCCGCCGCCATCGTAGAAATCGAACTGAGCAGGCTGGTCGATGATCGCTTGCGGATGAATCGCAGCGCCAAAGTTCAGGCCACCAGCGGGGGCTCCGCCGATCGGTCCGCTCTCCAAGGTGAGGGTCACGTCACCGAGGATGCCGCGTTCGCCAGCGATCCGGGCGATCCCTTCCGGCAGGCCAATCCCGAGGTTGACGATCGCTCCGCGCGGCAGTTCGTCACATGCCCGCTCGGCAATGATTCGCCTGGCATCCCACGGCAGGGGCGGCATGTCCCAATGCCCGTGCCCCTCTTCGGCTGAGGTCGCAGCCTCGCAGTAACGAGGGTTGAACGGTTCGCCGAACGTCTGCCAGTGATCGTGCTCGTCGGCGACAACGATGTGTGTGATGAGGCGTCCCGGAACGCGGACTCGCTGCGGTGGGAACGGGGTGTCGACCACTCGCTTCACTTGAGCGATGACGAGGCCACCGTGATTGTGAGCGGCCTGAGCAATCGGCAGGGCATCGCCGATCACCGCCTCCTCATCAAACACCAGATTGCCAAACGGGTCGGCAGCTGTGGCGCGAATCAGTCCGACATGAATGGGGATCGAGAGGTACAAGAGCCACGTCCGCCCGCGCAGCTCGACCCTCTCGACAAGTTCCTCGGTCGTGCGCGAGTTGAGCTTGCCGCCCCCGTGAAGCGGGTCGATGAATGTCCCCAACCCGACGTGTGTGAGGCAACCGGGTCGCTTGGCGGCGATGTCGCGCAGGAGTTGGCAGATGACCCCTTGGGGAAAGTTATAGGCTTCGATCTCGCCTCGGAGGGCCAGTTGGCCCAGTTGAGGAGCTTGACCCCAATGCCCGCCGATGACGCGTTTCAGGAGTCCGGCATGGGCCAAATGATTGAGTCCCCGTGTCTTGCCATCCCCCTGCCCAGCGGCGTAGAGCAGAGTGAGTCCGTGCGGGCCGTGCCCGGCGAGGAAGCGTCGTTCAATGGCTGCCGAGAGGGCCTCGGGATGGGCCGCACCGACGAAGCCTCCGCAGACCACTGTCGCGTCATCGGCGATCAGCGCGACGGCGGTGTCAGCGGTGCAGAGCTTGGCGGTCAGTGGAGTGCTCATCGTGTCTGCATTCTGAAAAGAGAACAGCCGGTCAGCCTCTGCTCCCTCTCCCCACTTGCGGCGTGGCTTTCGTAAAGGTTGTGTCTGTGGAGAGAGGGCCGGGGTGAGCGGATCAGTAGAAGCGGTGTGATGGCCCCCTCACCCCAACCCTCTCCCCCCCAGTCAGGTCGGTTCGCAGGACAGGGTCGTTCGCGGGGGAGAGGGGGCAGAAACCAACCACTGGGCGAGCCCACTCTAATGACACGCATGAGCTCATCCCCACCAGCCTCCGTTGACATGCAGCGTTTGGCCCGTCATGTAAGACGACAGATCGCTGCACAGGAACAGGATCACTTTGCCGATCTCGTCGGGTTCCCCGAACCGGCGCAGCGGGATCTGCGCGAGCATTTGCTGGCGGGCCTCGTCGGGGATCGACTTTCCCATCTCGGTCAGGATCACTCCGGGGGCTACCGCGTTGACGGTGATCCGCCGATTGGCGAGTTCCTTACTCAGAACCTTCGTCAGGCCAATCACCCCCGCCTTGGCCGAGGCGTAGTTCGCCTGGCCAAAGAACCCCATGACCCCGGAGATCGAGGCCATGTTGACGATCCGGCCTCCATCGGCCAGAAACGGCAGTGAGGTCTGCACCACGCGAAACACCGCCGAGAGGTTCGTCTCGATCACATCCTCCCAGTCGGCCTCTTCGAGCTTCTTCACCGTTTTGTCCCGTAGGATCGCGGCATTGTTAATCAGGTAGTCAACCTTCCCCCAGCGAGCCTGGACGGTCTCGAACAGCTGTTGCATCTGCTCGCGGGAACGGACATCGGCGGCGATGGCGAAGCCGCAATCCTGCCATGGGGCAACGGACGATTCGGCCCGCGAGCGACACACTCCCGCTGGATCATCAAGGTACGTGACGACGACCCTCGCTCCGGCAGCATGTAGCAAATTCCCCGTGGCCTGGCCCAGTCCTTGACCGCCGCCCGTAATCACGGCGACTTTGTTATGCAGATCGATGGAGATCATGGGAGAGTCCTGTCGCAAAGGAGAGGAGCGAAATACGCTAGCGATTTGTCGAAGTTGAGGCCGGAATTGCGAGTGGCCGATTCGGGTGGGCGAAGCTCCTGCTGAGCCGCGAATCAGGGGCGACATCTTCTGGCATGCGCGGCTCGGCAGGAGCCTCGCCCTCCCGGTGGCGGCAACCCGCTACTTCGCGGGCTGTTCCACCGTCACGACCCGATCCACCTCCACCGACTCCAGCTTCTGCTCCTGTCCGCCCGGCCAGCGGATGGTGGCCGACTCGATCTTGTCGTTCGCCCCGAGTCCGAATGTCACTGTCTTCTCGCACTGTGATTGGTAGCTGCGGGTGGGCATGACCAGCCGAGTTTGCTTCTTGCCTTCAGCGACGAGGGTCACTTCGGCCCCGATGGCGTCGCGGTTGCTGGTCGTTCCCTGCAAAGCGAAACGGACCCAGTGCGGCCGCTTGGCGGACTCATTCCGCAAGAGTCGGGGAGCCTGACCACAGGCCCCTTCCAGAATGTCGAGGTCGCCATCGTTGTCGATATCGGCAGAGGCCGCCCCGCGCCCGACCATTGGCTTGAACAAGTCGGGACCGCATTCCTTCTCGGTGAGAGCCACGAACTCAGTGGCTTGATCCGGTCCCGCGTTCCAGAACAGTTGGGCTGGCTGTTCGTAGCTCTGGCTCTCCTGGACCTTGGAGATGTCTTTTTCGAGGTGGCCATTCGCCTGAAACAGATCGAGTCGGCCATCCAGATCGGCATCGAGGAACATCACGCCGAACTTCAGCACCAATCGCGTCTGCGGTCCCAGTCCGGTTGAGTTCGCTTCGTCCGAGAATGAACTCGACCCCTTGCTGGCGACGTACAAGGCTGTCATTTCATTCGCGAAGTTTCCGATCACGACACCGCAATCTTCGGTCCCCTCGCGAAACATCCCCACATCAATTCCCATGCCTGCGCGGGCGGTCCCTTCGGGGCTGAAGGCGATCCCCTGAACTCGCCCGACCTCCTCGAACTTCTTCCCCTCGCGATTCATGAGCAGGAAGTTCTGGACCGTATCATTCGCGACCAGGACATCGATCCAGCCGTCGTGATCGAGATCGGCAAACGTCACCCCCAATGATTTGGCCGAGGGCTTGCCGGTTTGCGGGTCAGTGATTTGAATCCCCATCGCCTCGGAGACATCCGTGAACGTCTGGTCGCCGTTGTTGCGATACAGCACCGGGAACGTCGCATCGAACTGCATCGGTCGACCATAGGCCCGCTCGACCCCGGTCAGCTTGAAGTCCTGCTTCCGGTCGATCTCGGGCGACCAGACGATGTACTGGCACACGAATAGATCAAGGTCGCCGTCGTTGTCGTAGTCCAGCCAGCCAATCCCGCTGCCCCAGGCGTCCTTCGCTCCGCCGACGCCCGCCGCTTCCGTCACCTCGACGTACTTCGCATTCTCATTCCGGAACAGCCGATTCTGCCCGACTGTCGTGAAGCAGAGGTCGGTGTCTCCGTCGTTGTCATAGTCGCCCGCTGCGACACTCATGCCGTAGAAGGAGATATTGAGGCCCGCCGCGACCGTCACATCCGTGAATTTCCCCGTCCCGTCATTCTGATAGAGTGTCTGCGTGGCAGGCTTTTCCGGTGCCGGGCGAGTATCCCAACTCCAGCGCTGACTGTTCACCAGCAGAATATCCTGGTCCCCATCGCTGTCGTAATCGAGGAACGCGCACCCGCCGCCCATCGTCTCCGGCAGCAGCTTCTCCCCCGCCGCCCCGTTTTCGTGGACGAAGGTGATTCCGGCTTCCGCAGTGATGTCGCGGAAGGGCACCTGCGGCAGTGTGATCCCGGACAGCGCTCGAGGCTTGATCGGTTCGACCGGCTCAATCGGACCCACGACCGGCGGCGGCGGTTGCTTCCAGAACTTCACGGCCCAAAACCCTCCGCCAACCAACAGCAGGCCGAGCAGTACGATAGCCGAATATCGAAAGGCGACGCCGATCACGGCATCGTCACGTTCTTCATCCCCTTCGGTGGGGGAAATGCCGGGAGACTGATTCATGAGTGAGTTGGCAAAGGCAAGGAAGACACAGCGGCCCCCGAAACGGGAGACCTTAAGAACACCGGATGTCCAGCCTCCCAGCAGTCGCCGAGTTTGTCAAGGAGGAGGGTTCGAGTCGCGCAGGCGGCCGTCCCCGGTCCAGAAATGACGCATCTTGGAAACAGCGCCAACGCCACCCCATCCGGAGGAGTATCACTCTCAGCGAGGATGCGTCGGGCGTGTTGTCGTTCGACATTTGGCCTTCCTCACGACACACTCAGGGGGCTGCGGAGTTCTGACTCGGCAGCTTTTTTCCGACAGGAGTTCTCCGTTCGTGCCTTTGTCCCCTCCGCTATCTGTCGCCGAACTGCTGCTCCTCAATGAGGAGTTGCTGGCGGCATTGCGGTCGGGGGTCAGCCTCGATCTGGGACTGCGAGAGTCCGCCGGGCATCTGCCGGGGCGGATGGCCCGTCTGACCCAGCAGCTGGCCGCGCATCTGACTGACGGCCAGGATCTGACGCAGGCTTTGGAGAATCTCGACCCGCCGCCGCCGACAGTCTACCGAGTGCTGGTTGCCGCCGGACTGCGGGGAAACCGGCTGGAAGCAGTACTCACCCGGCTGAATGAGTTCTCGCGGGTGGTTGTCGACTTGAAGGAGTCGTTACGGCGGGCGATTGTCTACCCGATCTCGGTCTTTGTGGTGGCGTATCTGCTGACCTGCTTGGCGACCTATTTCTGCGTGCCGCCGCTGCGGGCGTTTCTGACCGACATCAAGGCGGAGCCGACCTTTCCTGTGCGGGTGGTGTATGGCCTATACGACTCGTTTCCGGTGTGGGCCATCGGTGTCCCCGCAGTGGTCTTGATCGCGTGCGTGACCGGGATCGCCTTCGATTGGGCCAACTCCGGAACCGCTGGAGCGTTTGGATTCTTGAGGTACTTTCCCGGCTTTGGTCGACTCGTGCGGAGTGCCGAGCTGTCGCGGTTCGCTCACTTGCTCTCGATTCAAACCGAACATGGACTCCCACTGCCCGAGTCACTGCGAAGATGTTCCGATGCCGTCACCGACCATCCACTGCGCAGGTTTTGCCAGACAGCTGCGGACCGTGTCGAGCGCGGGGAATCGTTCGGCGACTCGCTGACACATTCGCGCGTGGTGCCGTCCTTTATGAAGTGGCTGCTGTCGGTCCCCTCGACGCAAGCGGATCTGATCGCAAATACTCGGCAGGCGGCGGAACTTTACCGCGAACGGACGCTGCTGCAGTCGGAGTGGATCGCCCGCGTGGTGCCGATGGTGCTGACGCTGGGATTCGGCACAACGGTGGTCGCGGTCTATTGCTGGGCGGTCATGGAGACTCTGATCTCGGTTTGGGAAAAGGTGATGTAATGCCCGACATCGAACTCTTCCCCGACGACGAACAACCGGCCCAGGTGCTGCAGCGCGTGATCGCATCGGGCTTGCCGCTGGCGACTGGACTGCGGGCGTATGCCGAGGAGTTACCATCGCGTTGGGTAGTCATTTCAAGAGCTGTGATCTTCCGTTTACTCTTTCAAATCATCCACCCCCTCTTTCGCCCCAATGTCTTTGGAGGGAAATATCAAGCCCAATTGGTTGACTCTTATGCCCGATCGGGGCTATTACGCCTCGCTGATTCCGTTGAAAGCGGTGTCCCGATCTCCGCTGCATTGGATTTGTCAGACTTGCAACTGCCCACTTACCTGCGTGGGCTGATCGACGGCGGACTGCGGTCGCACTGTCTGGGCCCGATGCTGGAGGAGTACCTGCATCAACGGCGGCTGCAACGGCGGATGGGGCAAAAGGTGGCGCTCGATCTCGCTTATCCGCTGCTCGTGATTTACTTCGCGGCCCTCATTTGCTTTGCTCTCATGATCTGGCTGGTCCCGATGTTCTCGGGAATATTCGAGGGATTCCAAGTCGAATTACCGGGATTGACTGCGATGCTGATTCAGCTTTCGCAGGCACTCGTGTTCCTGCGAGTCCCGATCATCGCGGGGTTTGTTCTGTGCGGGCTGTTGTTACTCGCGTTCCTGCTCGGGGGCCGCTGGTCGGTGGCACTGATCGATCGCATTCCGTTCTTCGGAGCGTCTGCTCGCTTCGCTTCGATGTCGGAGTTCTGTTCGCTACTCGCTCCACTGGTCGAGACAGCTGTCCCGCTGCCCGAGGCGCTGCACGCGGTGGCTTCGACGATGCAGCCGTCGCGATTGAAGTCCGTGACACTGAGGCTGGCCGACCATTACGATGGGTCATTCGAACTGGCCGATGCCGCCCGCGCCCGGAGCCTCTCCAAGGAGATCGTACATCTGCTGCGCTGGGAGAATCGAGGAGCGGCGTTCGGAGAAATCCTGCGGTCGTGGGCTGAACTGTTTGCTCGCATGGCAGCGGGTCGTTCGTCAGTGATCTCGGCCATCCTGGCCCCGTTTCTGATGATCGGGATCGGGTTGTTTGTCGGACTGATCGTGTTTGCGATGTTCTTGCCTCTGATCAAGTTGCTCAACGAACTTTCCTGAAAGGAGTGTCGCGTGATTGTTGCTCTGACACTGCTGATTCCCTTGCTGGGAGTGGGGATGTTGCTGTGCGACTGGCAACGGCAAACAGCGCTGCCGATGACAAGTCGTCGCTACTGGACCTGGGGCCTGCAAGTGCTGGGGGGCCTGGCGATCCTGTTGGGGGGGGTACTGGCACTGTTGGCGACGCTGACCCTGCTGGATCAGGCTCGAACATTTATCCTGGCGTTTCCGCTGCTGGCGGGACTGAGTCTGGTGGTGAGCTTGACGGGGGTGAAGACCTTTCATGTCTCGCGAACATGGCCCGGCCCCGATGAGGATGAGGACGATGTGGTGGTCCTGGATCACTACTCGCCCACTTCGCTGATGTCCGAGCCGCAGGCTGCCCGCCTCCGCAGCGGGGCGTGGATCATGACGCTCTATCCGAAGCTGTTTGTCTTTCCGATTCTGGGGGTCTTCGGCGTCTTCCTGATCGTCATCGGCGCGGTCGTACTCAGCTCTATCGTCCAGGCCCGTCGCAGTTTTCAGTCTCAACTGCTCTGGTTGCTGGCGATTGCCACGCGGAACAAATTGCCACTGGCGGATGAGTTACGCAGCCTGGCCGCTGATCGAGGCGTGAAGCTCAAAAGACGGTTGGAGCAGGCCGCCAAGAACCTGGAGCATGGCGATCCGCTCTGGATGGCCCTGGAGCGGCACGGTCTGCTGCCGACTGCGACGGTGGCCGCAATTCGGGTGAGTGAAGGAGGAGGCCGCCTCGACGAGACGTTACGGCGACTGGCCACGCAATCGACCGACCGGTTGAAGGTGTTCAACCTCTCGCAGATCGGCGAGGTGCTGACGCAGGTGTTCGTCCTGATCTCAGTCGGGACATTTCTGGTCGGTGGCGTGATGTATTACATCATCCCGAAGTTCAAAAATATCTTCGAGGGGTTTGAGGTCGAGATGCCAGCGCTGACCGTTTTGCTGATCGAATTGAGTGATCGCGTCGCCAACTTCACTGCCGGGATGTTCTTCTGGGCCGGAATCGCCATCTCCTTGCTCATCTGGCACGCGATGCGGCACTTGATCGGGTGGAGTTCGCTGCCGTTCCCGGTGTTGATGCACTGGTTCCCCAAACGCGATGCGCCGGAGGTTCTGCGCGCCCTCGGGGGGATCGCCCGCTTGGGGGCCTCGATCCCGCAGAAGCTGTTATTGCTGGTCGAGCGTCCCGGGCGTCCCGATCTCGGGGCACGGTATCAGCGGATCAGTGATTCGATGAGCGCCGGGATGCCATTGTCGGGATCACTGTACGAACAGGGGATACTCACTCAGCTGCAATCTGAGGCGGTGGCGGCGGGCGAGCGGGGCGGTCATTTGGAGTTCGTGTTGTTCTCGCTGGCCGAAGCCACCGAGCAGCGCGAGTTCCGCCGGGGGGCCTACTGGGCGGAACTGCTCAAGCCCATCGTCGTGGTGACCTGCGGCCTGGTGACAGCCTTTGTCGTGATCGCGTTGTTCCTGCCGCTGGTGAAGTTGCTGAACGAACTCAGTTAGGCCGTAGCCACGTTCGCCAGAATGTGGGGAGTCAGAGAGGACAGACTTGTGAATTTCAGCCGACACAACTCGATCGACCGCCAGCGGTGCAGGGGACGAGTGTCGCCTTTCGCTCCGCGAAAGGACGTGCTTTCGCGGAGCGAAAGCCGACACTCTGGGGCATGGCGTCGAGGCACGTCCCTCATCGAGATGGGAGCGGCCCTGGCGTTGCTGGGGACGGTACTCGCCCTGCTCGTGCCGGTGCTGTCGCGGACATCGGGTCTGCGGGAGTCGGTCGACCGCCGTGAGGTGGCGCTGAACACTGTGGCCAACCTGCTGGAGCGGGCTTCACTGGTGACCAATCCCACCCCGGAGTCCCTGCAACCGATGGCGGATCAACTCGCGACCGAGAGCGAGATTGCTGTTCCGCAGTGGAAGATCGTGGTCACTCCGGAGCAGTCTCCGCCGATGAATCGCGTCGAGGTCTCGCTCTCCTGGCAAGGTTCCCATGAGGTCCGCAGCGAGGTCTCGCTCGTCCGCTGGTATCGGGGAGGAACGCCATGAGACGATACGTACAGACCCGTAGCGTGGGCTTTAGCCCACGCGTCTGGGAGATGAATACTCTCGCGTGGGCTCAAGCCCACGCTACGGAAGCGTCTTCCGCACATGTTCGCTCCGGCTGGACGCTCATTGAGTTGCTCGTCGTCACCTCCTTGACGTTGGTGATTGCCGGTTCAGCCACGGTGTTGATGTCGAAAATGCTGCGGGCCAGTCATGTGCAGGCCGAGACGCTGGTGCGGCAACGAACGCTGCATCTGTGGGAGAATCAATTCCGGCAGGATGGTCGCCTGGCTCAGTCGGCCACCGTGATCGCGGAGCCGCCCGAGAAAGCTGGCGTGGTCTTCCAGCAGACGACCGGGCTGGTGACGTATCAAGTGATCCCCGGTGGCCTCGAACGCCGCGTCGGCGGAGAGTTGGGAGGGCGCTGGGAGTGCGGGACCGGGGAGTGGGCGTTTACGCTGCTCGAAGGCGACCGGATCGTCCGCGCGGAACACCGCCGCGCGGAGGAGCCAACACTCTCCAGCAAACAGCCGCAGGGGGCACCGGCGGTTCCGCAGTGGACACGGAATCGCGTGGACGTGGCCCTCGATTCGTATCCGGGGGACAAGTGATGCACCGGTCTCCGTCTGCCGATTGTCGCCTTTCGCTCCGCGAAAGAGCGTCCTTTCGCGGAGCGAAAGGCGACAATCACCAGCGTCGTGGCCTCGCCTTGCTGACTTCGATCGTCTGCATCGTCGTCCTCTCCGCGATGTCGGTGAGCCTGGTCCGGACCGTCCTCGCCCGGTTGCATGAGGCGGAACTGCATGCTCATCAGTTACAGGCGGATGCCTTGGCTCAATCGGCCCTCGAGCGCGGCTTCGCGCAGCGGGATCTCAACCCGGCTTATCCGGGAGAAGTCTGGACACCCGTGGTGCCGGGATCTCCCGCCTTGAAAGCCGACATCCAGTGGACCGACTCCCCGGATGGCGGCACCCTGCGAGTCCTTTGCCTCGTCCCGGCGGACGCCCCTCGGCCCGTTCGCGTGGAACGCGTTGTCCCATTCTCCTCTCCCAGGCCTGCGAAGGCGGAGTAGTTATGTCTCACCAATTCAATCATGTCACCAGCACGGGGAGGCTGAAGCTCCTGCTGAGCCGCGAACCTGAAACAACGTCTCGTCGTCCCAGCGGCTCGGCGGGAGCCTCGCCCTCCCGACGAGTGCCCCAGCGGCGACACGCGGGCTTCACCCTCATCGAATTGCTGGTCGTGATTGCCATCATCGCGGTCCTCATCGCGCTACTCCTGCCCGCCGTACAGCAGGCCCGCGAATCGGCCCGGCGGCACCAGTGCCAGAACAATCTCATGCAGCTGGGACTCGCGCTGCATGACTATCACCTCGCTCATCGAGTCTTCCCGCCGGGGTCGGTGAACCTGACGGGACCGATCGACAACGGCAAGGCGGGATACAAGCATGGCTGGATCATCCAGCTGTTGCCGTACCTGGACGAGGTGAATCTGTCCAAGGCGATCGATCCGAATCTGGGGGTCTATGAGCAGACGCAAATTGACTACACGCGGATGAGTCCGGATGGTTTACGTTGCCCGTCGAGCCCCAAGCAAGCAGCCGATACCTGGGGCGACTATGCGGGATGCCACAATGATGTGGAGGCTCCGATCAACGGCGACGACAATGGGATGCTATTTCTCAACAGCAGTGTGCGACTCGACGATGTCGTGGACGGGCAGCAATACACTCTGTTCGCGGGCGAGATTCGGGATTCCGGCCAATGGGCCGTCGGATCTCGCATGTCGCTGCGGAACACCGGAACTCGGATCGACACTCGGACGGAGATGCAGAACCTCCGCAAGCCGGGACTCACGCTGCCCGAAATTCCTCGCGGGGCAGTTCAAGTCGACACGGGCGTCCCCGCAGTTGCGGAACCAGACCCCCGAACCTCAGTCGGCGGCTTCGGCAGCTTCCACACCGGTGGGGCCAACTTCCTGCTCGTCGATGGGGGGGTGCGGTTCATTGGAAGCTCAGTCGACAGCGGAGTCTATCAGCGACTCGGCAGCCGCCGCGACGGGCAAGTGATCGGGGAGTTCTGAAGGGTGTTGGAGTTCAGCCTTTAGGCTGCGTTGTGCGTCCAACGGCAGGTTAAAGCCTGGACTTCAACGCTGATGGCTCAATGTGTTTCAGGTTCGGAGGGCACGATGAGAATACAGCCAAATCACAGACTAACGGACACGAACAGTCGCCCATGGGCGGAACTCCGCACTCTCTGCCCCCTCTCCCCCACAATCGATACTGCTATCGGAGTGGACTCCACTGTGGGGGAGAGGGCCGGGGTGAGGGGGCCGGAGTGGGCGGTGTGGCCCCCTCACCCCAACCCTCTCCCCCGCAACATGTCCACCCCTGGGTTGACATCGATCGCGGGGGAGAGGGGGCCGGAATGGGACCGCCACTGGGCGAATGCCCCTTTGAAGGACAGGACATTGGTCCGTCGCGGCTTCACGCTGATCGAACTGCTCGTCTCGATCGCTATCATCGCCGTCCTGTGCGCGATGCTGCTGCCCGCTGTGCAGAATGCTCGGCAGGCCGCGCGGGTCACGCAGTGCCGCTCGCATCTGGCCCAGCTCGGCGAGGCGTTTCACGCTTACCACCTCACCCACGGCTCACTTCCTGCGGGGTCGGTCGACTCACAATCTCCGGCAGCTGCGGGGCCGGATCGATTCGCCTGGGGCTGGGCCGTCCAGTTGTTGCCGTACCTGGGTGAGCAAAACCAGCACGCGGGCCTGAATGCCAAGCTCGGGGTACTGGCTCCCGAGAATGCCACGGTCCTGCAACGCGTTCCGCCGGAGTTCAGCTGCCCGGCGGCGTCTTCAGTCGACCCGATCGGGTACGCCGGTGTCCATCACGACCGGATGTCTCCGATTGATGCCGACAACAATGGAGTGCTGTATCTCAACAGCCACGTGCGGTTCGAGGAACTCGTCGATGGTCTACACCAGACGCTCTTGCTGGGCGAAGCTACCGAGGTCCGCTGGGCCGAGGGCAGCTACGGCAGCTTGCGGAACTTTGGCGTCCCGTTCGGAGAGCCGGGACCGCTCGTGTACGCAGGTATCGACCCCGCTGTGGCGGAGCAGAATCGAAGGACGGTCCGTGCGGAAATTGCCGAGGAGGAAGCTGCGACGGTCGATGAGAATGAGCCGATTGACCCGGTGCTGGAGGGTATGCCCGATCTCGATCTGGGGATGGGCGGAGGGATGCTGGATGAGATGCCCGAGGAGTATGAGGGCCCGATGGAAGGCGATGGAAACCGCCCGCCGCCGCCTCCCGGTGCGGAGCGATTGAATATCAGCCGCACGGTCGGGTTCTGGCCCGCTCACGAAGACGGCGGGCACTTCCTGCTCTCGGACGGAGCGGTGCGGTTGATCTCTCGCAGTGTCGATCAAGGAATTCTAAGACGGCTGGCGAATCGCCTCGACCATCTGGAGGTCGGGGATTTTTGAACGCAACATCCAAGCCCAGGGGTTGCAACCCTTGGGCTTTTCGCCTCGCGACTTCTCCTCACCACCACGAGTTCGTCCACAATGCTGCGGCGGCTGTTTCTGATCCTGCTTCTGTTCGCGAGCGTCGGTGTGAGAAGCACTTCGGCGATGGAGCCTGCACCCGCTGAAGCGGGCATCCAGGTCCTCGACGCCAAGTGGGGCTTCGATGGCTTCTCTCGCTACAAGACCTTCGTCCCGCTGCGCATCGTGATGAAGAACTCCGGTCCGGCGAAGACTCTGCGCATCCAGCTGACGAGAGCGGATGCGCTGAACGATCAGGGAGAGGTGTTGGAGCAGGAGGTCACCATCTCTGAAGAGACGACCCGCGTGATCGTACTCAGTCCTTTCGTCTCCGATCCTGGCGAGACATGGACCCTGCGCTGGGGCCCGAGTGAGGAAGAATCACTCCCGATCAAGGGCCAGTCGGCGGATGACGGGATCGTGTTCATCTCGACAAAGTCCGACCTCATTCACCGGTCGGGGTCGCTCCCGGTGATTGACGAGGACGAGTTCCCGACCTCGGTGACTGCTCTAGATGCGCTGCGCGTGGTGTTCCTCGACCAGGAGCCGCGCTGGCCGGGGGCTCGACGCAAGGCGTTCCAGGAGTGGCTGCTCAAAGGGGGCAAAGTCGTGGTCCTGAATCTCCCCGATGGAACGACGCCGAAGTTCGCCAACGGGTTCGAATACCTCAACGTCACCCGGCAGATCACGCCCTACGGCGTCGGTACGATTCAGCGGCTCCCGCTCTCTCCCCAGCAGGTCACGAAGACCGTGATCGAGAAGCACATCCTGGGCCGCCAGCTGACCGGAGGGGATACGGCGGCGAAACTGAAGACCTATGAGGCCACTCGCGGGAACGGGTACTGGCAACCCGTCTTGAACGCCGACGGAACCCCGATCCTCTCCTATTCCCGTGATGCGGTGTTGACCGAACTGAAGGAGCTGGCGGGGACGCGGCAGCGGTGGGGGCTGATCTATCTGACGGTGTTTGCCTACGTCGGCTGGCAATGGCGGATCGGGTGGCGGTGGGGCATCATGGAGAAGCAGCCGGGGCGGTTTTATGGCTGGCTGGTCGGGTTGTCGCTGGGGTTCTCGTTGCTGTTCTTCGTGTTCGGTCGGGCAGGGGCTGCGGGGCAGGACCGCGTGCGGTCAACGATGATTGCTCGCCGCATTACCAGCGGGCTGTATGACGTGGAAGGCTGGTCGGTGCTGGCCACGGGATTGTCTGGCGGGGAGCATGCGTTCTCCGTCCCCGGCAGTGGGCAACTCTATGGCGGCACGGAGTCGTACGGCTCGAACCCGCTGCTGATTCGCGACGGGAAGATGACCGCCGATCTCTCGGCCTTCTCGACTCAAAAAGTGGCATTCCGCACGCGAATGGAGATGCCCGATATTCCGGTCAGCCTCGACTCCGCCGCACAAGAGATGTTTCAGTCTAAGTCGGCGAAAGTCATCATCGATCCTTCGTACAAGGCTCCGGTCTATGCCGCTGTGGTCGTGATCGGCAAGCAGGTCTATGAGTACACCGGCAAGTCGGGAACTCTCAAGCCGACCGAGAATTGGGGAGGCACCATGCACGACTGGATCAACCCCTATAACATGCGAAATGCCAAACGGATGTCCTGGCGGACCAGCTTGCTGGCATGGCTATTCGACTTTCGCACAGCTGACGAGATCTACATGGATGCTTTCGCAGACACCGTGGGGAATGCGTTCTCCGTCGGTCCGACAGTGTTCGCGGATTCGTTCGTTCTGCCCGAGGGCTACGCGCGTGTCATGCTCTACACCGACTTGCCGCGCGAACTGCAATTGAGCGGCGACTTCCCCGATCAGGGGGGCCGCATGCTCTCTGTGACCGATGTTCCGCTGTCGGGGGGGAAGTGATGTTCACCGAGTGATCGGCAGTTCGGGCCACCAACCCCAACGGGGTTTCGCCGCATAGCCCAGGGTTGACTGCGCAGCAGGCTACCCTGGGTGATCGAATTAACGACTCATCAACCCCAACGGGGTTGCGTCCTTTCGCGAGTGAGCCGCCTCAAGCCTAAACTCGGCGTGTGACGCAACCCCGTTGGGGTTGATGCGGCTCGGACCTCTCGAGACCCAGGGTCGCTCGCGGCGAGCGACCCTGGGCTACGCGGCGAAACCCCGTTGGGGTTCAGAGATGGTTGATCGAATCAGCTCTCCAGCTGCCATCTCTTTCCCAAAGAGTCGGTTGAATCGGACTTCTGAGACTCCCTTTCCCCCACAACATGTCGTCCTTTTTGTCCACGTCGCTCGCGGGGGAGAGGGGACGGGCGGGAAACCACTTTTCGCGAATCCACCATGTTCGTCCCCAACGTGCTGAATCTGCTGACCCTGCTCAGTCACTCCCTGCGCCAGGAGTCGCGCAGTCCCTCCTCGCACCGGTTTCGCATCGGCAGTCTGCTGGTTGCGACCTGGATGCTACTGAGTGCGCACTACTACTCCTGGTTCGTGGGAGGAGTGGGCCGCGAGTTTGTGCGAGCGCTCACGTACCTCGATCTGATGCTCATTCTCGTCGCGGGCAGCAGCTACTTCGGCTCGGTCATCACCGAAGAGAAAGAGCAAGGTACTCTCGGCCTGCTCAAGCTGGCGGGGTTCTCGAACGCCGGGCTGATGTTCGGCAAGTCGTCCGCCCGCATTGTGATCGCGCTGCTGATCTTCCTGATCCAATTGCCGTTTGCGTTCCTAGCGATCGTGCTGGGCGGCACGACTGTGACGCAGATTATCGCCGCCTATTTGACGCTGGCGGCGTTCTTGATTCTGTTGGGCAACGTGGGGCTGTTTCTGTCGGTGGTCTGTCGCCGGAATTCAAGCGCGACCTCACTCACGTTCGTCATTGGGGCACTGACACTGTGGGCCGGGAAGCTGGCCGCATTCGCTCAGACGGCGGGCATCGGTAAAAAGGTCGCCCTCGTTCGTTCCACACTACAATGGGTCAATGAATTCGGGATGTGGTTCTCTCCCGAGACTCGGTTGAGCGAGACGATGCTCTACCGGCACACTACGCTTGTGACTGGGCAGTTCTGGGCCTCACTGGGAATCGCAGCTGCGCTGTTCAGCCTCTCGTGGCTGCTGTTCGATCGCTTCACCGAGTATACCGAAACGCACGACCCGCACCGCGCGCGAGCGGGCGGGCGGGCATTGCGCTGGCAGCTGTGGGTCACTCGCCCGCGTGGGGATGCGTTGGCGTGGAAGGAGTTCCATTTTGGCGGCGGCGGGTTTACGACCCTCGTTGGGAAGTCGCTGGTTTATATGGGACTGATTGTCGTGGCCAAACTGTTTGAGGCCCGCTTCAAAGCTTTGTACGGAGCGAACCTGACCGAGATCGTACACGCCAGCTTGTTCGCGATTCTGCTGCTGGAGTGTCTGGCGTTTGCGGGGAGTTTCCTGGGGAGCGAGTTCACCGGAGGGACGCTCCCGAATCTGATTCTGACGCCGAATTCGCTCGGGCGAATTCTGGTTTCGAAGTTCTGGGGCGGGCTGGTCGTGCTGAGCCCAACACTGGTCGCCTTCGTCTTGGGATCGTTTGTGTTGCGAGGGCACGATACGTTACTCCTCGACTGGCACCCGCGTGAATTAGTCCTCGTGTTCGGCTTCGTATTGCTGCTGCATCTGACGACGTTCTATTCGATACGCGTGCGGCGCGGGGCGGTCGCCTGGGCTGTGGCCACACTGGTGTTGGCGTCGGTGTTCGTACTTCCACTGCTGGAGATGGTCCGCATGTCACTGCTGACCAAAGACACACGGAATCCGCTCCTGCGAGCCAGCGACGGCCCCGAGTTCTGGGCCCCCCTGCTCTACACGTCGGTCATGGCCTGCCTCGCCATGCAGATCGCCATCGCCATGCAGGTCCGCCGCGCCGTGGGGGAGTGACTCTCGGTACTCGATCTCGTTTCGCTGCGACGCGGAGTCTTCGCAGCGGAGCATGCCCGCCATGGGGACCGCCCCAGACAACATCGTTCAGCCAGAGTTGTTATTAATCCGGTGGGTGGAGTCCGTGTCTAACTCAGACTTTTCTGGCGAGGACAAGAACAGGGCGGTTCAAGCGAACGGCTTCAGTCGTGGCGCGTCCCGTCGGAGTTCGCCCAATGAGACGACTTTGAGTGCGATTCCAACGGAAGTGATCGTGCCAGACTTCCATCCGGGGATTGTAGAGCCGCACCAGTAGACCGCTTCTTGGGTCGAGAGCCTGGGTGTTGGCGTGCTTGAAGTTGTTGCACCAAAAGCAACTCCAACACAGATTCTTGATGGTTGAGGTTCCCCCGAGCGATTCGGGCAGAATGTGGTCCACTGTAAAATCGTGTCCCGTGTATTCCTCACACGAACGACAGTATTCGCACAAGCCGAGCGCCCGTTGCTCTACTTGCCGTCGCAACGTCTCAGACACCTTGGTCATGGGAGCCGGTCCAAAGCGGCAGTGCGACGCAGCAAGACTTCCTCGCTCTTGAGTAATAGAGTGTCGAGTTCACGTTGCTCGGCTCGCGACAGACGATTCTGTTGACTTTGATTCAATAATTCTTCCGTTCTCGCCTGTTGTTCTTTCGTCAACCGAAACGCGGGGCCGAGTGAGTCCAAACTATGGCCAAGAATGTGCCGCTTCCACTCCCGCACACCGACGATCACGGCGTAGTCTCGACCGTCCTGTTGAATGACGCACGCTTCGCCCGTATCGACAGCTTGCTGCATCAGCTCGGCAAACTGTTCTTGTCCTTGACGGACGGTCACTTTCACGCTCATGGGAGTCCTCCTGTTCGGCTGCTAACCTTTGATTCATGGTAAAGGGCGGAACCGGTGTCACGCAATCGCAGGTGGTTTCAATGACAGCGCGATGTCCCTGCTTCCCCCGTTTCGCTGTGACGCGGAGTCTTCGCAGCGGAGCGATCTGGCGTTACCGACTGGAATCCGCTTTCGACAGCGAGCGCTGGATATGAGTCCAACGTGTGGGGTGAACCTGCATCGCTCGCCAGCCCGCTGGCCGGTCGGAGCGAGTCGTTCGGGCACGGGGGACTGACGTCCGCCCGCTCGCTACTTCCCCTGTTTAGCTGCGACGCAGAGTCTTCGTAGCGGAGCATACCCGTGTTCTCGCAACCGAGTCGTCTAGCACGCGGGTGAATCGGAGCTTCGGACTGAGAGTGAACGGAATAAATTCCGTTCTACTTCACGGCGTTTCACCCGTGGGCCAGTTCCCACCACAGGCACGTACTCGCCCGAATCCCGCGCTGGAAGTCTTCAAGCGAGAACTTCTCATTGGGGCTGTGCAGATTGTCGGTGTTCTGGCCCCAGCCGAGGAGCAGGGTGTCGACGCCGAGGACTTCCTTGAAGGTTCCGACGACCGGGATCGAGCCCCCCTCGCGGATCAGGACCGGGGCCTTGCCGAACCCCTTCTCGATGGCCCGTTTGGCAGCCGCCATGTAGGGGCTGGTGAGGTCGCAGACGGTCGCGGGGCAGCCGTGGTGTTCCTTGAATTCGAGGCGGATGCCGGGGCGGACGCGAGCCTCGACGAACTTCCGGAGAGCAGCCACGATCTTCGAAGCGTCCTGGCTGGGAACCAAGCGGCAGGTGATCTTGGCGAGCGCCCAACTCGGGATGATCGTCTTCGGGCCTTCGCCGGTGTAGCCGCTGATGAGTCCGTTCACGTCGCATGTCGGCCTGGCCCAGCGGCGTTCGAGGGTCGTGAAGCCAGTCTCGCCCCAAGTGTCGCCCGACCCGACTCCGGCCAGGAAGTTTTGCTTGTCAAACGGCAGGCGAGCCCACTCGGCCCGCTCCTCGGGAATGAGGTTCGTCACGTCCTCATAGAAGCCGGGAATCTGCACCCGCCCCTCCTCAGCATGCAGCTCGCCGACGATCCGGGCCAGCGCGTTCGCCGGGTTAGCGATCGACCCGCCGAAGATCCCGCTGTGCAGATCCTGCTTCGGGCCGTGCAGCAAGATCTCGCACGCGATGATCCCGCGCAGGCCGTAGGTGATCGCGGGCAGGCCCGGTCCGTACTGGCTGGTGTCGCTGACGACCGCGATATCGTTCCGGCAGCGTTCTTTGTTCTCGCGCAGGAACAGTTCGAGGTGGTTACTCCCGACCTCTTCCTCCCCTTCGATCACGAACTTCACGTTCACCGGCAAGTGACCCACCGTCTTCAGCCACGCCGAGACGGAACGGATGTGCGTGTACATCTGCCCCTTATCATCAGTGGCTCCCCGCGCGAAAATGTGGCCGTTGCGGATCGTCGGCTCGAACGGCGGGGTCTCCCACTTGTCGAGCGGATCGGGCGGCTGGACATCGTAGTGGCCGTAGACCATCACTGTCGGGGCACCGGGAGCCCCGAGCCATTCTCCATACACAATCGGATGGCCGGGCGTCTCGCACAACTCGGTCTTCAGCCCGGCGGCCTTCAGTTGGTTGAGCACAAACTCCGCAGCCCGGCGCGTATCGGCGTTGTGAGCCGACTGGGCGCTGACGCTCGGAATTCGCAACAGCTCGGTCAGCTGCTCGACCGCTTGCGAAGCGTAGCGTTCGTTCCACTGGAGGGCAGATTGAAGGGAGGTGTTGTCCATGGGGGTGTCTCGTGTTGAGTATGACAATCGCGACCCAGAGTACTTTTGATCGGTGTCAATTTGTGCGATCTGTGTCCCGAACCGCTGCTCTCCGTCCGGGATCGGCCAAGCAGCAGATGTTGTACACAGATTGCATCGATTGGCACAGATCAGGTGTCGGAATCATCGACCTTGGGCCGAGTTCGGATCGACTATGAATCTGGCTAAAGAACACGTCCGATCGTCATCTCTGATGGCGTTGTGCCCGGGCCTTGGCAAACGCATTGGCACGCGATTGCCAAGTGACTTCGCCAGCATTGAGCCGAATAATCATTCCGCCGGAAACAGGTGTTCAATGCGCGCCCGCAAACTGTTCACGCAATCTTGTTGAAGTTCAGACGAGTGCCGACGCTGGGGGCCCCAGCTTCGAAAGAATTCCACATCGAACATTTTGTTTTGCACATCCACCGGCTGAAACTGATGGATGTGGTTAAAATCAAAGGGCGTTGACAAAGCGTCCCAGGCGCAGACCGGCACTGGATTCGATGCTGGCAGCGTCATCGCAGTGTCAGTCTGAATCTGCCTCAGCGACTGCCCAGCTCGATGCGACAAGACATGACAATACAGGTTCGCCAGATAGAGTGGCTCCAGCGTCGTATATTGATCATCCATGTTGATGACACCCGGAATCCCGTTGGCTTGTGACTGTTCTCTGAGCGGCCCCATGATTTGATTCCAGGCGTCAACTTTCTGAAGTGTTGTTCGCGGCTCACAGAAGTGAGCACATAGGAATAACGCACAACAGGCTGCATGAGAATTCTGGTGAGGCGACACGGGAATCGACGCAGGGTCTTGCGGGGGCTGCTTGCGCAGGCGGTTGTACTCCTCCAGCAGACGGTCGGCCTGCTTCCGATCCGGGTTGGGCTGTGCGAAGATGTGATTGATTTGCTGCATAATTAGTTTGTCCGATTCAAGATGGCGCGATGCACTTTCGATGCGGCTAGTTGTTGCATGTCGAAGAATCTCCAACTTCTCGTCAAATAACTGTGCCGCCTTAAGGGAAGCGGCTTCCGATGGTAACTCCCCCAAGAATGCACAGAGCTTGATCGCGCGCCGATCCGCCAATACTCTCCCGAATGCCATCTGGGGCATGGGATCGTTGGATTGCATCGTCACATCGAACACGATGTCAAAATCAGATTGTACCCGCTCGCTGAGACCTTGGGCGCACTCCTCGAACGTGGTATACGCAGCCGTTTGCGCGATGAAGTCCGTGGTGCGTTTTGCTTGCGCCACCCCCGCCAACGGAGTGTCGGGACGGGGCTTCGGTTTCGGTGGCTGTGGCCCACGCAGTAAGCTGGAAAAGAAGATCACCACATGCGCCAGAACAAAGACGGTGAGAATCATCCAGTGTCTTGTCTTCATTCGAATGCCCCATTCACAATTGCTTGTACAAACCGCCGAGACTTGCTGTTAAGCCGTGAGCAATCCCATCTGGCAGGGACAGGCCGTTGGTATTATTTGTTCTTTCGTAAACTGCACTTTCTCGATATTTCTCAGACGTGCTGATGATTACTGTCGTAAACGTATTCGAGTTGAGTCCGACAGCCCCTCCTTCCACTTTGATGCTGTGATTGTCTCCTTGGAGTAATGCGATCTCTGCCTCAAGATTATTCGCAGATTCGTAACAAGACCCGATACCGAGCAATGTTGTTGCACCATACATTCCATCATCTGGCCAATCACCGACGCCAAAGGCGTAGCCGTGGCAGTTCTGAGAAAAGTCGACTGAACCGACCTTCGTGTAGCCGGAAAAGCGAAAGTCCCAATATGCTTCAGTGTGCGAGACATCGACTCGATGTAAGGCATTATCAATAGTAATCCAAATAAACCAGCCATTGTCAATACTGACTTCGCAAAATGAATATGGTGTACCCTCGCAGTTCGTAGCACCTGGGCTGCAAGCAACAGCTCCTGCATACCCCCAAGCATGGGAAGTAGCACTTCCATAGTCGAAGGGGGCTACCAAGGAGATGGGGGCTGGCGCCAATGAATCATACGTCGCATTCCCGACTTGAATTCTGAACGCTGCCCCCCATTGCGTCAGATCAACGTCACAAGGGACATCAGCTCGCCCTTCAGTTGACAATAGCAGAGAGAGAGAGAGAGAGAGAGAGAGAGAGAGAGAGACCAAAACCGGTTCATTCGACCAACTCCCATGCAACATGCGAGTCCCCGCAGGTGAGGCACCTCTTCATGAGGTTTCGCTACATTTTCACTCTTATCATGGTAAGTCTGAACTGATCGTTGTCAAGCCAACACTGCACACAAAATGAATAAACTCAAAGCGAGATGACACGCTGAGAACACAATGGATCATGTCATGGTTGGTTCGCCAATCATGTGCCTTACCCACGTCGCGAATCACTCGCCCATAAAATGAGCTGCTCTCGTCCCTACCGGTTCGGTTCGGAAATCTCGCGCAGGTATTGCGAGAGATCGAGCTGGACTTTTTGCAGCAGGTGCCAGGCTTCGGGGGGGACGGTCATGCGGTGGCTGCCTTTGAGGGGGACGGGCTTTTGTTCCTCGCCGCTCTCCAGGATGTAGAGTACGTTGGCCCGCACAAACGAGAGTAAATCTGAGATCTGCACGGCTTGCAGTGGAGTCAGTCCCTCGGGCACCTCGGGGCGATGACCTCCGAAGGGATCGCTTTGGGGCACTGGCTCTTGCGGGTAGGGCAGGTGGGTTCCCTCATCATCACCCGGCGGCAGGATCGAGACCCCGGAGTCAGAGATCTTCTTCGGCGGGGTATGGAGACCGGCCAGTTCTTCAGGACTGCCGAAGACCATCAGACAGCGACCGAATAGAATCTGGTCGCCGAGTTGAAGCACCCGCATGCGAACTGGATGGCCGTTGACCCGCGTGCCGTTCGTGCTGTCGAGGTCGGTCATAATGACGCGACCAGCATCGTCCTGGATCTTGGCGTGGAAGCGGCTCACGCGATCATCATTGAGCCGGATGTCGTTGTCTTCTTCTCGCCCGATGGAGATCGGGGTCAGCAGATCGCAGTACAGGCGGCCCGCCTCGAAGCCATCGAGTACCTGAAACGTCACGGTAGCCATCGGAGTCGAATCCTGCGGTGAATTCAGGGTCGCGGTTCAAGAAGCGGCAAGCTGGGTGGTTCACATGTCTCGACAGAATACCACCCTGGTGGCAGAGTCTTCAACAGGCCAGCCACTCGGCCAGTTCCGGATCATCATAGACGGAACAGAGCGCCGTCCCCACTTGCACGATCAAGTCCTGCCGTGCCACCGGCTTCTTGAGCACGGCGTGAGCATGGGCCGCGAGGGCTTGCCGCTTCAGGGCCTCAGTGAAGTCCGCTGTGATGAGGATGCAAGGGAGTTCCGCACGGAGCTGTTTGACCAGGATCAGTGCCTCAAGCCCGGTCAATTCGTGCATGTGCATGTCAAACAGGACGAGATCGATCGGATCATGTTCCACGACCTCGATCGCCTGCTCCGCACACTCGACCGCCAGTATTAAGAAATGCGGCTCCAGAATGATCTCCAGCGTCTCCCGAAAGCCGCGATCATCGTCGGCAATCAGAACCCGGTAGTCGCGACGCAGGGGAGTCCGTTTCATGCGAGTGGACAGTGGGAAGGGGAGGGGGGGGCAACCGGAAGTCACGGTAATGAAATTGCCCAGCATGGGAATTATCACACGCTGGCAGGGAAGTCAAATGGCAGAGATGCGATTGGACACTTTACCGCAGGGGTGACAGTGCCGTCGCCACTGGCAGCTCCGCGTTTTCGGACCGATCAGTGACAGTTGTCTCTTCGCTCGGTCCGGCGTCATCGGGGAGGAGTTCGAGCGACCGACGACCGGCCTCCGTTCCGTTGATCTTGACCACGATCAGGTAGGCCCCAGGAGCCAGCGACTCCTCCATCGGGAACCAGAAGTGACCTCGCAGATTCTCACGCGACACCACCTGCCACAGCCGCCGCAGGATCTGTTGCTGGTCATTGAGCAGGTGGACCTCCATGTACAGGTCTTCATGCGGAGGCAGCAAACTGCACTGGATGACGGCCTTTTCACCGTACTGGAACGCGGTCTTTCGATCGACCAGATTGTCGTTGAACATCACCGATCCGATATCCAGAGCGAACACCTTGTCGGAGACATGAATGCGTTGGTCGTTGCGCTGTAACTGCGCGAGTCGCTCCTCGCTGATCGGCTGGAGTGCGTAGCGTCCCTCGGGACGATGCTCACCGAACGGGTCCGAGGTGTGATCGATCCACACTCCCAGCCCGATCGCGCATCCCGCACACGCTGCCCAAGCGGGCAGGCTGGGGATCCGCCACCCCGACCGACCCGGCGGGGGTGACTCTGTGAGTGCGACCTCAGCCCGGAAGTCTCGACCGAACCAGTGGTGCCACCGCGCTAGCCAGGCGAGATGATCGCGTTCCTCATACCAAGCCAGGTAGATCGCGAAGTACACCATCGGAAACACAATCAGCCCCAGGGTCACCATTGTCATTAGATGGAAGAACAAGCCCAGGCAGAGCATCATCGTCCGGGCAGTTCCCTTCCACGACGTGAACAGGAACAGGATCTCCCACACAATGGTCACATACGACATCGTCAGGATCAAACCCGGATACTGAGACAGGTATTCACCCACGGGGTTAATCGCATTCACATTTGACAGCATCCAGAACCGCAGCTGATCTCCCGAGAAAAAGGCCGGAGTGTGCATCTTGGTCGCAGCAGCCCCGAGATAGACGACCCCGATCAGAATCTGCACCAATCGACGCGGCCAAGCGGGGCCAGTCTCTTTCCAATCGACGCCTCGCCCACGTGCCAGCCAGCGATCGACGGACCAGATCCGCCCGCAATCGGACAACGAAAGTAAGACGAGTACATGAGTGGCGATCACCACGAACTTGGTCATCGTGCTGATCAAATCCACCATCCCGAAATAGGGAATGAGCAGACCGGAGATCAACAGCGAGGTGCGGGTCCGCCAACCGACACTGGCGGAAATCAGCGACAGAATCAGCAGTGCGTACATGCCAGCTGCGACGGGTGCTGTCGGGATGGGAAGGAAGTCCGGTTGCCCATAGTTGTTCCAGATCGGTGCCGCAGCGCCAGACAATGAGTAGAGCTCGCGAACACGGAAGATCCGATGCAGAGTCGGGATCAGTAGCACCAGCGGCAACACGATTCGCACCAGCGCCAACCCGACGGGGCGTTCTTCGGTAAAGAAGAATGCATCCATTCGTGACCACAGGCTCGACACCAGAGCTGGCTGGGACAGTGAATTTGATTCGGGGCTCTGAGACATCTCGTTCACCTGTTGAAATTCATTCGAGGACGCGTTTCGTACCGTCGCGGTGATCGCGGCTGAAGGACTAAGGACACGGTCCAAAACAACTTCCCGATTCGTCGTCTTTCGCTCCGCGAAAGAACGTCCTTTCGCGGAGCGAAAGGCGACTGCTGTTTCCGACCAGTGCCTAATCCGGCGGATCCTGTGTGGTGGAGTGACTCACTTTTCTCGCTCTCTGCGGCGAGGAGAACTGTTCCTGCATCAGGAACGGTCGATTGGCAATGTCCCGTTGCAGGCGGGGATTGTCGGCCAGTGCCTGATGAGACAACCACCCGGTCCAATCGAGATACCGTTCTCGAATCGTTCCATCTGCCGACAACAGCAACCGAGGGCGGAAGTAGCTCCTCTGCTCGCGGGGTACTTCGTACCGACTCTCGTAGAGAGCGTCGGGCATGTTGTACTTCTTGGACCAGGCCTCCTCGACGAGGATCACTTCGGAGATCGGCTCATGGTCCGTATGGTCAAGGACGTGAGCTGCGATGGCCCCTGTGAAAGACGCCGAACCGTCATAGTCGTGACGGTTCGCCGACCCAAACGGAACGAACTCGCCCCATGGCGGTGGCGTGACCTCGTAATACTGGCCACTCTCCCCTTGAGCAATGACATGGTGGCGAATCTCATAACCGCACCAGCCGCAGTACATATCCCACACCAGGAAATACATCCCGACATGAGCGGTCGACTTGTACCCCAGCGCGTGGCTGAACAGTCCGACTCCCAGCATCAACAGATACGTGCCAATGAATCCACAGGCCATCACTCGTCGCATGCTCTAGCCTCCTTGCCAGAGAAATCCTTCGTCACGATCCGCGTTATCCCTTAGAGTTCCTCAAGGAGTCAAGATGAACCCGCGATTCGGCCTGCGATGTTCCTATTCCGAGGAAGCAGGCCAGCTCATCTGGAACAGAGTGTGCCCCTCCGCACGCCCCCATGTCAGCTGGCCGCCTTCGCCCTCAGCGGCTTGGCGTGCCAGCATGAGACCCAAACCGACGCCCGCTTCTTTCGTAGTCACAAACGGTTCGGCGATCAACTCCCCAAGATCGGCGGGTGGACCCTGGCCCGAGTCGGTGACCCCAATCTGGATGAAGTCGCCTTGCCGCTGACCAGACACCGCGATTAGTCCCCCCGGACCGGCCGCCTCGATCGCATTGAGGGCGAGGTTCAAGATCGCCCCACGGATGCGGGCCTGGTCCCGGACTCGTGAATCTTGCTCACTGAGTTCGACCGTGACCCGGAAGTCAACATGGTGATGCTTGCAGACTGCATCGAGCAACTGGCTCATGTCCGCCAGAATCTTCCGCAGGTCGCCCGGTTCCGC
>JAYTCW010000167.1:0-7472 GCA_043736295.1 Planctomycetota bacterium | reverse complement strand
ACGAGGATCGCCTCGCGGTTGAAGGTGCAGGTCTTGAGATCCTTCACGAAATGAAAGATGTGCGTGTGCGAGCGGCTGAACTTGTATTTGCAGTTCACGCCGAACGTGTAGTACCAGATGACCCAGCTGCGGCAGTGGAACCCGACCTGCTGCGAGAGGATTTTTAGCTCAGCCGCGTAGTCATCGCCGATGGCCAACCAGAACGTGCCGGTCGGCTTGAGGGCGCGATGCACGCCGGTGATCCACTCCTTGGACCAACTGAGGTACGACGGGGCGTCCTTGCGGTCCTCGTAGACATCGTACTTGTAGCCGATGTTGAACGGGGGATCGGCGAAGACGAGGTCGACGCTGCCGGGTTCGAGTTGTTGCATCGCCTGGACGCAGTCGAGTTTGTGAATCGTATTGAGAGCGAGCAAGGCGGGGGCCTCCTGCCGATGGGGGAAATCCGGATGTAGCATGATGTCAGAAACGGGGGGGGATTTCACCTGAGGGAGATTGTGAAACGATGGACATAGAATCGCGGTCTGGCTTCCATCAGGTTCACCCTCTATTCTTGGTTGTCATCCGCGTCAGAGAGAAGAAAGCCAATGAGACCGTGACAACGAGAAATTGGCGGGGCCGAGCTGCTGCATGCCAAGGAAACTTCGAGAACTCGTTCGCGATCTGGAGCGAGCCGGATTTCAAGATCGAGGCGGCAAGGGGAGCCATCGGAACTTCATCCATCCCAATGGTGTGCGTGTGACCCTTTCGGGTCAGATGGGTGACGACTGCCTGCCCTATCAAGAGCGAGAAGTCCGGCGTGTCATTGAGGAGTCCCAGTCATGAACGAAAGTGCTCGGTACATCAAGCTGGTGGAATGGTCCGACGAGGATCAGTGCTTCGTCGGCCAATGCCCGGGGATCATCGGTCCATGCTGTCACGGGGACGATGAAGCGGAAGTGTACGCCCAGTTGTGCCAGATCGTGGAGGACTGGATCGACACGTTGAAGAGCGATGGTCACCCGTTGCCGCCGCCGACTGCGGGGCGGGGGATTGCTCAGCGGATCGCTTGATCGTCGAGGAGCCACAGTGTTCTTGTTCTTCTCCTGAGACAGGACGAATGTGATGCCCCTCGTCAGGCGTGGTCCTCTTCCGGACCGGTCCATTCCAACGAGGCATTTGAGGCGGCGAAATACATAAACCGGTTAAAATCATTAATGTACATGTATGTGACACTGGTGCCGTGAGGTGCCTCGGGCAAAGGGGTTCCACTGTTCACTGGTTGGCCCGCTCCTGTGTCGATTATGAGGTATCCGGGTTCTTTCCAAGTGTAGCTCGGGTCAGGCGGCTCGATGACCAAGTAGGCCACACCTTCCACAGTGACCCGCGCGGGACGATACATCTCCCGAGCCTGCTCGTTGTCCATGTCGCCGATCCAAACCACGACATGGAACACCAATCTTCGAGAGATGTAGTCCATTTCAAAGCGATGGAGTTCCGCATCATGGAAACCCTGTGGCAGCGATAGAGCGAGTTCGTTAAAGGTCATGCGGGTTGTCCATTCTACGGGATGTTGGCGATATCTCTCTGATCGCGGAATGCGAGTCGCGGAGCGACATCGCCTACTTCGCTGCTGCTCCGAATGACGCGACATCACTTCGGACGGTACATTTGCGGTCGAGGTGCGTGTACCCGCCGTCGACGAAGATGATCTGGCCGGTCGTGTGGCTCGAACACGGCGAGGCGAGGAAGACCGCCATGTTGGCCAGCTCCTCAATCGTCGTAAACCGCCGCCCCAGCGGGATCAACTGTTCCATCTCGGCCTTCGCAGCTGCGGGGTCGGGCATGGCGGCGAGGCATTTTTCGTAGAGCGGTGTCCAGGTTTCGGCGGGGAGGACGGCGTTGACGCGGATGCCGTGCGGGGCGAGGTCGACGGCCCACTCGCGGGTGAGGGCGTTGATGCCGCCCTTGGAGGCGGCATACCCGGAGGTGCCGCCCTGGCCGGTTTCGCAGACCTTGGAGCCGATGTTGATGATGACGCCGCGCGACTGCTTGAGGGCATCGAGGGCGAAGTGCGCCATCGCGTAGACATGAATCAAATTCCGCCGCAACGAGTCGACGAACGCCTCGACCCCGGCATCGAGTCCGACTCCATCATTGACGCCCGCATTGTTGACGAGAATGTCGAGCTGGCCGAATCGCTTCAACGTCTGCTCCACGGCGTTCTGGCAGGCGTTCACATCGGCCAGATCGCCCTGGATGAAGAAGCACTCACGCCCCTGCGCGGCGTACTCCGCCTCCAGTGCCCGGCCCTCGGCCTCGCTGCGATTGACGTTCGCGACGCGGGCTCCTTCGGCGATCAAACGCTGGACAATCCCCAGGCCGATCCCCTTCGATCCGCCGGAAACGAGAGCCACTTTGCTTTGCAGTCCGAGATCCATGACGCGTTGCTCCTGTGGATGTAGAACGGAATTCATTCCGTTTTCTGCTCGTCGAAACGGAACAAATTCCGTTCTACGGCACGAGTGGCGTGGCGTGCTGTGAGTCCCACCCTTCAAAGACTCAGGACGTGCCCACTCGCCCCGTAGATCAGATCGCGTCCAGCTTCTTCAAGTTACACCGCCTACAAAGTAGCTGAACGTTTTGGTCTGTGTTGCTTCCTCCACGGGAGAATGGAACGATGTGGTCGAATTCAAGATACTGATCCGACCCACATTCAGCGCAGCGGCCACCATACTTGGTCCACACCCTCTGACGCACATCTCTCGGGATACTGCGACTGCGACCTTCGCCTGTTGTATCGACGACAGTCTGTTTGGAACGTCGAATCGCACAGTCAAGTATTGCAGCGTTCATCTGTGGTGAATGTTGAAAACGGTAGGTTCCCGATCCAATCCCCTTGTTGGCACATCGCAAGATTGCACCGAATTCTTCCACGTAGCAAGCGATTACCGATCGATAAGCAACATCTATCGATTTATAGTCACCAAGGAGGATGATCCGGGAATCCGTGATCGCCAGATCCCCTTCAAGGAACTCTCGAACAGACCCTGACTTCCTTTGCTTCACATACTCCATCTCCACCGGTCCGAATGCATGGAGTATTTCACCGCTCTTCAGCGTCATTTCCGACGGGCATTGCAGCGAAGGTAAGTTCCCTTGAGCAATCTTGGTCATTTGCCTCAGTTGCATAAGTTCCGACTTAAAGTACATTTCATGTTTCGGATCTGCAACTAATGTGGAAATCAGCCACTTCAACTGATGATCTTCCTCCTTGGAAAGGGTTCCATCCATCTTTGCATTGACGAAGACGTTCTCGACGAAATCATGCGCCTGGTGCTGGATTGCCTGACGAAACTCGTCCCGTGTCATGCCCAATCGTTCTGCCTGCGATGAGAGCTGATCCCAGTCTTGCGATGTAAATTCGCCACCTTCCACAGTGGAGAGAAAGAGGCTTCGAATCAAACCAGTCCCCTGACGACCAACAACTTCCCGAATCAAGACGCGGCAGTCACCCTTTATCCATTTTGCGATCTCTCCAACCTTTTGATACTCGGAGTCATCGATCACGCCATCGTCTAGAAATGACGCAAGCAGTTTCTCAACGAGTGTATGTCCAAAGTCCCGATCGAGACGCAATCTGTCTTCGTTCGGCAATTCCAGTTTGCTGGCCACCCACAGAAGGCTCTTTGATTCCTTCTCAGTGAGTGTCAGGTCACTCCAGGCCCGTTCGATGCATGTCTGATAAATGCTGGTTTGCACTTCCCGTACATCACTGGACGGAATCTCCAACTCAGTAAGTACCGTTTGAAAACTGAATGTATCCCTTGCTTCAGACAGCCTCCTATGAATCTGCTTCGTAGAGCGTTCGAGCCTTTCCTTCCGTTCCGGGTCTACAAACGCGGTCCATCCAGACTGAAGCCAACCCAGCACATTTCGCTTCGCCATAGTTTCTGTCCCCCATAGGCATAATCGCCTTGTGAAACGGAACGCCGTTTCAAGCCCGCAAGGCCGATTCTGCTTCACATGGTGTACCCGCAACCTTGCTTGCCAGCAAGGGATTCCAATTGTGAACAGACTCGTTTTGTTGACCTCTGTGCACACAATGCAGCCACTGGTCACTCCAGCGGAGCAATCGGTAACAGCGGTTGTCGTTCCCGAGAACGATTCCAGTTCTCACGAAGTTCTTGCAGATGAATGCTGCGCCATCGATCGACGAGTTGATAGGCCGTCTTCGGGAGGTGTCCTTGGTGGATTGTGCCCGTCTCAATCTCAATCAATGCCTCATGTTCTCCGTAAATGGCATGGAAGTGAGTGGGCGGATGATCTCGGAAATAGAACCGGATCAGAATGCCATAAAACCGGCTCACTTCAGGCATGACTGACCTCGGAAGTGGTCTGGTGGACGATCTCTTGGTAAGCGGCGTCTGGGCAGATTTCGATCTCTTCCGACCAAGCGATCTGCCCGCAATCTCCGATATGGACCGTTCGGAAGAACGCTTCGTTCAAGAGTGGCGCAAACACGCCTCGCCCCACGTCAGCGGTGAGGTCGATGATTCCCTCGACTCCGTCGGCGAATGCCACGCGGATACGGTAGCCAGGAAGTGCTTCAACTCGGTGGGGACGAATCATGGGATGCAAAACCTTGTTGCAGTTGTAATGACTACTTCGGCTGGACCGCCGACACGACCTTGTACGCCCGGGCCGATTGAACCTTCACATCCTTGAACAGTTGCCCCATGCGGGCGACGAACCAGTCGGATTTCTTGGTGACGAACAGTACGCGGCCGCCGGATTTGAGGGCCTTCTTGGCGGACTGCATGAAGATCTCGGCGATCTTGTAATGCGAGTAGTACGGCGGGTTGCCGACGGCGAGATCGAACGTGCCTGGCTCGGGGATCTTGCCCGAGGCATCGATCAGACCGGTGACGCTCGTGGTGCCATTGAGGCCCGCTCCTTCCAGCAGGCACTGCACTGCGCGGGCGTTCGAGTCGACTCCCAGAGCCCGCACTCCGGCGGCCCGGTGGACAGCTGCGAGTGACACCGCTCCGGAGCCGCAGCCGATGTCGAGCACCTTGTCGCCGGGATTGACGACCATCGTTTCGAGCAAGGCCCGCGAGCCGAGGTCGAGGTGGCGGTGGCTGAAGACGCCGGGGCGGGAGACGGCCTTGATGAGGTTTCCGCTGTCGCGGAAGGCGAACTCGCACCGGAAGTCGCGAGGCTTCTTCAGTTCGTCCTCTTTGATACAGCGATAGATCACGCCGCGCCGCACCGGGATGCGAGCGATGCTGCGGAAGATCTTTTCCAGTTCATGGCAGAGCCAAGTGTCGGTCGGATTGTCGACGGCGGCCAGCAGTGTGCCGCCGCGAACCAGCCGCATGTGCATCTGCTGAAGCAACTCGCGGGTCAGTTCCGCCTCGCCCCCTTTGGTAACCGGCATGGCCGCGAACTCGACCTTACGCTCATGCAGGTCGGTGCCGCAGCTGATCTGCAATTTGCGGTGACTGCCCGCGTGGTAGTCGATGGAATCGTCGGAGAGGTACTGGTCGAGGAAGAAGCAGGTGATCTTGGCACTGGGGTCGAGAGCGGCCAGATGTGCGGCGAACTGCCCGCGACCAAGCGAGGTGCAGACGGCTGTGTCGGCCTTGAATTCCTTGACCTCCTGGACGAGGAGGTATTCGGCATCGGGCACGCGCAGGGTGTACTCGGCCTCTTCGAGAGAGTCGGCTTGCGGGATGACGAGATCGGAACGGCGACGTGGCGGCATGTGGGGTGAACTGACTGGACGAGAAGAGGACGGGAAGGAGAACTTCTGGACGACGCGCGTCTGCAATTCGCATACGATACACAAATTGTCGGTTGCGAGCAGATCTCTGTACCCCGAAGGGGTTGTAGATAAAAGCCCAGGGTCGCGACCGAAGGGAGCGCACCCTGGGAATGAGCACCGCATGTCGCCCAACCCTGAAGGGGTTGCACCTCCGGTCGCCAAGGGTGGAACCCCTTCAGGGTTCGATCCCAGCATACTCGTAACCCAGGGTAGGCTCCCTTCGGTCGCCAACCCTGGGCTATCAGCTGCAACCCCTTCGGGGTAAAGAGGTCATGTCTTATGCGTCGTTCTTAGGTCTCCTGGAGTTTCCTCGGGGTGAGGCCATGCTGTGATTAGAGCTGCGGACTACGTTTGATCGACTTGGACGGGCCAATGGGCCCGTCTCACTCAAGCCGACTTCCAGTTCGGGACGTAGCTATCGCTCAGCAACAGTTGAAACCGTTCGGCCCGGTCATCACCGGGTGAGGACAGAATCCGCAGCCCCTCCTGAAGCAGTTTCAGGCGAGGATCATTCGCCGTCTGCGAAAACCCATCGGATCGTTCGAGACGGTCCAGAGCAGCCGCGAGGTCGAGGAGGCTGCAACGGATTTCGAGGTAGTGGCGGTCGAGGACTTGTTGCGAGGTTTGGATGGTCGGCATGGTGGGACTCCCGAGAGATGAGACCAGTCTCGGGGTTGAGGGGGCGGAAATCAAGGCGGGAGGGGAGCTGTCAGCCAGCGGTTGGAATGCAGTAGGGATCGCTATCCGCACTGATAACCGACGAGAACCTGGCTGAAATCACAGCGGCGCAGGTCTTCAGGCTTAATCCAGAAATAGAGATAGCCATCGTCGCCCCAACTCATGTTGAAATCGGAGGCCAGTTGAAACAAAAGTTGCAGCTTTTCCTGGGCGACAGCCTTGACGAACTCTTGTTCGTAATCGGCAAATCCACCCAATTGATGTTTGGGGGGATTTCCCAACTTTTGCGTGATGGCAGCAGAAAAAGTTTCCTGAAGCGAGTTGTACTTCTCTTTTGCCTCACCAGACCACTTTTGCTCTCCGAAGACTGGTTCTCGCGTGTCGGTGGGAAGGGAAGGCAATCCATGAAACTCGACAGAAGCGATCGGAAATGAGTTGACCTCGGCAGGCGGCTGCGTTGGCTTCAGACCCGATGTTGAGGCGTCGGGCGTGTAGAGGATTTGCGTCCAATCGGGAGCAGCCTTCCCGGACGGCAAGTCCGGCTCCACTTCGTCTTCTCCCATCCATCCGTAGACCGAAAAGAAGTACAACATTCCCTGAGATGGAAAGTCCGGCAGTCGACTCCCTGGGGGAATATCACTGAAATTGATCTGGGCCAGGAAAGCGAGTGGCTTTCCGCTTCGATGAAGGGGCCAAGTGACACTCTCTGGCAGGTCAGGAAAGCCACCGATGCGGGACTGTCCGCGCTTCAATTTGGAATGCTTGGCATCATGAGTCGTCAACCGCAGGCATGGGCGCAACAGACTTTCGATCTCTTGCCGCCGTTTGGTGAACTTATGGAATTTGATCAGTTCGGCCAATGTCCCTTCCGGTGACAATCCGCGAGTAATTCTGGTTCATCCGACTATTTGGGGGGATGGCTTGTCAAACGCGGACATGCTGGTCATCACTGGGGTTGTGTTTAGTGGCACGACAGACCAGTGGGAGA
>JAYTCW010000166.1:0-13860 GCA_043736295.1 Planctomycetota bacterium | reverse complement strand
CCTTGCTGGCCTGCACGGGGGCCTTCGAGAGCTTGCTGGTGGCCAACTCGCGTTCGCCGTCCTCGATCTCTTTGTTGATCGAGTACAGGTACGCCTCGTAGTCGCCGTAGTAGTTGACCACGCGGCCATCGCGGACCTCGATGATGTGCGACGCCACGCGCTTCATGAAGTGCCGGTCGTGGCTCGTGAAGATCACCGTCCCCTTGAACCCCAGCAGCGCTTCGGCCAGCGAATCGACCGTGTCGACATCCAGATGGTTCCCCGGTTCGTCGAGGATCAGGATGTTGCACTGGCTGAGCATCACCCCCGCCATACACAGACGTGCCCGCTCGCCTCCGGACAGCACTGAAATCTTCTTGTAGATCGCATCGCCTCGGAACAAAAGCGACGCCGCCGCATTGAGGACTTCCTGTGTCTTGGTCCCCAGCGGGGCGTGCTCTTCGAGATACTCGAACACCGTCTGCTTATCCGGCAGGCTGGTGTAGACGTGCTGGGCGTAGATCCCGATCTTGCAGCCGTGCCCCCAGCGGACCTCGCCCTTGAGCGGGGACAGCGAGTCGACCAGCGAACGCAGGAAGGTGGTTTTTCCCTGGCCGTTGTCCCCCACGATGGCCGCCCGGCTGCCGTGGTCGACCTCAATGTTGATCTCGCTGGCGACGGGCCGCTCGGGGTAGCCGATGGTCAAGTCGACGCAGCGGAGAGCGGTCCCCTTGCGGCCTTCCACCTGCGGAGGGCGGATCGAAACCGAAGGCTCTTCGGCCTCGATCTCGGTCACTTCCAGGCGTTCGAGCTGCTTGGTTTTGCTGCGGGCCTGGGCGGCGGAACTGGCGCGGGCTTTGTTCTTGGCGATGAAGACTTCCAGTTGCTTCATCTTCATCTGGACGGTGGCGTTGGTCTTTTCAAGGCGGAGTTTGTGCTCGGCCTGATACTCCAGAAAGGCATCGATCTTGCCGGGGAACATCGTCAGCTTGCCGCGCGACAGATCGAGCGTCTGCGTGCAGGTGGCCCCGAGGAAGGCCCGATCATGCGAGACGATCAGGCATGCCTCCTTATAATTCCGCAAGAAATGTTCGAGAAGAATCTGCGTACGCAGGTCGAGGAAGTTCGTCGGCTCGTCCAAGAGCAGCAGGTTCGGATCGTGCAGCAGCAACGCCGCCAGCTTGACACGCGTCTGCCATCCACCCGAGAGCTTCGACACCGGCCCGTCGAGGTAATCGCCCTTGATTTCGAACTGCCCGGCCACTTCGCCGCACCGCCAGTCGGGCTGCCCGCTGTCCCGCATCAGGAACGCCAGCGCCGTCTCTCCGGGTTGGAACGGGTCGTGCTGCCGCAGATAGCCCAGCCGCAGCCGGGGATGGCGGATGACCTCGCCGGTTTCGAGTTCCTCTTCGCCCAGCAACACCCGCAGCAGTGTACTTTTGCCCGCTCCGTTGCGACCGACGAAGCCTACCTTCACGTCATCGGTGATCGACGCCTCAGCCCCGTCCAGCAGAATCTGCGAGCCGTAACTCTTGTGGGCATCCCGAATTTGCAGCAACACAGCCATGTTCGAACCAGTCCCGACAACCAACCGCTTCCGAGCGAGACGACCTCGTCCTCCCGGAAAAATGTGAGGGAGGAGTATATCGGCAGAGGCCGCAAGGCGGGAGTGGAAACGCAAAGTCGGGAGGGCCACACAAGTTGTTCGCCGGAAACGCTGTCTCCGTGTGTGCGTCACGAAAGTCGGCAATAGCCCCCAAGGCAACCGAAATGAATCACTTGGATATTTGCAGGAGCAGAGCCTCTGCGAAGGCCGTGGTCTTCCGTCGCTCGACACGCCCTTCGAAGGGTGTGGCGAACAACACATCCACGTGAAAGCCCTGCGAGAGTGAGTCCCCCACGCCCTTCCCCAAAGCGGCCAGGGCCGTGCCACCCATTTCACTGCGATTCAGGCTGTGGGGCCTCTTCGGGCGTGTCACCCGACCCGAAGTTTGGCTAAATTGTCCACCTCGGGACCAGCCTCTGAACCGCGAAGCGGTGTCAGCAAATAGCCTTGGGCGAAAGCCCAAGGGGCACAAGCCATTTGCGGGCAGCAGCCGCGAAAGCGGCGACAGGAGCCAGAGACACCAAGTTGTTGGGCTGGGTGAAGTCACATAAGGCAGTCAGGCGAGAGGAGACTGCCCTCCACCCTGCTTGTCGGGGTGGTTCCCGCACTTGTGAGCTTCGGTCCGCGCGACTGACGGTTCAACTCAGCTTCTCGATGATCAGCAGCACTTCCACTTCGCCGATCTGCACCGGCTTGCCGTCTGTCGCCGGGTCTGCCCCAATCTGGTCAGCGCGAGTTTCCGTCAGAACAGTCTCACGCCACTCCTCGACCATCGTTGCGACATCGTACGCTCCCGCAACTGCGGACCAGCGGATGACGATTCGGTCATTCTCTTCCAGGTCATGATCCTTGCGCAGCTGTTGCACCTGCCGGATCATATCGCGGGCCATGCCTTCACGGGTGAGGGCCGGGGTGAGGATTGTCGAGAGGGCGATTTGGATGCCTGTGTCATCGGCACAGGCCCAATCGCTGGCCTGCTCGGTGCTGATGAGTACGTCCTCCGGGGCCAACGTGACCGGCTGGCCTTCGATTTCGACCGTTGCTGAACATCCATTTCTCAGCTTCTGTAACTCGATTCGAAATCCTTGCTTCCTCAAGTCCTCATTCAAAGTTCCTACTTGTGACTTCAAGAATGCATCGAGCTTCTGCTTCGGAGACGCATCTGGCAATGGGTCAACGAGTGACATCATCGCCTGCTGTAGGGGAACTAGCAGCTTGCCGAGCTTCTTCCCGAGGGTCTTCAGGTTCGGCTTGTAGCTGTAGTGGACAAGGGCATCGAGGTTGTCCGCCGGGGTGATCTGCTTGACGTTCAGTTCGTCCGCGATGACCTCGGCCAGGGCGGCGATCTCCGCCGACTCCTGCGAATTGGCACAGGCGTACTTGAGTTCCGCCAGCGGTTGACGCACTCGCTGGTTGGCCTCTTCTCGCAGCCGGTGGCCCATCTTGACGATCCGCTGGGCGAGGGCCATGCGGTGGTTGAGGGAGGTGTCGACGAGGGTGGTGTTGACCTCGGGGTACGGTTGCAGGTGAACTGAGGATGGCTGATGGCTGATGGCTGATGGCTGATGGCCAGAGGCTGTGGCCTCTTCTTTCACTAACCACTCACCACTCACCACTAACCTTCCCCCCGTGAGGTTCTGGAACATCCGCTCTGTCACAAACGGAATGCACGGGGCCAAGAGTTTTGTCAGCGTGACCAGAACTTCGTAGAGCGTTTGGTACGCCGCCAGCTTATCCGCATCGGATGCGCTCAACGACGCCTCCCCCTCTGGCCCTAGGCCCTCAGCCCTAGGCCCTAGGCCATCCTCCCTCTTCCTCCAAAACCGCTTCCGATTCCGGCGAATGTACCAGTTCGACAAGTCATCAATGAACGCAGCTGCAGCCTGCGTCACGCCAGGCGTGTTGAAGTTCTCGAACTCCGTGCGGCAGGTGCCAATCAGCACATTGAGGTTCGACAGAATCCAGCGGTCGATCTCAGGGCGTTCGCTCACTGGCACCGATCCCAGCGTCGGATCGAACTCATCGAGAATCGCGTAGTTCACAAAGAACGAGTAGCTGTTCCACAGTGGAATCAGCACTTGTCGCCGCACTTCATCAGCGGGGGTACTCGTGACCTTGCAAGTGGGAGCCCCTTCCAACGTCTGCGAAATCGGGCCATCGACCGTTTGCAGCGTCACCGGCTCCTGTCCATGTCGAGTCCCGAATCGCAGATCCTGCGCCGGGTTCTGAGCGAGATACAACCACCGCAGCGTGTCGACGCCGAGCTGCTCCGCCGCCTCTTCGAACCAGATGGCGGTCCCATCCGACTTGTGCATCGGCTTACCGTCCTCGTTCATGACGAGGCGGTGGCCGAGGAGGGTTTTGAAGGGGCGTTTGCGGAGGCCTAGGGGCGAGGGCCTAGAGCCTAGGGCCAGAGGGGAGGGTTGATGGTTGATGGTTGATGGTTGATCGACTGGAGAGTCTGGCCCTAGGCCCTGGGCCCTAGGCTCTAGGCCTCCCTCCCCCTCTTCCCACCCCATCATCGTGGCGAGCGATAGCAGCGAATAGAACCAGTTGCGGAACTGGCCGGGGAAGCATTCGGTGACCAGTTCCGCCGGGAACCAGTCCTTCCACTTCAGGGCGGTTTCGGGATACCGCCCGTTGTAGTTCAGCGTCGAGAACGGCACGATCCCGGCATCGAGCCACGGGTTGCCGACATCCTCGACGCGGGTCAGGATCGCGCCGGTCTTTTGGCTCCTGATCTTCACCTTGTCGATCCACGGACGGTGCGGCGTGTGGCCTTTGAACTCGTCCCAGCCTTCAACCGCGCGCTCTTCGAGTTCCGTCAGCGAACCCATCACATCGAAGTCGGTCGGGTCTGCGGGGTTCACCCAGATCGGCAGGGCCAGACCCCAGAACCGCTTCTTCGAGATCATCCAATCCCGCATCAGGCTCAGCCACTCGACCTCGCGCTCCTGCCCCTGGATCGAATCCGGCAGCCACGTAATCGCCCGCGTGACCTCCTTGATCTCCTCCCGCCAGTCCATGTTGATGAACCACTCGTCGACCAGCCGAAAGATCAGCTCATCCCCCGTCCGCCAGCAGTGCGGATAGATGTGCGGGTAGGTCTCGACGTAGACCAGGAAGTCGTTCTCTTTCAATTTGTCGAATACAAACCGGGCAGTATTCGGATCGGTGGCGTTGAGGCCCGTGAAGGTGCCGAAGCCTTCGCCGAAGTTGGCGTCTTCGCCGAGAGGGGCAATAACTGGCAGGCCGAGTTGAATCCCCAATGTATGGTCAACATCGCCGCAACCCGGAGCGATATGCACGATGCCGGTGCCTTCACCGGCTGTGACCATCGGCGTGCCTTTGAAGTCACGCCCGCCATCGATAACGCGATGTGATTCGACTGCCGAGCGAGCGGCAGACGTGAGTCTGTCGTGATTCGACGCGTTGTCACACGGTAGACTTACGTCTACCGCTCGCTGCTGAGCCTCTAACTCATCGAACGGACCGGCATACCGCCAGCCGACCATCTCCTTACCAAGAATCGTCGCTTCGATCTCGTACCCTCCGCTCTCCTTGAAGATCTGGGCGATCGTCTTCAGCTTGGGGCAGTCCTTCGGCCAGGCCCACTCGGGGCGACCGAACCCTTCCTTGAACTCCTTCTCCAGGCGTTTGAATTCGAGGTTGTCTTTCGCGAAGTAGTAGTAGGCAGGCTCGGAGTCGCCCTTGACCTTGCCCTTCAGACGCACGTACTCCAGGTCCGGGTTGATGGCGGCGGCGACGTTGGAGGTGAGGGTCCAGGGGGTGGTGGTCCAGACGAGCAAGAACTCTCGGAGGTTTTCCGCTCCGTAGCGACGTAGCTCCGTGGTCGACGGTTGCCCCGGCACGGGGGACTTACGTCCCCCGCTCGCTGTCTCCACTAATGGAAAACGCACGAAGCAACTCCGGTGGGTGGTCAGCTTTCTGCCATCCGCGATCTCCATCTGCGAGTACGCACTCCCCGCGCGGCCGCTCCAGGGCATCACGTCGTGGCCTCGGTAGATCTTGCCGCGCTGGTGGCACTTCTTGATGAACGACCAGATCGTCTCGTTGTTCTCGGTGCTGAACGTGAAGTAGCTGCCGCCCCAGACCGGGTTGCCGAGCTGCTCGACGAGTTGCTCAGCTGTGCCGGTGGCGACGACGCCCTTGGGAGTGGTCAGCGTCAGCGTGTTGTCGGTCCCGACCGCCTCGGCCAATCCGCGTAGTTGAGCCGGGTCGTCCCACTCCATCCAGTAGCCGAGCCGGATCGATTGTTCGGTCTGCCGAGCGGCGAACTTCAGCACGCGCTTCTTGCACTCCCATACGAACTTGTCGATCCCGTACTCGGCGATCGCCGTTTTCGTCCCCAGGTTCAACTGCTTCTCAACCTCGACCTCGACCCACAGCCCCTGACAATCGAACCCGTTCTGGTAGCGGAGTTCCCGCCCGGTCATGGCGAAGTAGCGCTGGAACGTGTCCTTGTAGGTCCGCCCCCAGGCGTGATGCACCCCCATCGGGTTGTTGGCGGTGATCGGTCCATCAATGAACGACCACTTCGGCTTGCCAGCGTTCTGGGCCTTCAAACGGTCAAAGATCCGCTGCTGTTGCCAGAAGCGGAGGACTTCGTGCTCGCCGGAAACAAATTGAGCTTCGTCAACACGTTGGAACATGACCATCCGACCGGGAAGAGACCGAGGTGTCGCGAGGCCTAACTGCCAGCGACAAGTGGTGTAGCTTCGCAGGTTGAGGCTGGTGAGCCAAGTGTTGGCCCGGAGCACTCAACGAACGGCGATCCATCCGGAATTGTAGTCTGAACCCCCAGGTCCGGACGAAGTCTTTCTCTCTGTCCGCCGATCTACATCACTCACTCGGACCTGGGGGTCCAAGCTACGGACGAACGGCACCCGCCAGCGGCTTCCCATGAAAAGTGAACGCACGTTTACTATTACTGAACAGATGTGTACATTTGTGCCGAAGGGATCCATGTCCGCTCCGGAGACCACGCATGCTGCGATATCTGTTTCTCGACATGAATGCGTTCTTTGCTTCTGCCGAACAGCACGCCAACCCGCGATTTCGGGGAAGGCCGCTCGTGGTGGCTCCGCTCCAGACCGACTTCACCTCATGCATCGCGGTCAGTTACGAGGCCCGCCCGTTTGGAATTCGGACGGGAACTCCGGTGGGAGAAGCCCGGCGGCTTTGCCCCGGGCTGATCGTGGTCCCCTCCCGGACGGATGTTTATGTCCGCCTGCATCACCAGATTTGCGAGGCCGTCGAGCGTGTGCTGCCGGTGACTCAAGTCCGGTCGATCGACGAGATGGAGTGTCGGCTGTGGCGGGAGGACCGCGATCCCGAGGCGGCAGTCGCCCTCGGGCAACAGGTCAAGGAGTCCGTCTACACGCATGTCGGACCGACCTTGCGCTGCTCGGTCGGGCTGGCTCCCAACGCGTGGCTGGCCAAGGTCGCCTCCGATATGCAGAAGCCGAACGGGCTCACATGTATTCAGCAAAGCGAGCTGCCGGATCGACTCTTCTCGTTGGAGCTGACCGACCTGCCAGGGATTGGGGCCAACATGGAGCGGCGACTGCACGCAGCCGGGATCACCACGGTGCGAGAGCTGTGTGCCCGGTCGGAGTCGGAACTGCAGCGGGCGTGGGGGAGCGTGATTGGGGCGCGGTGGTGGCATCTGTTGCGAGGCGAGGACTTGGCTCCAGTGCCCACGCGGACGCAGTCGATCGGGCATGAGCATGTGTTGCCCCCGGACACGCGCTCCGCAAAAGGAGCCCATGGCGTCCTGACCCACCTGATCCACAAGGCGGCGACTCGGGCGCGAGCGACGGGCTACCGCGCGGGCCGATTGGCGATCGGTCTGCGCTTCGTCGGGAATGCCGAGTGGCACGCCGATACCCGAATCAGTCCCCACACGCACGACACCCTGTCACTCATCCGGGCGTTTGAGCGTCTGTGGTCGCGTCGTCCGGGCGAAGTCAGCCACTACCGCATCTTCAAGGTCTCCATCACGCTGCAAGACTTGCGAGCGGAAGGGACCGTCCCGGAATCGCTCTTCCCCGAGGACCGCCGCCTGCACGCCCTGTCCGCTGCCATGGACCAGATCAACCGCAAATTCGGTCGCCAAACCCTGTTCCCCGGCGGCATGCACCAATACCGCGACACAGCTCCAGACCGCATTGCGTTTCATTCAATTCCCAGTTTGGAACCGACTCATCCTTCGTGACGGCTTTCGACCGAGAGTTGTTGGCCGTGATCGGCCCGCTCAGAAAGGACCACTTCAGCGGGCGGGCGTGGTGAGCCTTCAAAGAATCAAATATCCGCTGCTGTTGCCAGAAGCCATGGACTTCGTGATCGCCGGAAACCAATTGAGTTGAGCTTCATCGACACGTTGGAACATCACCCTCCGGGCGGGAAAAGGGGGCAGAGTCAAGCAGGCGTGCGACAATAGCCTCCCGGCCACTCCGCCGAATCAAGTTCACTTGCGTTGCGGACTGGCCATTCGCCTCCCCATGCCCCCCGCCGTGTCACTACACATATTCCTGCGTCGTCGGCTTGATCAACAGTTCGGCCACATGAGCCCGAGGTGGCAACGCTGCCACAGCCACGAGCACCGAGGCGATGTCTTCCGGCTGAAGAATCTTCGCCCGATGCTCCTTGCTGACTGGCACTGGTCGAGCATCCAAAATCGGTGTCTCGACTTCACCGGGATAGACATTGGTCACTCGAATCCCGTTGTTGCGCTCCTCCACGCCGACTGTGGTTCCGAGTGCTGTCATCGCAAACTTCGACGCGCTGTACGCCACTCCGCCGAGGATGCTGGCCCTCAATCCCGCGATCGACGAAACGTTGATGATCAAGCCATCCTTGCGCTCTCGCATTTGCGGCAGCACGAAGTGCATGGCGTTGAACGCCCCGGTCGCATTGACCAGCATCAGCTTGTCCCAGTCCGCCGGGTCGAGGACGTTCATCGCCCGCTTGGGAATATTGATCCCCGCACAGTGAATCAGGATGTCGATCCGCCCCAGTTCCTTCGTGGCCCATTCGATCAACTCGCGCGCCTCCTCTCGATCCGATACATCCGCCGCATGACAGAGGATCGTGTTCTTCCCAGTAAACTTCGCAGCTGCCTCGCCGAGCTTCTCGATCCGCCGGCCCGAGATAGCGACTTGAGCCCCGGCCTCGGCAAAAGCGATGGCACACCCCGCCCCAATGCCGGTTCCGCCGCCGATGATGAGAACTGTCTTGCCTTGCAGGATCATGGGATGCCTTGATGTGAAATGAATGAGAGAAGTGGTAGCCACCTTCGCCAGAAGGTGGGCGAATTGTCTCGGCGCGACCGATGGAGGTGACATCGGTGCTGCCAGACTTCCGAAGTCTCCGAAGACTTCGGAAGTCTTCGCCGTGTGCGGACGCGGGTTCCGGTTGCCCACGTTCTGGCGAACGTGGCTACGGGGGAATCACCATCGCAGCGGAGCGAGCCAGCTTCCGGCCAGCAGAACCCCAAACCCGACGAGAACTAGACCGAATGCCGCCAGGATGACCCGTGCCTTGGCGACACCGAACGCCTCGACCAGAGTCCGCCCCTTGGGTGTCTCCACTAGCAGCCAGTCCCGGTTCCAGAACAGCGCTGCACCGATCAGCGCGGAGCCAATTCCGAAGATGAGTGATTCTCTGGGCATCACGGGATTCTATCGGGTGGGGCAGCGGTCAGCTATCGGCGGTCAGCGATCAATCACAGGGAATCTCGTCTCTGGCGGACTCCCAAGATTCAACGGCGTCATTCCAGAGCAAATCATCGTCTCTGCCTTGTCTCAACTGGGTGTGAGGGTTGCTACCCTCGGGAGGGCGAAGCTCCTGCCGAGCCGCTGGTGCTGTGAAGATGATTGCAATCATTGTGAGACACGTTGCCGACGTACCCGTCCTCCCCAGAGCGCCATGTGATGGTGCGAAGGACTGCTTGGTAAGGCAGTTGCAGACGGCGTCGTCGAAGAGTGGAGGCCGCAAGAAACTCAAAAAACGCAAAAATGAGTACTCCCCTTTTTGCGTTTCTTGAGTTTCTTGCGGCCATTCCTTCCGGCTGGAATCACCTCAGATTGCAGGCGTCTCGCTTCGCCGAAGGACGGGCACGTAGAAAACGTGTCCCACAGCCGGAGTTACATAATGCGGTGCGTGAGCGTCCCTTTGCAGCTTCCGCGGCACACGATACAAATTCAACCGCGACCTTCCGACCACTTCGAGCCATCTCTCCGGACAAGCCCGCCATGCTCCCGATCGTTCAAATCTCCCTCGACTTGACCAACATCGATGAGGCCCTCGAAACCGCCGCGATGGCGATGCGGGCCGGGGTCGATTGGCTCGAAGCTGGGACGCCGCTGATCCTGGCCGAGGGGCTGCACGGGATCCGGGCCTTGCGGAAGGCGTTCCCCGGCGTGCCGATCGTGGCCGACCTCAAGACGATGGACGGCGGCTACCTCGAAGCTGAGATGATGGCCAAAGCCGGAGCGACACACGTCGTCGTGATGGAACGTTCCCACCCCGAGACGATCAAGTGCGTCGTCAAGGCCGGTCGCGATCACGGCGTCAAAGTCATGGGAGACAACATGGCCGCCCCCTGCATGATCGAGTCGGCCAAACGCCTCGAAGACCTCGGCTGCGACTTCGTGATCCACCACATCGGCTACGACGAACGCCGCGGCATCGTCGCCGCCGGAGGCCGCCAGCCCAGCCCCCTCGACCAGCTGCGCGAAGTGGTGCAAGCGGTAAGCATCCCGGTGCAAGCCGTGGGCGGCCTGACCCTCGAACAAGCCATCCGCACCCCGGAATACGGTGCCCCCCTGGTCGTCCTCGGTGCCCCGTTGACGATCGACGCCGACGCCTTCAAGACCGCCAGCGGGAACCTGGAAGAGTCCCTGCGCATGATCTGCCAGCAGGTGCATGCGTACGGGGATGTGAAGGTTGGGAAGCGTTAGGCTGGCTCGTTGTAAGGCGAGCGTCTAGACTTCGCGTACCAAAAGACTTCGGAAGTCTGACGGGTATCTTTCCACGGGCCGCTCGCCTTACTGCAATTCAGCGGTCGAGGCACGTTTGCTGAGTCCTCCCATGCTCCTGGCCCAAGTCACCCACTTCACTTCACATCCGGCCGCGCAGTCGGGGATCGGACTCGGGGCTGCCATCGCAGTGGTCTGCTCCTGGCAGCGGAACCGCTCGATTCTGTGGGCCATCCTGGCGGGAGTCTTCTCGTGGTTCTATGTGTTTTATTTTGCTTTGACGCGAACAGCGGATGAGACCAAATGAACAGGAGGGCGTCCTCATGTCGAGTTCGCCCTCCTGTGTCCTGAACGCTGGGGATATCGGCGTGGCCGACATCGTCAATCAGGCAGCTGCCCGGCGCAGTGGCAGTTGCCAGTCGGTCTTGAAGGTGACGTAGTTGATGAGGACCGACCGGCGTTCCTTCTGGATGGTTTTCTTTTCCAGGCCGTGCCATGTGTCGTGCGACGGGGCGAACATATATCCGAAGTTGTTGCGGAAGGGGACGGTCTTAACGAGGTTGAGTTTCCCATCGTACAGGTCAGTGCCCAGAGACTCCGACTCCCCAACGAGATTGACGTAGAGCAGCATCGACATCAGCTTTTCCTTGATGTCCTTGTGCGGCTCCAGCCAGAACCCTTCGCGGTCGCAGATGACTTCGACTCGCAGATAACCATCCATCTGGCGACGCAGCATGTCGCTGCAGCGCTCGATCGTGGCCGGGCTGAGCAGGTCGTCGACCAAAGCCCCCAGTGCCGGGTACTGGTCCACGTTGTCCGGGCTGATGAAGCACCGAGTGTTGACCGTGCCGACCTTGGTCGTGGCGTCGCCCGCCCGCGTGCCGTCGTATTCCCGGCGAACGTTCGGGATATCGGTCTGAACGACCTCGCGAATGGCTTGCTCAGAAAATGGCTGGTCAATAAACCAGTAGAGGAAGGGGTCTTCGTATTTCGTGCTGCGGGTCTGAAGAGATTGCGAGAGCGACATGTGTCATCCTTGACAATGTGTGGTGCTGGGGAACAGGCAAGTCGGGATATTAACTTTCCCCCTCAAATCTCTCCAATAGCACCTTGCCTATGCCGAAAACCCCTGCATCCGCTCGCGAATTACCGCTGCCACAGCCCCCGTGGGGTCGGGGGAGACATAGGTCCAATCAGCGAGCGTCCCGTCAAACGGACGGGCAATCCCTGCCGTTTCAAAGGCCCGATGAAACTTCCCGAGCCTTCTCGCAACCCGGCTCTCGGCGAGGTAGGCGATGTACAACGGCTTCTCCGTCGCAGCTGCCTCTGAAATCATCGAGACCGAATCACAGGTCACGACCAGATGCGAACAGAGTGCTAATGCCTCGCCATAAGGGTTGGGGCTGACCAGATCCCAGACGTATTGCGAACTGCCAAATTCCTGAAGCAGCCGGGACACCCATTGCGGGGAGGAGCGGCGAGATGGCAGAATCGCCAGTCGCTTTCCGGCCTGTACCACGCGCCGCAACTGCTCGCTGAAGAGTGTGTAGTCGGCCTCGGAAAAGGCACAGACCCGTGTCGGGCCACCGATCAGGACGGTGACAAAGTCGGGCCCCAGGCGTTCCAGTCCGTGTCGCGGTCCCAGAGCCCGAGCCTCGGCCAGTCGTGCGGAGGACATGTGATGGACCGCTCCCAGCGTGGTAATCACATTCGGCCCGCGCAGATCATCGTGCTCGGGCACACAGACCAGATCGAAGCATTTCGGGTCGACCTTGGCATCTTGAATGTGGACCGTAAAGACACGGTCCTTCAATTGCCGCTTCCAAGTCAAAGCGGCCACAGCTCCTTGCCGGCCACAGGAGATGACCAGTCGCGGCTCGCCCGAGAACTGAGCGGAATCGACGAACGCTGATGGTCGCCAAGGAATGAAACGCGGCGAGAACCAGCGCCAAGGATATCTCAGGATCGTGTTGTGTAACTCCAGCGGCACGCCCAGCGACAGGGCCACACCACGAATCTGGTTGACCATTCCCGCTGCCCCCTCGGAGGCTCCCCAGCAAGTGGGCAACCCGTTGGCGGGAATGGATTGCTGTTCGATCTCAACCGTCACAGGGACTCCTTGGCTCAGTGATGTCTCACCCCGACGAAAGCTGATCGCTCCACTCGGCGTCATTCAGCACCACGCGGTCGCCATCTTGCGGCGATACCCGGTGGTGAACTGCACATCGGTGATCGTGCTGAGGATCAGGACCATCGCGTCTTTCGCCTTGTCGCGGACCGGTCCCGCTCCGTCCTCAATGACGAGGAGGCACAGGTCGAGAGCCTCGGTGTTCTTGCCGACGCTGGCCAGTGCTTCGGCCAGGCGGATTTTGGCCTCGAAGTCCTTGGGATTGGCGGCGACCGCTTGGCGGGCCTCGTCGACGGAGCCAGACTCCTCAGCTGCGGCGTGGAGTGCGATCTTGGCTTTGAGGGTTTCGGCCTCGGGTTCGAGGTAGCCGCGCTTCTCCAGCTCTTCGATGATCGTCTGAGCCTCGTCATACTTCTCCCGTAGGCACAGCACCCGGGCGAGGCCGATTTTCGCCCCCTCGTGAGCTGGCTCCACTGCGAGAGCCTCGCGGTACTTGGCCTCTGCTTCACTCGCAGCTGTCGCTTCCAGAGCGGCGGCGGCGGCGATGAGCTGTTCCGTCGGGGAGGGCATCTGCTGCTGGATCCAGGCCCGGACTTCGACCTCGGACTTGACCCCTTGGAACCCGTCGGCGATCTGGCCGTTCTTGACGATGACAACCAGCGGAATTGATTGCACGCCGAAGGCCGCAGCCAGGTCGGGCTGCTTGTCGGTGTCGATCTTGGCCAGGACGAATTTGCCTGCGAACTCGGCAGTCAGCTTGTCGAGGATCGGAGCCAGTTGCAGGCACGGCGCACACCAGGTCGCCCAGAAGTCGACCACGACTGGAGTCGTCATCGAGCGCTCGATGACCTCGACTTCGAAATTCTCGTTCGTGGGAGCAATGGTCCAGGGGCTGGGGGCCATGAGAGTTCTTTCTGCGGGGGCGGTCGGCGAGTTGTCTCGGTCGCCAGAGTATAAGGAAGGCGAGCGTCCAGCGTCAGCCGGACGGTGATCTGCGTTACACACAGTGTGTGCATCATAAAAGTAGGCAGCGTTTCACCGCAGATATCCGGTTCATCCGACTATTTGGGGGGATGGCTTGTCAAACGCGGACATGCTGGTCATCACTGGGGTTGTGTTTAGTGGCACGACAGACCAGTGGGAGA
>JAYTCW010000165.1:0-2252 GCA_043736295.1 Planctomycetota bacterium | reverse complement strand
CCATCGGCGAGGTAGTCCGCAATCCGACTTGCGGGGTCGTGAGCCTGACACCCGTTGATCTTGCGACCGGTGATGTCACACGGATGCGGGCAGAGCGTGGTCGACTCGATCCAGACCATCCGCTGCTGGTACTCACAGAACGTCGCCACATGCGACGGGCCAATCTTCAATCGCGAGGGAGCCAAGACTGAGGCGGTCCCGTAGCTGATGGCCTTCGCGGTGAACCCGGTGCCGTAACAGGCCGCGATGTCGAGGGGTTCGAAGAGTGGCTTCTGGGCCTTGAAATCAGGCTTCAGGCCCCAGGATCTGGGCTTCAGAGAAGGGGAAGTGACCTTGACGCTCATGGCGTTTCATGGCTCCTTTCCGGGAGCCTCAAGCCTGACGCCTGAAGCCGATCCAACAGGTCATCATGACGAGCCAGTCGTCGCCGAATGTCTTCCACCTCGGCTCCTCGCAGCTCGTTCTGCGCCCGGACCTCGGCCTTGATAGAGGCCATGTCGGACGACATCTGCCAGGCCCACAGGATTGCTCCGACGAAGATCACGGAGACCGTGAAGCTGAGGAACGAGACGAACCACTTCGGGATCACGACGTACCCGTTGCCGTTCATGCCGAGAGCATGCATGGGGGGATTCGCAAAGTCAGATTCAGTCGGTGGGATGGCGGTTCCTTTCAGTGAATGGAGTCCCGCCACAGCGACGGGAGTTGGGACTGTTCCTTCTCGAACGCCGGTCCCATGAACGGACGCGGAGCGATCTCGACTTCGATGGTCTCTTTCGACTTGGTCTCGATCGTGATCTCGCCCCCGTGTTCGAGCGTGCGGGGGGCATCAGTACTGCGATTGAGTCGAGCCGGGCCGATCACGACCGAGCGGCGGTCGGGATCAAACAGAAAGTAGATGTGCCGCTTGAGCAGCCCGGTCCGATTTGTCGGCGACTCCCCCGCTCGCGAGGGACGCTTGCGGCGCTGAATCCGCTGCTGGGCGTCCTGCCGAACAAACGCTCCGAACCCGGACAGCACCTTGCGTTCGGCGCGGCTGACAGCGGACTGGATCGCCTGTCGGTCAAAGAACAGCCCTCTGACCTGGATGATGCGAAGGCCGATATGCATGAGGCAGTTGGCCTCGGGCTATGCGATGACGCGGAACGTCAGTGTCAGTACGCTGGTGAACGTCCGCAGGTTCTCAATGTGTTCCGGGGCGTAGATCGTCTTGAACTCGGTCTTAATGCACGCCGCCAGTGGAAACGTGGCCAGCCGCTTGGCCCGGAACAGCTCGCCGATTTCCTCCGCCAGGGCGAGCAACGGATCAAATGAGGCGTTCTGCTCGTTGCCGGGTTTCTTCTGGATGGCCACGTCGATGGCGATGTCCTGCTGAGACTGCGACCGCGAGGCCGACGCATTCACTACACTGCTGGGGACCACCGTCACCTTGAGTGTCTTGAGTTCGCTGACCTCCGCTCGTGGGAGGTAAGCCCGCATGGCAGTGACCGGCTGGCTCAACGTCGCGGCGTTGAGAGTGGCCACGACGGCATCAGCAATCTGCGTAATGACTGGCATCAGGTCTCTACCGCTCCCACATGTTTGGTCGTGATCCGCAGCGTCGTCCGATATGGATCGGAGTATCGCCAGTCGAGGACTTCGAACTCGCGGGGGCCTTCACGGATCAGGTCACCCCGGTCTGGCTCGCTGACCTGACCGCCGAGGACGAGATCAGCGGCCAGGATCAGGTAATCTCGGTCGGTGTACTCGACCTGCACCACATGGCCATCATCAGCCTCATACTTCGTCCGCCCAATCGTGGCCGGGACAGCAATCAGCACGTCACCCCGGACGTACGTCACGATCGTCGTGAGATGCTTCGTCCGCTGCTGCTCCAACCAAGCGGCCCCCTGGGCCAGAAGATCAGGCATTACTGGCTCATCCGAATGCGGACCGTCGTGTCGGTCGTGGCGGCCGCCTTGGTGACCTTGCCGATCAGCTTGTTCCCAGAGGCCGTCGCCGTGACGACGTTGTTGGCGTCATCCCAATACAGGATCGTGCCGACCGTGTAGGCCACGTTGGTCGCCTTCAAGAAATCGAACACCCCAGACACCGCCAACGCCCCGGGATCGTTCGCTGCCAGGGGGCGGCAGGCCACGCCAACCAGGTCTCCCTGGACGACGACCTCCCCCGCGACCACGGCGACCGTGGGTGTGAAGTCGATGTTGCTGCCTTCATGAGCAAACACAGCGTGTGGCATGAGAGACTACTTT
>JAYTCW010000164.1:0-64725 GCA_043736295.1 Planctomycetota bacterium | reverse complement strand
TCCTTCAACAGAGATAAGACGTTGAAGGCAAACTTGTTGTTTTCTTTCCCCGATTTGGCCAGTTCCATAATCAGCTCCTGCACAATCGCTTCTGGGGCTTCACCGAGCTGCTGGCGTAACCGCAGGGCATCCACCCGGACCATGGGATCAGACACCTTCGAAATCTCCCTCAAGGCAATGCGGAGTGGCTCACGGACTGCCGCGACCATCGGTAGCGTCTCCAATAACGACTCAATGAGTGTTTTTAGGTCCCGCTCTTCCTCATGTTTCAAGACACGGAGACACGCGGCCAGCAGACGTTGGTCGTCACGTCCAACCTTGCACAGAGTCTCAATGGCCTGCTGACCTCCCAACTCGACGTGCCGCTCAATAGCTGGCAGGGCTGAAGCGGCAGCGGGGCCAAAGTGCGCCAGTACCCAGAAGACCTGCTCCCATGCCTCTTTAGGAAACCGCTTTGCGTCTTCCTGCTCTACGACAAATCGCAGCAGCTCTGGGATCACCGTGGGGCCCACATTCTCCAGTGGATCGCGAAAGTAGACACGGTATTGCCGGTCTTCATGCAGCAGGCCGTGGAATAGCTCCGCCAGAACGGGTCGGCCATTCACCCCCGAATCCCCTAATGCAATGGCCGCTGAAAGGGACACTTCATCGTCTGAACTTCGCAGCTGTTCACGAATCACGCTCCAGGCACGTATGTCACTTGGCTGGGTCGTGAGCAGTCCTATAGCTGCCAACTGGCGTACTTCTTTGTCCGAATGATTCAATAAACGAGCGAAGGCAACTTGAACTTCCGGCAACTGGGCCAGGTCTCCTCCCATCAGCATCGTTGCCATCATGACATGAAAGCGATTGGTACTCTCCGACAATATCAGCAACCGAGGAGCATGCGCGGCATCCATGACAAAATATGTACTGAGAATAATCCAGGGAACCTGCCGGAGTGGCAATTCATCGACCGGTTCGTGTTCGTCGGGGTCTTTCTCCGCGAGTGACAGCAGTTCATGCATCACAGGCAGGGTGAGCGCGGGGGACAACTGCCCAAATGCAGTCATTGCTTCAAAGTGAGGTTGAGCATACGCCTTCACCAGGGTGGCGACGGGTTGTTCGACGCGGTCGGTGTAAGCCAGAAGAGCTTTCGCAGCGCTGGTGGCGACTCTCATGTCAGAGTGCTGAAGCAACGGTTCAACGAGTTCCGGTCGCCCCCCCATCGCCATGTACGCATAGGTTGCGGCCTGACAGACCTTGGGGTCGGCATCCTGAAGCAGTGGCTCCAGCCGCGCACGAACCGCTGCCGCTTGAGGACTCTCAGTACTCCAATTGTGAGAGCCCAGTCGATCGATGGCCGCGACTCGCGTTTCCTCATCGCTGCCATCAATCGCTGACAACCAACTCTCAATGCGATCCTCGGCGGGCGCAGGGCAGACCAGCATGCAGCCCAATGCAACAACAAATAACAGCTTCCAGTGCATCTGACACTCCTTTGCGACAACCGATCCATTGGCGGGGTGGCCCAGACGCTGCTTTGAGCGTTTGGGTTGTGCAACAACAAGAGGCAACGGAGAAGACGCTTGCCATTTTTCCCTCCTGTTTCTACGTCACCCAGACATCCAAAGCGATGTCTAGGCCACCCTGCCGAGGACTTCTTAATCGTAACGCCCTACTCCTTCGGCGTCAGCCTCGCGCGGTACTTCTCGTAGAGTCGGGTCTGGCGGCTCTCGGGGGCGAAGGGTTGCCCGCCGGCGATGGTGCCCTTGATCTGGGTCGTGGTCTGGAGCGGTGAGCCGTCGGTCAGGATCAGGTCGGCGCGTTTACCGACGGTGATCGAGCCGCACTCCTTGTCGATCCCGAGGATGCGGGCGGCGTGCAGCGTGACCGACTTGAGAGCCTCGGACTCCGGTAGTCCGAACGCTACAGCTCGCGCGGCTTCGAGGGGGGCGTTGCGGCTATTGCTCGCGTTGTCGGAGCGGATGCAGAACTGGACGCCCGCTTCGAACAGTCGACCGGGATTCGCATACGGGGCGTCGTACGGATCCCAGCTTTCCATCGGGGCCCGCATCACTGGGCCGATGATGACTGGCACGTTACGAGCCTTGAGGGCGCGCCCCAGCTTCCAGGCTTCGGTCCCGCCGGTGATGACGATCTTGAGTTTCTCTTCCTCGGCCCAGATCAGCGCCCCGGCGATCTGCTGGCGGCTGTGGGCTTCGACGAAGATGCGTTTCTTACCGGTGACGTAGGGGCGCATGGCCTCGTAGCGGGGGTCTTTCAGTACGGTGTTCGCCGTCTCTTTGTTCGAGCGGGCGGCATCGTACAAGCGGCACTCCTTGAGGAACCGGGCCAGCCGCTGTTGCCTCTCGTCGTCCTCGGGCCAGTTGAGTGATAGCCCAGCGGTGTAGTTGCGGACCATCTCTTCGGGGGTCCAGCCCGCGGTCTGAATCAGCGAGCATTGCCCGCCGATGATGCCGCCTTGGGGCCGCAGAAACGCGGAGGTGATCCCCCCGGCCCTGGCGACCTCGACGAGTTCGCTCTCGACATTGACGGCGATCCCCGCGCGGAGGTCGGGTTGGAACCGCCCGATCTCGGCGGCGTCCTGCGTGACCTCGACCAGTTCGATTTCCGCAATGCCCAGTGTGGTGCCCGCGTCGATCAGTCCGGGATAGAGATGCAGACCGCTCGCGTTGATGATCTGCACATCGGCTGGCGCTCCGGGGCCTTCCAGAATTAAATCGATCTTCCCGTTTCGTACGACCACTGTGCCGCCGATAATGTCGGGCTTGTCGACCGGGTGGATCGTGGCTCCGATGATCGCGTAGGGGAGGTGAGTCGAGGGGGCTCGCAATCCGCGATCATCCCCGCGATCGAGCAACTCCCCAGGCAGCCGCATCAGCGACTCCCGAATCTCCAGCTTCTTCGCGCGGACCTCGGGAGCGGCCAGTTCAAACGGAGCCACCTTGGCGGTCCGCTCTTGCCCCTTGGCCGTCATCGCGGTCGGGTGCCGGTCGCGCTGGAACCGAACCTCCCCTTCGATGAGAGTCATCTCGACGCGCGAGAACGGGCTGAACGGATGGCCGTTATAGATCGCCACATCGCCGTCCTTGCCGACTTCGAGCGTGCCAATCCGGCTCTGAATTCCCAACTCGCGGGCGGGGTTCCGCGTGACCATTTGCAAGGCGTCCTGCACCGGCATGTTGCCGTACTTGAGCGACTTGGCCGCCTCCAGATTCATCTGCCGGATCAGTTCCGCGTCATCGCTCTTCACCACCGTGTTGACCCCGGCGTCACGCAGCATCGACGTGTTGAACGGTGTCGCGTCGTAGGCTTCAATCTTATACGCCCACCAGTCAGCGAAGGTACTGCAGCTGGCCCCGTGCTTGGCAATCTCGGGGGCGATCTTGTATCCCTCCAGTACATGTTGCAACGACTGGACGCGGATGCCGTGCCCTTCTGCGGTGCGTAGCAGCATGAGGATTTCGTCGGCCCGGTAGCAGTGGCTGTGGATCAGAGTGCGATGTTCGAGGATGTCGACGAGTTCATCGAGCCGCAGGTCGCGGCGCGGAGAGAGGACGCCCGCTTGATCCCCCTTGGCCTTCTTCTCGCGGTCGTAATCCATCCACTGGCGGCGATAGTCGAGGGCCTCGAAGAATGCCCGTTGCAAGACCGCCTCGACACCCAATCGCGTGTTCGGGAACCGCCCGCCCTTCCGCTTGACGTTCTCACCAAGGGCAAACTTCACCCCCTGGGGACCGGCCTCAAACAGGTGCTCGCGAGCAGTCTGCCCGACCTTCATCTTCACCACGGCATCTTGCCCACCGATGGTGTTCGCCGACCCGTGCAAGAGCCTCGCGGTGGTCAGGCCGCCCGCGAGCGCGCGGTACTCCTGCACATCGTTGGAGCGGATGGTGTCCTTAATACGCACCTCGCAGACCACCGACTGCGAATGCTCGTTGACGCCGCCCTCAATCATGATGTGGCTGTGCGTGTCGATCAGGCCGGGGATGATGAACCGGCCCTTGGCTTCGATGACGCGAACCCCTTCGGGGGCGGCAAGGTCGGGGCCGATGGCTTTGATCTTCCCGTGCTCGATCAGGACCGAAGCGTTTTCCAACACCTCGCCGGTGCCGGTGAAGATCGTGCCGCCGCGAATGAGGACATTGCCGCCGTTCGGGTCCGCTTTCGGTAGGCGGTCGCTCTCCAGTTCGGTCGGATACTCGGGAACGATCTTGCCTCGATCCTTGCCGTACTTGTCCTTGTCGTCTTTTCCGGAAGGGGACTTGGTGGAAGATTTCGACTCGTCGTCCTCCTTGATCGGATCGGTCTTCGCCTGGTCGTCGGTCTTCGGGCCGTTGGCTTCTTTCGGCGTGTCGGTCGGAGTCTCTGGTTCCGTTTCGTCGAGTTTCAACTGGATGACTGCGGCGGCGTCCGAGGACTTCTCCCCCGGCTTGTCAGCATCCGACTTCGGCTTCTCTTCGACGGCTCCCACCCGAGTCGCCGACCACTTCGCCGGTGCCCCGAACGCCGACTCCAGCGTCCCGCTCAGCTGGGTCTTCTCATCGACGGTGCCGACGAACTTGAGTTCGATCGTCTTGTCCCCGGCCCCGATCTCGACGGTGAACTTCACGTCCTTGCCGCTGATCGAGCCGCTGGCGATGCGCCCCTCGCCGGACTCACTGCTCAGAGTTCCGGTGAGGCGATTCCCGTCCTGGGCCAGGTCCAGCGTGGCTTCGGTCGGCTGCTTACCGGACTCGATCTTCATGTCCCAGTGCCCGGTCAATTGAGCGGCGGGTGGAGCGGCATCTTTGTCGTCGCTGGCCTTGGGCTTATTGAACTCGTATGTCAGGCCGTCCAGCAGCACGTACCGGACCTTGGCCCCCTTGTCCGCCAGCGGTCCACTGAGGACGACCACGTGCCCCCGCTTGCCCGACTCCAGCGTGCCGAGTTGCGACTCGACACCCAGTATCTCGGCGGCATCGCGAGTGAGTCCCGCCACCGCCTGGTCCTCGGTCAGCCCGTGTTCCATATGCAGCCTTACCTGCTCCAGCCAGTCGCTGGGCTGCTTGAGCCCCTTGGACGAGAACGCGATGCGAACCCCCTTCGCGGCCAACTGGCCCGGCAGCGCGGCCCGCTTCTTCCAGTGGGCCAGCCGGTCGTCCTGGTAGCGCTGGGGCGGTTCGACCTCGACACGCAGACCATCGACCTTCGAGACCTTCTGCTCGTGGTCCTTGTCTTTGTGCTTGTCCTTCACAGCGAACTTCGGCTTCTCGCCCAGATCGAGCGACAGAATCACGTCGCACCTGGTGGCCACGATGCGGTCGACAGTTGCGAACGGTTCGGTGCCCATGCAGAGGACGGGATCGAGCTTGAACTCCTCGCTGAAGTCGAGCGCCCGGTCGAGTTCGTCGCGGCCCGCAGAGTGAGGGACGAGGAACAGCGGCGATGTCTCATTGGCCAACACCTGCGACAGCGCGCTCAGTACCGGATCTTCATGCGGGTGCGAGATCTGTGCCGGGAACTTTTCGGCGAGTGCCAGATGCTCGCGGTAATGGGCAGCATCGAGGAGGGCCTGCCGCAGATGCGACGTGGCTCCCATCAGAGTGAGCGGGTACGAAAGGTGCGAGTCCCCCTGCTCCGCTGGAGCAGCCAACTGGAATGAGGACATGCCCCCCGACCAGAGAACCGACTCGCGAGCGGGTAATCCGGAGAGGCTCACGAGTGCGGTCTGTCCGCCCGCAATGGGGGCGAAGTGAACGAGATGAACATCGGTGATTCCGGCCTTGCGGCGGGCCGCTTGGAACTCGGCGTCACGGAGGGCGTGCTCGCCGACTTGCAGCTCCGGAGTCATCCCACGTCGGTTGTCCGTAGGGGTGGCGGCCAGCAGGTTCTCGTCAAAGTGAACCGTTCGACCGGCATTGGGGCCGGGAGAAGTCGGCTTGAGCTTGGCCTCTCCCGCCGCATCGATGAACCCTGGATAGACCACCAAGCCCGCACCGGGAATGATCTCCGCCCCCGCCGGGATGACGACATCCTTGCCGACCGCGACGATCATTCCGTCACGGATGACCAGCGTCCCGCCTTCGATGACCTGGCCGGGAGCCGTCACCAGCTTCGCCCCCTGAATGGCCACCACTCGCGGATGAAACCCCGTCGGATGCCCGGTTTCCGGAGGGAGGTCAGCTGCCATCAGTCCAGCGTGAACCGCAACTAGGACGAATGCGGAGAGAGCAGTCAAACTCAGCAGAAGGGCGACACGGATCACCGCAGAGCGAGCGACACAAGTCGCCGGTCGAACATCAAACATAGCGTCCCCCTGGCTGGTTGCTCCGCGCGCACCGAGAGCGCAGAACCAAGCTAGCAAGGTTATGTCGCCTCTGGACCAGACGCCAGTGGGGGGCGAGAAAATCAGAGAAGTCTTTCACCCCGATGTCAAGACCTCGCGCGAGGCTTGAAGGCGTCACGCCCGCACGGGATCGGTCCAGACCTTGAACGTCTGCAGTTGATTTCTGCCAAACGTGGTGGTCAGAGCCACGTCGGCGGCGTCGCGACCGCGAGCCATCAGCACCCGCCCGATGCGCGGGATGTTGTTCCGCGCATCGAAGGTGTACCACGCACCCCCCAGATAGACCTCGAACCACGCGCTGAAATCCATGGGACACGCTACGGGCGGCACACCGATGTCGCCGAGATAACCGGTGCAATAGCGGGCCGGGATGTTCAAGCTGCGACAGAATGTAATCGCCAGGTGCATGAAATCGCGGCACACACCGACCTGCTCGCGAAACACTTCATGGGCCGTGCGATTGGCCCGAGCCAGCTGATAGTCGAAGCGAATATGGCGGTGGACGAAATTGCAGACCGCCTGCACCAGCGACCACCCGGCGGGCAGATGGCCAAACTGGTTCCAGGCGATATCGCGGAGTTCGCTGTCGACCTCGCAGTAGCGACTCGCCAACAGGAAGACCAAGACATCGTCCGGGAGATCCTCCACCGCGTGCTGGTGGGCGTTGACCACCTGCACATCTGGCTGACCGGAATTCTCGATTGTGGCGTCGTTCTTGAAGACGACTCGCCCTGCGGGAGCTACCAGGCGCGAACAGCGATTGCCAAAACTATCGAGGTATTCCGAGATCGGAACCCGCGGTTCGACAACCAGACATTCAGGCTTCCGGATGCAGTGCGCCGCGGTGGGGTGAATGGATCCCACCACCAACAGAGGCGTCGGCTTCTCGAACAGAAGGACGACTTCATACCCGACACGAATCCACATGACAGTTTGACTTTCGATATCCGACAACCAGCGAGCGCGGGGGCATCCTATCACAAAGCCGAGTGCGAGGCGTCAACAAAAAGACTGTGTGCCAGAGTGTGTCACCAGGACACAACTGTTCTGCACAGTGAGACGAAATGCCAACGGCGACTCAGAATGGAGGGCGATCATGGTCTCTCTGCCATCCTGCTCGTCGGGGTGGCGACTCTGACCTCTCTAGGGGGCCGACCGACTCGGAGAACGCTGGCTGAAGAGGGCCGAGGCTAGCCAATTTGCCTCAGTCCGGCAGAGTGCGGCCCGTCACCTGCTCCAGATAAGTCCGCACCAGTCGAATCACCTTCTGCCCGTAGGCGGCCCCGTGGATTGTGATCAACGGGTACGGCGTGCCGCCCGCTTGGAGTGCGGGAAACGCCACGGGGGAGGCATTCGTCCTGCGCTCTGGGCGGCTCGCTTCTCCGCTTGATTTGCTGCCAATCATGCAGCAGGCGGTGATCGTCTCGGGCAGGAACTGCTTGCGAATCGTCACTGGCCCCCAGCCCCAACTCATGCGGACGAGTTCTGGGCTCAACGAAATCGTAATCAGCCCCCGTTTCAAAGCGTGAATCACTCCCACGATCAACAGGACTGGTATCAAAAAGGCGAGTCCCATGAGAACCGTCGAGGCTTGTTGCACTCCACCTGCCTGCATCACAGACTGAATGGTGATCCACAACACCATGCCCGACCACAGCAGTGCGAACATCGTGACGATGGTGGACGCCACGCGCTGGAATCCGCTGGGCGGTATCAATGGCCACGTAATCACCACTCGGTCTGGATCTGTCTCATCAACCTCCAGCTCGGCAGGCAGTTCTTCCGAGCTATTCGCCCGCAGAGGAGGCCACAGGGACTGTGTGCCCGACTGCTCAGCCTTCAGTTGACAGACAGCGCAGAACGCTGATTCGGACGGGGAAGAATCTCGCGACCCGGGACGAACAACCCCACAACCCGGACAGACCGTATCCGCAGGAGAAGCGATCAGGATTGGCTTTTCGACCCCCAGAAACTGGTTGATCTCGCGGGCCAGGAACTCCTTGTCAGAAGGCTGGAGTCCAGTGCCAAACGATTCCTTACGACTCGCTCCCTGAATCGTGACGGCATAGACCGGGACATCGTTCATCGCATAGCTCTCCTCCAGCGAGGCTTGCGACTCCGGTCCGAGTAACAGTTCATGATTAGTCGTCCGGAACAACTTCCGCTGCACAACCAGCCGGTCCCGCTCCAGCAACAGATAGAGCCGCGTGAATCGCACCTTGACCCATGCAATCGCTATTCCGATCCCGACCAGCCAGAAGACCCCCACAAAAATCAGCGGCAGCAACTCGATACCGCCCCCCTTGTGTCGCAGGATTGCCCCACCGACCCCCGTGAATATCACCATGAACCCGTTCCACAGGATCACAAAGAACCCCAGCCCGCCCGACCCACTGGCCGACGGTGGCAGATGTGCCACCAGCCGGGTGGCTGATCGTTCGATGATCTCCACCTGCCGCCCCGTGGCCGCGACGCTGTTCTCGGAGTAAGAATCAGTCTCCGCAGGCAGCGGGTTCCCGGCGATGGCCTCGTCCTCGCTCCCCAGCTGATCTTCCACAGCTGACAAGTCGACATCAGCCAGCGAAGCCGAACAGAGCGGGCACTTGCGAAGATCGCGATCGATCTCGTCCGGTTCCAAGGTCGCTCGGCATTCGGGACAGGTGATGTGCATGGGGGTCCACTCCTGGATTGCTTCGGAGCATCGGTTTCATCAGCTCACTATACTCCGCGTGGCGTGGAATGAGACACTCCGGCGAGCCCCTGGCGTGAGCCGGGGTGTTCAAGCCCAACCTCGTCGCCCCTGGAATCAAGTGTGTTGCGGTCAATCAGGTCGCCACCTTCCACTCTGGCCAGCGGATGTACTCTCGCCCGAACATCCCGGCTCACGCCGGGAGCTCGCCGAACTCTGCAAACTCGACTCCGATAATTGATGGATACCTACGAATTGGGGGCTGCTCATCGGACGATTCTCCACTCAGCCCACTCAAACCGATCAGGAGGCAACAGGTCGGCCAAATGAGAGGCGACTAAAGCCCTTCCCGCATCCAGAACCTCGATCGTGCCTGTGGGCAGACTCTCCAGCTTGACTCGTTTCATCACCTGATTCAGTCGGCGCAGGAGTTTCGCCGAGTCGCGGTAATCCCGCAGAAACCCCTCAGCAATGAACAGCGGGATGAACCCGGCCAGCTGGTCAGTCGATTCGCGTGAGCAGGCGTTGACGACTCGTTGTACCACCTGCGGGTCGACGGTCTGCATGGCGTGATAGTACCTCTCCAAATGCAAAGGGTGTCGCTCAGACAGTTCGGCATCGATCAGCAACTCCGTGACGATATGCCCCAGGAACCCATTGAGGAATCGGTCGTCCGGCAATGCCGCGCGAAACAGCCCAGCCATCCGTCCAGTGATGTCACTAAATCCCAGGGTGGTATGGAACCAGTCGTCATCGGAGAGGTGCTGCAAGATCCCCAGCGCGACTTCGTGCTCGGGAGACCCCGTTGGCCACTCAGGCAAGAGCGGCTCGATCCGCTTCGTCCGCATCCGCACCCGGCGATCCACCACTGACAACATATCGGGCACAGCTGTGCCCGCCATGAAGTAGGGGCGGTCGAGGAAGCGAATGCCGTGGGCGAGGTAGTTCATGGAGAGACGAGCATGCAGGAAACACAAAAAAGCCCAAGGGTGGCCACCCTTGGGCTTTCCGAATCAGTCCACGTCTGGGCGAGCGACTACTTGCCGCCGCCGAAGTTCTCCTTGGCGAACTTGGCGATCACGGCTCCCAGTCCGGTCAACACGCCTTCGCCGACCTTGGTCTCGCCATCGACAGCCCCCTGGGCCAGCTTCAACTGAAGGGTGACCAGATCGTCCGTGCCCAGCATCGCCTCAATGGCTGTTTTTTGCCATTCGAAGTTCTTGAGGGTACTCATCGCGTCGTTCTTCCCGGCTTTACCCGCTGGCTTCTTTCCCTTGGGAGCGTCCTTCTCCTTGAGTTCGGGGGTTCCCCGCTGAACTCCGATGTTCTGCATCAAGTTGAGCAGATCAAAATCCTTCTCTTGCAGGAAGGCGTGAGCCAGATCCAGGGTTTCACGGGCATGGAATCGCACATCGACGAAGGACTCCAGTGACTTCTTCTCGCCGGAAGTGGCCTGCACTGCCAAGTTCTTCAGCACATCCAGACTGCCGACCCCAGTGGCGAAGCCCACGAAGTCGGGCCCCGCAGCCACATAGACCGTGCCGTCGCCACCGTAGAAATCGAGCATCGCCTGCGGCATCTTGGAGACCGTGAACGAGTGGAACTTTGTCTCGCCGACCGTCTCGATGTTGAGCTTGCTCGACCAGCCCGTACGGACCTTGCCCAGATGGCCAACCAGCGTTTCCATCGAGGCCCGGACATCCGCTGAACGCGCCCCCAACACGAAGCTGTGGAACTTGCCTTCCGAGGGAGCGATGTCCACAAACAGATCCAACACACCGGTATCCAGGCTTTGGGACAGGGCCGCGATACCGACCTCTGTCGCCCCGATGCGGGCGGCTTTTTCCTCCGCATTCAGATCTTTGTTGGCTTCGATCTGCTGCTTCAGCACCACCGGCGTCTGCTTGTAGACCTCTTTCATCAAGGTCGCGTTATCGCCGTAGGTGGGAATCAGGACGCGAGCTGTCAAGACCGACTTGTCGCTGCCACTCAAGCTCGCGAAATGACTCTTGGACGATTCCACCTGAGCGATCCACTTGGCGAGATTCGTATTGGGCAGCGCTGTCCAATGCGACTGCCCCAACGCCAGATGCTTCGTCTCGTCCGTGGTCCAGCCCGCTTCGAGCAACAGGGATTCGGCGAACAACTGCCCCAGCTTGTCGGACCGCTGTGAGAGAAGCAGCTTGCGGAGATCGAATGCCTCTTGGGTCTCGTCGGTCTTCTTCTTCAGATCAGCGAGCTTGGTCTCCTTAACCTTCAGCATGGCCGTAGCCCGAACCTTGGCTTCCGCCTCGGTATTCAGGCTGTAGACGACGAAGTCGTACCCCTTGGTGAACAACGCGTTGAGGGTCACATCGGGAGTAGCGACCTCGACGGGAACGTCTGCCTTGAACTCCGAGATGCTGGCGTAGCTCTTGTTCCCCTTGGCCCGCATCCAGCCTTCGTAATTATCGGTGAGTTCATAAAGTGTTTTGTCTTTCCGATCCTTCTCGGCAACGATCCCGATGGGATCCAGATTCCCGTCAATGAAGTCAAGTTTCAGCACATCGACTGGAACTTGCAACATCTTCCGCTGCCCAGTCTTGCTGTCACTCGAAAACAGCAGAGACCCACCCACTGGCAACTCGGGATTTACCCCGACTAGGAATACATCGATATTCGGAAAGATATCCTTGTCGTACACGGCCTGTTGCTTGGCGAGCTTGACGGTCAGGTACTCCATGTCCTGAATCAGTCCCTTGGCACTCCGCATTCCCGCCTGCAACTTGGCGGGCTCTTCCGCCCACGCCGTCGAACCAATTCCTGCTGCCGCGCAGAGCGCTGCTGCGCGAATCCAAGACATCTTCATGTGCGAGACTCCATCCCGTTCGGGAAATTCCCCATCCCCAGTAATACTGGAGTAGTGACCCTTGCTGGAAGGATAGGGGATTGTCGCAGGACGGGCAACTTTGAGAGGGGGCTGAACGATTGGGGCGAGAAATCGCCATCGGCAGAATCCGCTGGAGCAGGAGGGCCGTCTGGACGATTTCAGCGTGTGCGGGAGACCGGAGACTTCAACGGGAAGTGAGAGTCGATCCATTCACCGGGACACACAGAGTACGTTTCGGTCCGAACAACAGGCTTTCTCCACGCGGAACACGCAGTCCCCCGTCTTCGACACAACCGGCAAAGTGACTGAGCATGACCGAGATCAGCGGATCGATGCCTCGTTCCACGATCCCGAATCGACCCGGACATCCGGTTTCCGTGGAGAGTGTTTGCCGTCGAAGCAATTCGACGCAGACTGCTACAATCTCAGAATTGAGATCATTGGACACTCTTGGCGAGCATCAACCTCGCCTCACCACATCGTCGAGCCATGAACCAGGCCCCCTCACTCCCGACCTTCCGCGTGTCGCTCGAGCACTTCACCGGGCCGCTCGACCTGCTGCTATTTCTAGTCCGCCGGAACGAACTCGACACCCGCGATCTCCAGCTGTCGCGGATGACCTCGCAGTTCCTGGAATTCCTGTCGGTCTTGGAGTTCATCGACCTGGAACTCGTGTCGGAGTTCGTGGTCGTCGCCAGCACACTCGTCGAGATGAAGAGTCGTGACGTGTTGCCCTCCGAGGGAGTGACCGAAGCCGAGCCCGAGGAGGTCCAAGCCAGCGATGGTCCCGCCAGCGAGATCATCCGCAAGATGCTCGAGTACCGCCGCTTTCGAGACGCTGCCCACGCTCTGGAAATCCATGCCATCGAGTGGCAGTCCCGCTACCCCCGCCTCTCCGAGGAACGCCCCGTCGTCGGCAAGACCCCCGCAGCTGACCGCATCAAGGAGGTCGAACTCTGGGATCTCGTCAGCGCCCTCGGGCGCGTCCTCAAGAAGAACGACGTGCAAACCGAGGGCCGTATTCGCTACGACGACACCCCGATCGAGGTCTATGTCGAACAGATCGGCTCCCGCGTCCTAGCCGAGGGCGAAGTCCTTTTCACCCAGCTGTTCGACCACGAAACGATCCGGTCGCGAATCGTAGGGATGTTCCTGGCAATTCTGGAGCTGATCCGCCACCACGGCTATCGAGCGATTCAGGAGGGTCTCTACGGGGAGATCCGCGTCCTGCCGCCGCTGCCGCGTAGTGAGGAAGCTCCAGCGGATCCCACTCCCCTGTCGCTCTCCCCGCCCCCTGCATAGCAGTCCGTCGAGGATCGTTTCAGTCCATTGAGAACACAACAGTGTTCACCCCCAAAAAACGTGACTCGACCACGGAGCGGTCAGGTATCTCTCATTGCGAAAGGTCAGGTCGAGCATGAACTGCGCGACCCGCTCCGCAGAGTAATCGGCATGTGCTCTCCGCCAGCCATTCTCGGCCACCCTTCTGGCCTCCGCATCGTTCTGCTTGAAGCGCTTCACCGTGGTGATCAGATCCTCCACCGTGTCGAAGTACCCCACTTCACTTGGAGTGAACAGCTGCTCGAATCCCGCACCGTGATGAGTCAGTGTCAACAGCCCGTTTCCGGTCAGCTGTGCGATGCGGTCTGACGAATACAGCTCCACATCGTTGCGTCGATTCAGATTGAGTGCCATCCGGCTGGAAGCCAGAATCTTGTCCTTTTGGCTCCCGAAGACCTTGGGGTGGCCCAAACTCCCAAAGATGCCGATTCGCAACTCGGGTAGGGCGGCGACCAGTCGCTCCAGAAAGACAATCCGATCGGCTGCATACTTTTCAGAGCCGAAGAACACGAGGTCGTACTCGGGCTTCGGATTCTCGAACGCGCGCAGTCGCTCGACGGAAGGTTCCACCGGATTGGGCATATAACCTGCCGGGCAGTTCGGTCGACTAATCGCCTTTAATAACGGACCGCTGCTCGTGACGACGACCGAGTCTAGCGTGTCGGTTCGCTGATGGATGTGCTCGATGTTCTTGGGATCCCACAGCGCATCGACGTACCACAACGCAATTTTAATGTCGGGTAGCAGCCTGCGGATTTCGAGCAACGTGTCACGAGTGATGTACTGAGCATGCCCCAGAACCAGCACGTCGGGAGCGACGTTGACACAGGTCTGAATCAACGCCCGATTGGCCTTCCCCTTGCCCCAAGTTTTACTGCCGAGAAACGACAACATCCGTGCGCGGTCGTTAATACTGAAGGGGTAAACGTAACAGCCGTTTTGAATCAGTCCTTGCCCCATCTTAATGTCGCAATTAGAAAAGACGAGCCCGTCCTTTTCCAATTGGTAGTTCGCGGCATGCACCACGCGAATACCGCGATAGTCATTGGACGAATTCATGAGAGAGCCTGCAACGCGGGATCAGAAGTGGGAATGGCGCTCGCCCAAAGGGCCACGAAGACATCACCCCTCTGGTTTTTGACCTCTAAGCTTAATGGCCAGCAGCTTGTATCCCCCTCCGGATTTTGCGTCAATGGCGTATTTCTGACCACCAATCGGTCGTCGAGCATGAGTTCCCAAGTCCCCAGGCGGCTTACGGATGCACTGATCGATGGGTATTGACAGAGATCCTGATCACATCTATCTTTACGACCCGCAGCCAAGGAGGGTGTTCATGCGACTCATTGATCGTTTTTTCAGACGACACCCGTCTCAGCAAACCCGTACTTCCACGTCTCTGTGCCCCTATCTCCCCTTATGGGTCAGATACCCTTTGAAGGGGCACCGCCGAGCCGCCGTTGAGCTTTGGAAGCAGCAACAACTCGAACAGCTGATGGAGATCGACACGAGTCCCGCGACCACAAAGTCCGGACGCGTAATCACTCTCGTGGCCGTGCTGCCTGGTCGGACTCTGGATCTGGCCGAGTTCCTCAAGCCCTGGCTGCGTTCCGTCGAGCGGGTGGGGCTGTGTGGCACGCTACTCCATGCCGGACCGTGTGACCTGACCAGTGTCCGGAATCAGTATCCGACGATTGACCTGGTCCCGGCCTCCATCGGCACTCGTCACCTGTTCCTGGAACGACACTTCGCGGTGCGTGACTATCTGAAACAGATCTCGGACGAATACGTCCTCATCACCGATGGGCGTGATGTGGCGTTCCGTCGCGATCCGTTTGAAGTGCTGCGAGGCCACGCCCCACAGCTCGCTCTGGGAACAGAGGGCATACCCGTCCGAGAGAACAAGCACGTTCTGAAGAAGATGCAGGCGGCATACCACCGCACACATCACCTCGATCGGCCAGTCTTCAATCCCGGGATCATCGGAGGAAGTCGAGTTCGTGTCCTCGAACTCCTGGAGTCCCTGACAACAGAAATCGACTCGCTCGATTGTCAAACGGTGGATTGCGACATGGGAATCTTCAACAAGGTGGTTCACGACCACTACGCGCTCGATGATCTCTTCACGGGCGAGACGCTGCATTCACGCTTCGGGCACTGGGAGTTCAACACCCCAGCTCCCATCATTCACAAGTGAGCCCATCGGCAGCGGAATTCGACAACACCCCTACACCCACACAATCGAGGCGACAGATCCTGCTCGCCCGACCGCATCACCTCGGAGGCTTCATGACCGTTTCCCGCTGGACCAAACTGACCCGCAAGCTCTTCCGACCGAAGCAGATTCAGAATGGAAGTGTGCGGATCGACATGCGCGAGTGGACATCCACCAAGCAAGCCCGCGATCTGTATTATGACCGTCATGAAGCCACCGAGCGCCAGATCATCGAGCAGCGCTTGAGGCCCGATGACATCGTCCTGGAACTCGGCTCGGGCATGGGAATCGTCACGATTACCTGCTGTCAGATCGCAGGGAGTGAGCGAGTCCATACCTTCGAAGCCAATCCTCAGATGGAGCCGACGCTGAGGCGTAACTTCGAACTGAATGGAGTCACGCCACATCTCCAGATGGCCATGATCTCCAGCGCAGCTGGGACCGAGGAGTTTCATGTCTCGGACAAGTTCCTGCTCTCCAGCCGGTACGAATCGGCCGCGCAGGCTTCCCGCGCGAAGTCCGAGAGTACCACGGTGCCGACTGTCTCCTTGCAGCAAGTGCTCCAGCAGATTCAACCGACCTTTCTTGTGGTGGACATCGAGGGCGGTGAACTCGAACTGCTGGCCCCCGAGGTCGACCTCTCGTCCGTGGAACGCATTTGCATTGAGGTGCATCCAGCCATCATCGGAGACGAGCAGTCTGGTCGCCTGATCGAGAACCTGATTCAGCGCGGCTTCTGGCTGTCGCTCAACTGGTCCAACGGGATCGTGCTGTATTTCGAACGCCGCACACCAGCCACCGATGCACAGCGTCAGGCCGCCTGATAAGTGGCATCCCATCCCCCGCCAGTCAGGCACGATGGACTTCAATGCAGTACGACACAGAGGACGAATTGTGCTGGGCTGGATTGTGGGGGGAACTGCCGGAGTGGTCATCAGCCTGCTGGGGGGGCTGGCACGTTATCACTTCTGGAGACCCATCCAATCGCTGGATCGGCCGCGCATCCTGATGTACCACAGTGTCGAACACGGCACGGGCACGGGGATGAATATCCCTCCCGCCAAGTTCGAGCAACAGCTCGCCTTTTTGAAGCAGCGCGGATATCAGACCTGCACCATCAGCGAGTTAATCAACAACCCCGGTCCTTGCATGCGTCCCACGGTCGCCCTGACTTTCGATGATGGGTTTGCCAACAACTACGAACAGCTGTTTCCGTTGCTGCAGAAGTACCGATGCAAAGCCACGATCTATCTGGCCCCGGAGATCGCGGGCATCCACAGGCTCACACCGGCTCAGATCCGGGAGATGGCCGCCAGCGGACTCGTCGAATTCGGCGCGCATACCATGACTCACCTCGCTCTACTGAGCGCGGACATCGACCTGGCACAGACCGAGATCCTCCAGTCCAAGGCCGCAGTCGAGCAACTCGCGGGGCTCCCCTGCCAGAGCTTCTCCTATCCCTATGGGCGATATACTCCGGACCATGTGGCGATCGTCAAAGCCGCGGGCTTCACCTCAGCTGTCTCCGTCCGCAAGGCCATCGAACCGCTGGGCAATCTCCACGAGATACCTCGGATCGGAATCCACGGACGCGCGGATCTCCTACAATTCCACATCGCCCTGACCCGTGGGAGATATCGACTGTGAGCCCCATCCCCGCCAGCGTGTTCATCCTGACCAAGAATGAAGCCCACAACATCGAGCGCGTCCTGACTAGCGTCCGAGACTTCGAAGACATCGTGGTTCTGGATTCCGGCAGTACCGACAACACCGTCGAACTGGCCCGAAAATTCACCGACCGTGTCTACGTCAAGCCCTGGCTTGGCTGGTCGCGCATGTCCGACCTGGCAGCGGAAATGTGCCAACACGACTGGGTACTCAAGCTGGATGCCGATGAGGAGGCGACTCCCGAACTATTAAACGACATTCGTGCGGCGTTACCTGATCAGGCACTCTCTGGTCTGTGCATTCCGTTTGACGATCGATTCCTCAGTTTGCCCAATTCACCTTGGATTCGAAAGAACGCCAAGGTGCGTTTCTGGCGAAAGTCCCGAGGTCACTTTGGGGACGAATACGTTCACGAAGGCGTCCACCTCACCGGTCCCGTGCGCGATGGGAAAGGCAACATTATTCATTATGGCGAGAGCAGCATCTCGACAAAGTTGCTCAAGAACGACACCTATTCCACCCTCAAGGCTCAGGAGCGTTTCGACGGCGGTCGCCGCTTTTCACTCATCGCATTATTAATGGCATTCCCATTAACGTTCTTACGGTCCTATATTCTAAGGCGCAGCTTCTGCAACGGTATCCGAGGGTTCATCGGGAGCACAATTAACGCCTTATATGCGTTCCTCAAAGAGGCCAAGCTCTACGAGTTAGAACTCAAGCACGGAAAACGCAAGAGGTGAGATGCCGGGCTGGAGTCCCGGCATTAGCCTTTCCTGCTGCCTCCTACGGCAAGGCCGTGAAGGATTTCTCAGGGATCACGCTCGCGAGGCAGCCAGCGCGCTTCCGGCCCCCTCTCCCCCGCGAGCGACGTGACTTTCGGACAGTGCGTTTTGCGGGGGAGAGGGTTGGGGTGAGGGGGCCACATCGCTCGTTCAAGCCCCCTCACCCCCGGCCCTCTCCCCTCAGTGGAGTCCTCACTGAAAGGGTCGCCGAGTGTGGGGGAGAGGGGGCAGAACCTGGAGAAACGCCTCGTGAAAATCCTTCACGGCTTGCCCCATCTTGGATGCCCTCCACTCCGCAATCCTGCGGTGTCGATACTGCCGCAGCCTCAACCACCGGGCTTCGACATCACGCGAGCGAGAAGAGCATTCAGGCAACAGACAATTGAATCTGGATTAAAATACTGTTCATAACTTTGCCTCGCCAGACTCCCCCACTTCGGCAACTCTGACCGCGCGCTCGCCAACCGGCGAACAACGTCCGCCAGAGCCTCGGCAGACCCCGCAGGAATGAATTGCATACCCGTCGCTGGAGCTGTCGCAGTGAGGAGTGCCTCCGGATAAGCATCCGACACCCGAGTCACCACCACCCGGCCACACGCGAGCGACTGATAGACCTTATTCGGAATCACCCGGCTGGCCTTCTGGGAGGTTCCAAAGACTCCTAACAAGATGTCAGCTGCACCGATCTGAGACGGCAACTGCTCATAAGGAATCCACGGAGTGAATGTCACATGATGGAGACCGCTGCATAACTCCTGGCACTGAGGCTTCAGGGGGCCGTCCCCAATGAAATGCCAATCCACCTCTGGAACCAGTCTCGCAGCTGCCGCAATAATCTCGGGCCCCTGCAATCCAATAAAGCTCCCGTAGAATAACACACGAATCCGTGACGACACTGGCCCCCACGGCTGCGGGACAAACAGCCCCGGTTCGGCACCCACGGGAATGACACCGACCCTATCCGGATTCAGTCCAAAGTCGTTCGAAAAGTAATCGGCATGGCACTGCGTATCGGCCACTACGACATCGAAGCATTGCATCAGAGCGGATTCTCGGGCCAGCATCCGGCGCGCCACTTTGGAATCCTTCTCCACGCGTTCCTGCTCATGCACGACTTTGTCATAAGCACTAATCAGCGGGTCAAACACGATAGGAACCTGCCGATATTTCGCCCAGCGAGCCGCTGCCGCTGCGTCACGATGGCGAAAGCAGGGAACCCAGACGACATCCGGCTTCTCAATTCTCTGAAGCCACGCTTGCCAGTCGCCAGCAAAACTCAGGAACGGAGAAAAATCCTGAATCTGCCAGCCCAACTGAGTGAAGGCTTGCCGCAGAATACGATCTCGCGAGTAGTCTCGCCCGGAGCGGCTCCACCACAAGACCTGTTGATTCGCCCTCGGGCGTTGTCCATCAGGCACGATTCGCTGCCCCACAGTGTCGTCATTCGCCATCGGTTCTCCTGCCTCATGCACAGCTGGCCGAAGAGCCCACAAGAGTGGTTATAGAGTATTCCAGAATCACAACTCACCAACAAGTGCGGCTGGCGAGGTCGCTCTCCAGAATGAGAGAAGGGCAGGCGTTACGCTTGACGCGGTTCCTGGAACCTCCGAGTCTGTCGTCTGCGGAGCCACTTGTCTGACTCCATGCGTTCCACCGAAATCTTGAGCCACCCTGGACCCACCCGCCATGTCGCGTCCGCTCGTTGTCGTCACCGATTTCATCCATCCGCCTCTCACCCACGAAGAGCGAATCCTCGGGGACATCGCTGATGTGGTCGCGCTCAATGCCTTCAGTGAAGCAGACCTCGTCGGCAAAATCGAAGAGGCGGATGCGATCATGCTCTACCACTTCATCTCGATCACGCGACAAACGATCGAACGCCTCAACAAGTGCAAACTGATCGTCCGCTGCGGGGTCGGTTTCGACAACGTCGACCGAGCCGCAGCGCGGGAGCGGGGCATCGCGGTCGCGAACGTCCCTGACTATGGGACCGAAGAGGTCGCCGACTCGGCCATCGCCATGCTGCTGACGCTGATGCGTGGCGTTCACTACATGAACAGTCGCCTGCAACACGAGCAGGGCTCATGGATTTACGAGCAGGTCCGCCCGCTGCACCGGCTGCGTGGCCAGACGATCGGGCTGATCGGCTTGGGCCGCATCGGCACCGCGACCGCTCTGCGTGCCAAGGCTTTGGGACTGAACGTCTTGTTCTACGACCCCTACGCTGCGGACGGGACGGACAAGGCCATCGGCATCACCCGCTGTGACACACTGGAAGAGATGCTGCCCCGCGTGACAGCTGTCAGCGTCCACTGCCCCCGGACCGCTGAGACGCAGCACATCCTCAACGCCAAGACGATCGCCATGCTGCCCAAGGGGGCGTACCTCGTGAACACCGCGCGAGGCGGCTGCGTCGATGTCTATGCGGTCCAGGCAGCCATCGAATCGGAACACCTGCGCGGGGCGGCGATCGATGTTCTCGAAGTGGAACCGCCCGCCGAGAATGATCCGCTCATCGCCGCGTGGCGGACCCCCGGCACTCTGGCCCACGACCGCATCATCCTCAACCCGCACTCGGCCTTCTACGCGGAGGAGGGCCTCGACGATATGCGGATCAAGGGCAGCCAGAACTGCCGAGGCGTACTGCTCGGCAAGCCCGCGAGGAATGTGGTGAATTGAGGGGTGACAGTCCCAAAAGCCCACCGGTTGCAACCGGTGGGCTTTCTCGGGCAGGTGGTGATTTCCGAGCAAGGAGCAACTCATGATCCAGAACTTCGGAGGCAACCTCACCTTTCAACCTACGCACCAGTACACCCCACACTCCGAGGCGGAAGTCCTGGAGATCCTCTCTCGGCATCGGGGACAGCGGATCAAGGTGGTCGGTCGTTTGCACTCGTGGAGCGAGGTGGCCCGCAGTGATGAGGTGTTGCTGGATCTGCGGCACCTCAACCAAGTCGACACTGAGCAGCGGCAAGACCGCGTCTGGGCTCGCGCCGGTGCCGGTTGCCAGATCAAGAAGCTATTAGTGGACTTAGAACAGAAGGGCCTCACGACGCCTTCCCTGGGATTGATCACCGAGCAGGCCATCGCCGGGGCCGTCTCCACGGGGACTCACGGATCGGGCAGGCACAGCTTGTCGCATTACATGGACGAAGTGCGGATCGCGATCTACGACCCGGTCACTGGCGAACCCATGATCCGCACGATCAACGAGGGACCGGAACTGCGGGCGGCTCGCTGCTCACTGGGTTCGGTCGGAGTGATTCTCAGCGTCGGGTTCTGGGCGCGACCGCAATACCACGTCGAAGAGTGTTTCGCTCGCCACGCCACACTCGAGGAGGTTTTGCGAGCAGAGGTCAACACGCCTCTGCAACAGTTCTATCTACTGCCGTGGTCGTGGAACTATCTGGGCCAGCATCGTCGGGAAGTGGACGCTCCCCGTAGCGCTCTCGCCTGGCTGTATGGCTTGTATTGCTTTCTGGCATTCGACATCGGGATGCACCTTGTGATTTTGCTGATGGAGCGGGTGCTTCATCGCCGCTGGGCGATCCGGACCTTCTTCCGACACCTGCTCCCTTGGACGGTGATTCGCGGCTGGAAGGTCGTCGATCAGTCCGACAGAATACTCGTCATGGAACACGAGCTGTTTCGGCATATCGAGATCGAAGTGTTCGTGAAGCGCTCCGTGCTGGCCGAGTCGCTGGCCTTCTCGCAAGAGCTGTTGAGGCATTTCGCCGGGGAGGCGGCCGCCTTGAGCGAAACCACCCGCAGCCGCTTGTCATCGCTCGGATTGCTGGCGGAACTCGAATCCGGAGCAGGGAAGTTCATCTATAACTATCTCGTCTGCATCCGCAAGGTTCTGCCGGACGACACCCTGCTCTCCATGGCCAGCAGTGATGACGAACCGTATTACGCCATCAGTTTCACCAGCTATGCCCACCCGACGCAGCGCGAGGGGTTCTTCTGGTTTGCAAAGTGCCTGTCGAACTGCCTGTCAGCGATGTTTGGTGGCCGCCCGCACTGGGGAAAGCATTGTCCGCTGACACCCGAGCAGGTCGTCGATCTTTATCCCCGTCTGCCCGAGTTCCGCCAGGTGTGCCAGTCGCTTGATCCGCAGCGAGTGTTCCGGAATGACTGGATCAACCGAACCATCTTCCACGGGAACGCTCACTGATCGGCCTCACCGACGTAGCCACATTTCGCCAGAAAGTGGGCGAATCAGCTCGCGTGTCCGCCCTCTGGCGAGGGGCATCTATGACTCATTCCAGTTCGCGTGAAGTACTATCCACTAAGCGATGCGTTGTGGTCGACGGAGACCGAGTTGGGCGGTTTCTCTGGGGTGGGAGCCTCTTCCGCCAGGTCCTTGCGTCCCAGAAACTCGGCTAAGGCCCGCCGGGTGACTTGCGTCAGGCTCAGCTGGTGTGTTCGGGCATAGGCCAGCAATACGTCATGGAGCTGGGGCGTGATGGCTTGACTGAAACCGATGAACTGGAAGAAGTCGTACTCTTCGGCCTCGGGATCTGCTTTCGGTGCAAATAGGGATGCCGGGCTGTGCGAGGAGTCTCCGGTGAAGTGGTAGGTTCTGTCATTATCCCCGGTATGGTCCCGACTGCCTGCCAAGGGAATCGTCTCAGAGCGTGGAACTGGCGGCGGTGGGACTTGCACAACCACCGGCTTCGCGGGAGCGGGCGGAGCCGGGAATAACCCCTTCACGCGCTCGGCAAACTGCCACTTCCCCTCGGGACCGGAGCGGACCCGCGTGTCGGGCTGAATCTGCCCACGCTTGGCTCTATCGATCAGATCGGCGGAGCTGATCGGCCCGAGTTCCGATCCCATGACTTCGTAGTACCAGGCTTTCGACATGCCGCTCTCCCTCCCAGACGCTGAGGTCATTGTGGTGCCCGATTCCGTCGAGTGAATCCTAGCGGAGATGGCGAACGAGTGGCCAGTCCGTTCAACGTGGGGCACGTTTCCGACGTGCCCATGCCCCAGCCAACCGAGGGGCGAGTGTCCTGAGTACCGGCTGGTCTTCGCAGTTCGTAGGTGACATCGCTCCGCGACTTGTGTTCCGCAGCCAGGACGAGGTTGTCGAGGAGTGATGGCCGCAAAAAACTCAAGAAACGCAAAAGGAAGAGTCCCCCTTTTGCGTTTTTTGAGTTTTTTGCGGCCTTCCTCCTCGGGGAATCTCGCCACGCATCGAAGCACGGGCACGTCGGAAACGTGCCTCACGGAGAGCGTTCTCTCCCGCTACACTCGAATCCCGCGTGCGGCCAAGTGCCGCAGCAAATCCTCCGGGCCGGTGAATACTTCCGCCTGGAACCCGTACTCGCGCCCCTTCACCACGTACTCGGGAATGTCGTCGGTGTAGAACGCCTCGCCGGGGTCGCAGTGGATCGCCTGCAGCGCTGCCTCGTAGATCGGCGGATCGGGCTTCATGGCCCCGGCCTCGAACGACACGATGCAATGATCGAACGGGAGCAGAAAGTCGTACCGCCCCTGGATCCAGTCGAAGTGCGACACCGTCGTGTTGGACAACAGCACCAGCCGATACCCTTGCTCCTTCAGGCTGCGAATGATCGGCTTCATCTCCGTGATCGGATCGAAGATATCGGATGAGGCCCGCCTCAACCCATCCAGGTCGAGCGGCTTCCTCACCAGTTCCGAAAGCTGGTCCCGGAACTCCTCCTCGGTGATTCGACCGCGTTCAAATTCCCATTGCAGGCCCGAATCGATCAGCAGCGCGTGAGTCGCCTCGCCGCTCAAATCGCACAATAGGCCAATCTGCTGGCACATCGTGGCATGCGAGAACCGGGTCAGAACATTGCCCATGTCGAACAAAAACGTGCGGATCATTGTTGTCTTCTGGCGAGCCGGGCGGCGTCAGCCCCCGGAGTCTGGCGGATGTCGAATGAGTCCAGGGGCTGACACCCTCTGGCTCGCCCGCCTCTGGCGGTCTCTCGGAAACTCAGTTTGACCCTCGGATTCTCCATGCCCTACACTACGTGCCAGGTAATCCAAGACTCAGATGACGCTGGCGGTGCGAAGAGATGCGGCAAGGCATCCCGCGACCCACCCGCGCGAGAACGGAAGCTACCACGGATGCCTCGGGAGGGAAACGGATGCCAGACGGATTCAGCGACAATGACGAGAACAACATCGAGCCGCAGACGATGCGTGGCCAGGAATGGCCCTGCCTGCATCAGTTCTGCGTCTTCATGGCCAACCGCGTCGGCAAGCTGCATGAACTGCTGCGGAAGCTGGAGCGGCACGACCTGCGAGTGGCTAGCCTGAGTGTCGTCGACTCCGTCGATTTCGCCGTTGCCCGGCTGCTGGTTGACCATGTCGATCACGCGCGAGAGGTACTCACCCTGGGTGGCCACTCGTTCACGGAAACCGATATCATCGGTGTTCAGCTGCCAGAAACCAGCCAGCCGTTCACAGAAGTCCTGCAAACGCTGATGAGTGCCGAAATCAACGTACACTACATCTACAGCATCCCGCAGGTTCGCAGTGGACGCCGCGCGGTGGCCATCCACGCGGACAACATCGACCAGGCGATCACCGTCCTGAAACAGAAGGGGATGGAGATGCTGACGGAAGACGATCTCCAGTTCGACGGAGACTTTTTCTAGTGACTCGCACGCTGCTCGGTCGTGATCGCCACGGAGGTTCGGCCCACCTCCCGAATTTCACCAAGGCGGACGCATGACCGACACCCCGGGTTCGGGAACCGCCGAGCCTCGCCCGATGAGCTGGCGCGAGCGGTGGGCGGCCTATCCCCCGGCTTACCAGGGCCTGCTCCTCGGCAGCTTTGCCGCTCTCTGCTACAGCTTCACCAACGTGGGTCTGCGGCAGGTCGCGGTGCGGACCGACCTCGATTGGGCCATGTGGGTCGCCTCGTGGAAGGTCATGCCGACGGCGGTCGCGGGATGCTTTTTGATGCTCAATCTCGCGCGGCGCGGCGTCTCGGTCGTGCCGCCGCGCGATATCCTGCTCACGCTGATCGCCAATGGATTGTTGATGCAATTCTGCGGCAACGTGCTGTTCCAGTACGGGCTCAGCCGGGCCGGCTTGGCACTGTCGGTGCCGCTCTGCTTCGCGTCGCTGATCTCCGCCAGTGCGGTCCTCGGACGGATCGTCTTGCGCGACCCAATTCGCCCTCGCATGGTCATTGCGATGGGACTACTGATGCTGGCAGTGGTGTTGCTCAGTCAGGGGACGCGCGCCGCCTCGGCGTCCTCACAGATGAGCTGGCAGGACACCGCCCTCGGCGCAGCTGCAGCCTTGGGGAGCGGGATCGGCTTTGCGATCTCGGGAGTCGTGGTGAGGCGCTCGATCCGGCACGGCATTCCGATCTCGGTGGTCCTCGGCTATTCGGCCACGGTCGGGATGTGCCCGGTTCTCATCGCGATTGCTCATCAAGGTTGGGTGCCACTGACACAGGTGCTGGACCGAGGGGGCTATGCCTCCTTATTGACAGCGGGGATCTTGAACGCCATCGGGTTCTTCGCTGTGTCCGAGGCACTGCGTCACCTGCCCGTGGTGCGGGTGAACCTCATCAACGCGAGCCAGGCCGCCATGGGCGGACTGATGGGCGTCCTCATGTTCCACGAGCCGCCGACCTGGTGGCTGCTCGCCGGAACACTCACGACGATATCCAGTCTGGTCGTTCTGGGCACCGAAGAGCCGTAACGCGAGTCTCGCAATAAACCCCCGTTTAGCCGCGACGCGGAGTCTTCGCAGCGGAGCGAGTCTCTGCAACGCACACGACTCAGTTTCAAAGCGCATCCCGCATTTCTCTCGTACTTTCCCCAGCGAGATTGCCTCCGCTGAACCGATCAAGCTAAACTAATGTGTCGTCGATCCCACCGATTCGCCCACCTGCCGCCTGACAGCCCTGGCGCTCGTCCGCTCCCGAAAGGCCCTGCCCATTCGCTGGTCCCTCGCCATTTTGGTGACCCTTTTGCTGGGCGGCACGCACGCTCAGGCCGCTGACGGACTGCACATCTGGCCCGAGACGGTGTCGCTGAACGCCGACCGGCAGAGACAACAACTGCTTGTCTCACTCGAAACAACCGGGCAGATTCAGGACGAGACCCGCGCGGCCAACTACTCCTCCGACAATCTGGGGATCGCAACCGTCAACGACCGGGGAGTGGTCACGGCGACCGGCACGGGACGGGCGAATATCTCGGTTCAGGTCGGCGACCAACGCACCACCCAACTCGTGGAGGTCGGCGACCTCGCTCCCCGCCCGATCGACTTCCAGCGCGACATCCAGCCGATTCTCAACCACTCGGGCTGCAACACGGGGCCTTGTCACGGAAAGGCGCGTGGGCAGAATGGGTTCCAGCTGTCGCTGCTCGGTTTCGATTCGGACTTCGATTTCGATTCACTGACCAAGGAGGCTCGCGGTCGACGCTTGGTTCCCAGTAATCCGGCGGCTAGCCTGCTGCTCCGCAAACCTGCCGGGCAGGTGCCACATGGTGGCGGCGTGCGACTGGCAACAACGGGGCCGGAGTATCAGTTACTGCGAGATTGGATCACAGCTGGCACTCCTCGCCGCCAGCCTGAATCCCCAGCCCTGACCAACGTGACCGTCGAACCCGCTGGCCGGATTATGACCGGTGGAACCTCGCAGCAACTGGCAGTGACTGCTCACTATGCCGATGGCACAACGCGAGACGTAACCGCACTCTCGACGTATCAAAGCAACGAAGCGGGCGTCATTGGGGTCGACCCGCGCGGTCTGACCACCGCGACCGGGATCATGGGCGAGGCGGCCATCATGGCCCGCTATCAAGGACGGTTCGCCGTCCACCGTGTTGCTGTTCCGCTGACCGGTGACTTCGACCCCGCCTTGGTCGCCGCATTCCCCCGCCGGAACTTTATCGATGACCATGTCGCTTCCGGCTGGGAGCGGCTGCGTGTGACTCCGTCCGCCTTGGCTTCCGACGAGAAGTATCTGCGGCGGGTCTATGTCGACATCATCGGCCAGTTGCCGACGGTGGACGAGGCCCGGCGATTCCTCAACGATGCCTCTGCCGACAAACGGGATCGACTCGTTGACGAACTCCTCGCCCGACCCGAGTACGCCGAGAATTGGGCCAACAAGTGGGCCGATCTGCTGCGTCCCAACCCCTACCATGTCGGGATCAAGGCCACGCGGAATTATGATCTGTGGATTCGCGACAACTTCCGCAAGAATAAGCCGTACGACCAGTTCGTCCGCGAGTTGCTGACCGCTCAGGGCAGCACCTTCCGCAACGGCAATACCACTTATTATCGAGATCGCCGTCAGCCCGACGAGCTGACCACCATCACCAGCCAGCTGTTCCTCGGGATTCGGCTGGAGTGTGCCAAGTGCCACCAGCACCCGTTCGAGTCGTACAGCCAGGCCGACTACTACAGCTTCGGAGCGTACTTCGCCAAGATCGGTCGCAAGGGGACCGGCATCTCGGCCCCAATCTCGGGTTCGGAGGAGTTCATCTTCACGGGCACCAGCGGGCAGGTCACGCATCCGATCACCGGCGAGGTACTGCCACCGAAGCCGCTGTTCGGCACCGCACCCGCGATTCCCGAAGGCGGCGACCCGCGCGTCTCACTGGCCGCTTGGATCACCTCGAAAGAGAATCCCTTCTTCGCTCAGACGATGTCGAACCGCGTGTGGGCCGATCTGATGGGACGCGGGCTCGTCGAACCGGTCGACGACTTGCGGGCCACCAATCCCGCCTCGAATCCCGCGCTGCTCGCCGCTCTGGGACAAGACTTTGCGGACAATGGCTTCAACGTCAAACAGCTGATCCGCCGCATCGCGACCTCGTCGGCGTACGGACTCAGTTCCGTCCCGACCGACCGTAACATCGCCGATACTCGTAACTTCTCCCGGCATTATCGTCAGCGACTGCGGGGGGAGGTACTCGTTGACTCGGTCTCCCGTCTCTCCAGGCAGCCCGACAATTTCGAGGCGATGGCCCCCGGTTCTCTCTCCAAGGAGATCTGGACTCACCGCATCGATTCGCTGTCACTCGACACGTTTGGACGCCCTGACCCGAATCAAGATCCTCCCTGCGAGCGGACCAGTGAGACCACCGTGGTCCAGGCTCTGCACCTGATGAACTCGAATCAGATCGCCAACAAGCTAATGAGCGATGGCAGTCTGCCACACGTCATGGCCGAGAGCATGCTCACGCCGCCCCAGATCGTCGAGGAGTTGTACCTCGCCTGCTACAGCCGCCTGCCCGATGCCGAGGAGACCCGCATCGGCGTGGAACTGTTCGAGAAGATCGCCAATCGGCGCGGAGCCGGCGAAGACCTGCTGTGGGCACTGTTGAACACACCGGAGTTCGTGTTCAAGGATTGAACACGCCACATGAAAGCCCCGGGGTTGCAACCCCGGGGCTTTGAACGCAACCAACGAGAGCGAATCATGATGACATACGCGAACTGCAACGGCCTCTCGCGCCGCTCTTGCCTACAACTCGGCATTGCGGGGTTCGTCGGAGCGAGCTTTTCCCAGCTGCTCCAGATGCGGGCGTTCGCGGGCGATGCGGTCGCGGCGGGGGCGAAAGCGAAGAGCTGTATTCTGATCTGGCTGGACGGTGGCCCGACGCATTACGAGACCTTCGACCCCAAGCCCGACTCCCCCAGCGAGGTCCGCGGCGAGTTCAATGCCATCGCGACCAAGGTCCCCGGCGTGCAGTTCTCGGAACACATGACCCGGCTGGCGAGCATCTCGGACAAGTTCGCCGTCATCCGCTCGATCCGCCATGAGCAGGGAAACCACGGGGCGGGTAACCACTACATGATGACCGGCGCTCCACCGCGCATCCCGGTCGGCTGCGGTGCGTTTGTCAGCTTTCATCCCAGTATGGGGGCGGTGACGTCCTACGTCCGGGGGAATCAAGACGGATTGCCTGCTTACTTCTCCATGCCGTCCATGACGCGCTCCGGTGGGCCGAATTTTCTCGGGGCGCAGTACGCTCCGTTCGTCGTACCCGATGACCCCAACAGTGGGGGCTTCCGCGTCCGCGATGTCGCCCTGCCCTCCGCGATCAAGGACGACCGCTTTGCCCACCGCCGCGAACTCCGCACCCAGATCGACCGCCTGCCTCGCATCCACGAAAAATCCGCAGCTGACCCGGCAGTGACACTCGATGAGTATTATCAGCAGGGCTACGACCTCGTCTCCTCGCCACTCGCACAAAAGGCGTTCGACATCCATGCCGAAGACGCCGCCACGCGCGACCGCTATGGCCGCGATTCATTCGGCCAGCGCGTGCTGCTGGCTCGTCGGTTGGTAGAAGCGGGCGTTCCGTTCATTACGCTGAATGAAGGCGGCTGGGACCACCACGGCGACCTGTTTAACGCTCTGCGGAACCGGTTACCAAAGTTTGAGAATTCGATCGCCACGTTGATCGAGGATCTGGAGCAACGCGGCATGCTCGACAGCACGCTGGTGCTGGTCCTCGGCGAGTTCGGCCGCACGCCCAAGATCAACCCCGGCGCAGGTCGCGACCACTGGGCCAACGCGATGAGCGTGATGATGGCCGGAGCGGGAACACCCGGCGGGACCATCGTCGGAGCCACCGACCGCGCGGGCTACTCAGCTGTGGACCGCGTGCTATCGCCCGAGAATTTCGTCTCGACAGTCTATACCAAACTCGGCATCGACCCCGATCAAATCCTCTACACCCCGCTCGGCCGACCGACGCATCTCGTCAGTGATCCGCTGCCGATCCGCGAACTGATGTGATGTTTAGCCGCGACGCGTAGTCTTCGAAGCGGAGCGCTGTGCGTCAATACACCGCACTCACAAAGCCCCACTTCTGACGCGGCAAGCGTTCCTTCTCCGGATTCAATTCGACGTATCGTATCGCTCGCGGAACATCATCCACGCCGAGATAGACCTTCCATTCCCCGCGTGCAAAGCATTTGTGCGGTCGCCCTTGATCGTCCCGCTGAGCCTGAAACGGATGAAGTTCCTCCTTGACCAGTTGTTCGCTGGCACTTCCTTTCAGTTGAATCACCAGCGACTCAACCTTCATCTCAAGTCGCCCTACGACCAGATGCACATGGTCGGGCAGTATCGCACACGCCCACACTGCCAACCCCGATTTTTGAACGTACGTCGCAAATCCCCGTCCCACCGCGCGAGCCTGAAGCCCGCTGAGTTTCACCGCCGGGCGTTGAAGAGCATTCTTGGCGGCCAGCCGCAGTGCATGGTCATGCGGGCGGTACGCGACAGACCGTGTTTCAGTGGTCTTCGTGGCCGGACCGAATCGAGCGAGTTCCCACGATCCGACGAAATCGGACCACGAGCCGCGTGGATCGTTTGGAAGCCAGACACCGTACATCCCGAAGATGATGTGGTATCCGGCAATCATGGGACGCTCCGGGAATTCTCGCACATCGCTCCGCTTCGAAGACTGCGCGTCGCGGCTAAACGCGGAAGTGACACTATCAGAACTTTCGCACAAGTTCAAAACCGTTTGGCCGCGACGCGGAGTCTTCGAAGCGGAGCGCGACCGGTTGCATCCGACGGCGTTTGAGATCAAAATCCGGCTCGCAAGCTTACTGGCTCACCCCGAGGCACGTCTCAAAATACACGCCGTCCTGGAAGGAATCCCCGCTCGTGAAACGCTCCCTGACTCTCACGGCGATCGTCAGCATCATTTTCTTTAACGTCTCGGGCGGGCCTTATGGGCTGGAGTCGGTTCTCGCGGATGGGCCAGGACTGGCGATGCTGCTGGTCTTGATCATCCCGCTGCTGTACAGCGCTCCGGTGGCGTTTGTTGCAGCTGAGCTGGGCACCGCGATTCCCGAAGAGGGCGGATATTACGTCTGGTCGAAACGGGCACTCGGCCAGTTCCCGGCCTTCTGCCAGGGGTGGTGGGCGTGGATGTTTACCTTTGTCGATGTCGGCATCTGCCCAGCTCTATTTTGTGATTACTTGTCGTTTTTCTTCCCGATCTTCGATAAAGGGGAAGGCGGTAGCTTCTGGGCGCGCAAAGTGGTCATGCTGACGATGATCTGGGCCTTTGTATTGCTGAACCTGCGTGGGGCGCGCACGATCGGGAACTTCGCGAAGGGACTCGCAGTGCTCATTCTGTCTCCCTTCGCGATTCTCGTGGGATGGGGACTTTTTTGCGGGCTGACTCAGGGGTTTCCCCACAGCGCGGTCAGTCCCTTTCTGAATGAGGGGACTACCCTGGTCTCGGCTCTGGCCTTGTCTCTCCCGATCATTCTGTGGAACTATCAAGGGTGGGATGCCGTCTCGACATGTGCGGGAGAGATGCACAATCCAAAGCGGGATTACCCGCGCGCCCTTTTCTTCGCCATCGTTCTGATCACAGCTGTCTATGGTCTGCCCGCACTCGTCGGATTGCTTTATTTTGGCAGTCAGGGGATCGAGTGGACCACTGGGGCGTGGAGCGTAATGGCTAATAAACTGGTCGGCCCGTGGTTGGCATATCCGCTGAGTGCGATGGGAATGCTGACTGGAATCGGTTTGTACTCCGGGTTGGTCCTCGTCTACAGCCGCGTCCCCTTCGTGATGTCCCGCGATGGCTACCTGCCACAGGCGATGACCCGGCTCAACATTCACGGAGCTCCCGTGGTGTCGTTGCTGGTGTGCGGGGTGATCTACTCGATCATCGTAATGATTTTTAATGACTTCGAAGAGGTCGCCAAAGCCGACGTGACGTTGTACACCGGCAAGGTCTCGATGGAACTGATTTCGTTTCTCGTGCTGAGGTGGCGCGAGCCCGATCTTGAGAGGCCGTTCAAGATCCCCGGCGGCTGGGGCGTGGCCATTGTGTTGGCGAGTCTGCCACTGCTGTGCATCGGAACCAACCTGACCTTCCAGGTATTAGACGGTGCCGCCTGGAAGGTTTTGGGAATCCCCCTGTGCATGATGGCCACAGGACCGTTGATTTACCCGTTCATCATGTGGTATCGAAAGAGTCATCCCCATGTGGCGTACGTGTCCGAGGAGACGACTCAACCGTCCGCATCACTCCCCGTCGATATCCACACGTGATGAATCCTGCCTCTACCCCCACATGAACGATGAATCCGATTCACTGATCGGGCACACGGCTGAGGGGCCATACTTGACCACCATGCGGTTCATCACATGCTCGATCGACAACGCTCGACGGATCACATCTTCGACATCGGTCGAAGGGTCGTCGATTTCAATCACGCCGTGCAAGCAGACACCGCCGTCGATGCGGTGAACCGACAACGATTCGACATGCACTCCCGGTGTGCCTCGCAAGGTCTGGGACACCTCGGACTCCACAAAATACGGCGGACACAAACTATAACCCGGTTCCGCGTACTGGCAGTCATCTTCCATTTGGGCTTCAAACCCTTCAGGAACTCCAACAGTTGAGTGTTGCACCATCATAACCTCCGTGTCTTCACGAAAAAACTTGAACGAAGCCAGTCAGGCGAGAATTTCAAACACTCTCTCCGAAACCACTTCACGTGGCCCATGTTACCCGTGAGAAACCAACAAACAAGAACAATCTGGGCCATCAGGCAAGTCTGATGGCTTTGTCACACTAGGTAAGATTGACACGCACTGGGAGGCTCCGTCACTTACAGATCCGCGTGAGGTCGACCGTCTCGCCGCAGCCTGTTACGCTGTGTTTTACCTGTCCGATTTCCAGCTTCAACCCTCGGGGAACGTACGCGATGCAATCATTGGCCCGATCTGTTTGGATTCTCGGCAGCTGTTTCTTGCTCTTGGCCGAAGTGGCGCAGGCGACTCCTCTCGTTGTCGAAACCGACCCGCTGCCCCCCGAGCAGCAGCGGGCCATGTTCCACTTGCCACCGGGATTTGAGATCCAACTGGTTGTCTCGGAGCCACTCATTGGGCAGCCGATGAATCTGAACTTCGATGCGGCGGGGCGGCTCTATATTACGAGTTCGGTGGAGTACCCCTACCCCGCGCAAGGCGATGGCGTCGAGCCTCGTGAAGAGCGATTCGACGGACCCTCTTCGCCTGCACCGCGCGACACGCTGGCTGTCGTCGAGGGGATCGGGCCGGACGGCAAGCCCTCGAAGGTGTCGACCTTCGTCGGCGGACTGAACATCCCGATCGGAAATGTGCCGACCAGGGATGGTGCCATCGTCTTCAGCATTCCGAACATCGTGCGGTACTATGACCGCAACGGCGATGGTCAGTCCGATGACCAGGAGGTGCTGTATGGCAAGATCGGGAACCTCGATACCCACGGGATGGCCTCGTCGTTTACGAGGTGGATCGATGGCTGGGTCTATGCGACCCACGGCTTTCGTAATACTTCGAACATCACGGGACGCAATGGACAGTCGTTGATCCTGAACTCCGGGAATACCTTTCGCTTCAAGGCGGACGGCTCCGCGATCCAGCAGTTCACTTGGGGCCAGGTGAATCCGTTCGGCCTCTGTTTCGATCATTGGGGAAATGCGTTCGACGCCGACTGCCACTCGATGCCGCTGACGATGCTGCTGAAGGGGGCCTATTACTCCAGCTTCGGTAAGCCGCACGATGGCCTCGGCTACGGCCCCGACATGATCGACCACAGCCACGGCTCGACCGGCATCTGCGGTGTCGCGTGGTATCAGGCCCCTCAGTTCCCAGCGGAGTATCAAGAGTGCTTGTACCTGTGCAACCCGGTCAATGGGCAAGTCCACCGCGACAAGCTCGACACGCACGGATCAACACTGCTCGTGAATTCCCAACCCGACTTCATCACCTGCGATGATGGCTGGTTCCGCCCTGTCGATGTGAAGCTGGGCCCGGACGGAGCGCTGTATGTGGCCGACTTCTACAACGCGGTGATTGGCCACTATGAGGTTCCGCTCAACAATCCGCGTCGCGACCGGGAGAAGGGTCGCGTGTGGCGCATCGTCTACACCGGTGAGGGAGCCTTGCCGCCGAATCCGGTGAACTTGCGAACCGCGACGCTACCCGCACTCATTGAGTCACTTGCCAACCCGAACATTACGGTTCGCACCTTAGCGACGCACGAGATCACGGATCGCTTCCGGTTGTTCAGCGAGGTCATCGGTCCGGTTCAATCCGCGATGAAGAAGTCGGAGTCTCCGGAACTGCGAGTCTGCGGAATGTGGGTGTTGGAACGGAGCGGTGGCCTCGACGATTCGCTTCGCGATCGCCTGACGCACGATCCCTCGCCTGTAGTGAGAACCCATTTGGCGCGGCTGATCGCGGAACGCACTCGGTGGCGAACTTCCGAATCTGACGCCGTTCTGAAACTCCTCACCGATGAACATGCGATGGTGCGTCGCGCCGCTGCGGATGCACTGGGACGGCACCCCACCGACCCCAAGTCCGTGGAGCCTCTCTGGAAGGTCTGGGAGAGGGCCGCCCCCCGTGACACCCAGCTGGTTCACACGGTCCGGATCGCTCTCCGCAATCATTTGGCGGTCGAGTCCGTGGCCACTGACCCGAGTGTCGCTGCTCTTGTGATCGCTCACCCCTCTGAGTTTCTACCAATCATCATGGCGACCGGCAGCAATGCCGGGGCCGAACTGTTGGTGTCGCTCGATACCACCTCGCTGCCAAGTGATGCCGAGCGGCTCAAGATCGCCACCTTCATCGCCCAGCGGCTGCCCGAGCCGAAGCTGGCGGGTTGGATCACTCAGCTGCGAGAGCGCTCACAAAAAAAACCGACTGATTCGCTGACGGAACTGTCTGCACTCGATGAAGGCTTGCGAGCGCGAGGGATCGAACCGCCAGCTGTCATGCGCGACTGGGTGAGCGATGTCTGTATCGCCACGCTCAAATCGCTACCCAGCAACCAACTCGGCTGGCTCAGTCGCCCCTTGGGAGGCGTGTCACTAGACACCGAAGAAGTCTTCGTGAATCAGCAACGACCTTCAGCCGATGGAGACCAGTCCAGTCCGTTCTTCGGCAGCTTGCCGCATGGCGAACAGAAGACCGGAGTGATTCAGTCCGATGCGTTCGACCTGCCCGAGTCGCTCAGCTTCTTCATCGCCGGACACAACGATCTGCCCGACCGCCCTGCACCGCCGAATAATCTGGTGCGGCTGCGCGACGCTGGGACGAACGAGATCCTGCGAGAGACGCTGCCGCCTCGCAATGACCTGGCTCAGCGCGTGGAGTGGAAACTCGAAGACCTGAAAGGCCGACGCGGATACATCGAGATCATCGACGGCGATGACCGTGGTTCGTTCGCCTGGCTGGCGGTCGGACGATTCTCGATCGTGGGACTCAACCCTCGCCCTGACAAGAACTCGTTCGCTGCCATCGCCCAGCTGGTTCGTCGTTATCAAGTGACCGCCGCAGCGGATCAGTTGGGAACTGTCATCCGCGATCCGGCGGCGAGTCTCTCGACGCGGACTCAAGCGGCAGTCGCGATGGCAGTGGGTGCCTCAGACCCGCGTGTGTCGATACTCGCGGCGTCTGCGGCCAGTGCCTTGTGGGATGCCACGCGGCGCGAACGATTGTTCGCCTCGCTCGTTTCCGGCGAGGCCAAGACCTATGCCGAGGATTTGGAAGTCGTCCTGCGCGGCGTGCCTCAATCGGGTCAAGCGGCCCTCGCGGCCCAGCTTTGCCAACAGCCCGACGGAGCAGCCCTTTGCATCGACTTCGTGCGGCGCGGGATCATCTCGGCCCACCTGCTCCGCCGTCCAGAGATTGCCCAGCGACTGATGGCCCTCAACAGCCCGGAACTCAACACCGCTGTCGCTGAGCTGACCAAGAACCTCCCGTCCGAGGACGAAGCCACCGCCAAACTGATCGCGGCTCGCAAGGCCGACTGCGTGTCGAACACGGGTCAGTCGGCACGCGGGCTGGAGCTGTTTAAGAAGCACTGCATCGCCTGCCACCAGATGCGCGGCGAGGGTCAGAAGATCGGGCCGCAACTGGACGGGATCGGCGTGCGGGGACTCGACCGCCTGCTCGAGGACATGCTGGCCCCCAACCGCAACGTCGACGCCGCGTTTCGCTCGGCCACGATTGTGACAACTGAGGGGCTCGTGCTGCTCGGATTGCCGCGCCGCACCGAGGGGGAGACGTTCTTCTTTGCCGACCGCGCGGGCAAGGAGTTCTCGCTGAGCAAGAGCGAGATTGAGTCGCAGACTGTGTCGCAGACTTCGCTCATGCCCGCGAACTTTGGCGAACTCCTGAACGAGACCGACACGCGCGATCTGATGCGGTATTTGCTCGAGAACGCGAAGCAACAGAATGCGAAAGAGTGAAATGACAAAAGCCCAGTGGTTGCAACCACTGGGCTTCTGCGAATCCCGCGACATTGCCATTCAGTGCGGGTCCATATATTCCATCTGCACCCGGATGATCTCATCGGCACGCCTGAAGAACGCATCCAGGATCACTGGATCGAAGTGCGTACCGCGCCCCTCAGTCATGATCTCGAAACACTTCTCTCGCGGGAACGCGGGCTTGTACACCCGCTTCGTACTCAGCGCATCGTACACGTCAGCGACAGCTGTCATGCGACCTTCAATGGGGATGTCCTCGCCCTTCAGTCCGAGCGGGTAGCCAGTTCCGTCGTAACGTTCGTGATGAGTCTGCGCGATCCGCGAGGCAAGCATCAACAGCGGTGAACTGGAGACATGCAGCAGATTGGAGCCGAGGCGAGTATGGCTCTTGAGAATCGCCCACTCATGCGGAGTCAGCGGCTGGATGATCTGTTTGCCGATCGCACAGTGAGTATTGATCGTCGCTCGTTCCTCGTCATCGAGCTTGCCGGGCTTGTGCAGGACGGCGTCGGGAATCCCGATCTTGCCAATGTCGTGCAGCTGGGCAGCGAGTTCGAGGACTTCAACGCGCGACTCGTTGAAGTTCATTTCGCGAGCGATGACGCCCACGTACTTGCCGACTCGCATCACGTGGTGCCCGGTGTCGTCGTCGCGGTACTCCGCCGCTCGGGCCAGACAGTGGACGATCTCTTCGCGACTGGCGGCTAGCTCGGCGGTCCGCTGCCGGACCTGGTCCTCCAGCTTCTCAGCATGGACGGCGAGTTGATCGCGATACTGTTTGTTCTGAAGGGTGTTGCGGACGCGAGGCAATAACTCAATCGGATCGATCGGCTTGCTCAGGAAGTCGGAGACTCCCAGTTCCAGGCAGATGTGCTTCACGTCGCGATCGGTCGCCGCCGACAGGACCACGACGGGAATATGGTGCAGGCGGTCATCCAGGTGCATCAGGTGCAGGATGTCGATGCCGCTGACCTCGGGCATCATGACATCGAGCAGGACCAAATCGGGTCGCTCTTTTCGAATCAGATCAATCGCCTCGGTCGAGTCGGAGGTCGTGACAAAATTGGTGTACCCCGCATCGGTGAGGTACTTGCGCACAATGCGCACGTTCAACTCTTCGTCATCGACGATGAGGATGCGGGAGCTTTTCGTCTCTGACAAACGCTTCGCCGCGTTCGTGTCGAGAACTCGTTGCAGCGAGGCCCCCGACGGTCGGACCTTCGGACTGGAAGTCGAGTGCGAAACGGGAGCGGGGCTGGTATTCGCGGTGATCATGTTTGACTCCAGTCGAGGCTCCTGCTGAAGCCCTGTACATCAGATGTAGCTCAAGGAGTTCTGGTCGGGATAGTGAATGTGTGGCATGTGGCGATTTCGCGACGTTTCGTCCCGAGATTCCCGGTCATGACGAATCCCTGCTTCACACCAGGGACAACTCGGGCACGACGATTCGCCGCGCGTGTGCTTCCAGCTGATCGAGCAGGTCGCCCGAACCGGCCCAGTCGCGGGACTTTACGGTTACTTCCAGATCTTTCCCCACTGTGCTGAGCAGACCGAAGCCGACGGTTCCACCCGCCCCCTTGAGCCAGTGCGCCAGGTTTGCCAGCTCTTGAGCATCTTTATCCGCCAGCGCGGCCCGCATCTTTTCAATCTGAACGTCGAGTCGATCAATAAACCGGACGACGATCTCCCGGAACTCGGCGTCGTTCATCGGGAGTGTCGAGACCAGTGGGCAAGCTTCCTCGTGACGCACAGATGGCGCGACATTCACCGGGACCACGCGAACCGCGTTGACGATGCGATCGATCGGACCAGAGGTTAGCGATACGCCGATGGCGGGCGTTGTGGGAGACGCCGCCTGATGTCCGGTCGCTGCCCCAGTTGGCAACGGACGAGTCACATCTCGCCCCACAATGGCTGCCACGGTTTGCAGCAACTCATCAATGTTCACGGGCTTGGTCAGGTATCCCGAACACCCGGCTGCTCGGCACTTCTCTTCGTCGCCCTTCATGGCGTGACCCGTCAGTGCGATGACCGGTATGGAATGGCCTTGCTCTCGCAGCTCTGTTGTCGCCGTGTAGCCGTCCTTAACGGGCATCTGCATATCCATCAGGACAACATCGTACTTGGCTTTCGCAATGGCTGTGAGTGCCTCGGCTCCGTTGCCCGCCTCATCTACGGTGAGGCCGGCTCGTCGTAGGACCAGACAGATGAGTTCACGGTTCGGCTCGCCATCATCCACGACGAGAACTCTCGCTGCCTTCAACCGCAGCTGAGACGGATCGATGCCGCGTGCGGCTCGGTTCTTGCGGAACTCCTGACCAGCGGCCTCGGCATCGATCCAGCGGGCGTCCTTCGCTGGGAGCAGCGGGACCATGACAGTGAACGTCGTGCCCTGCCCGAGTTCGCTACATACGGTGATGTCACCTTCCATCGCGAGTGCGAACTTGCGGCTGATGGCGAGTCCGAGACCGGTCCCGCCAAACTTGCGGGTGGTACTGCTGTCGGCCTGGACGAAGGCGTTAAACAGCCGCCCGAGCGTTTCCGGCTTCATGCCGATCCCGGTGTCGATGATGTCGATCACTAGAGTCTGATGGTTGCGATTCTTGACGACACGCGAGACCAGGCGAACACCTCCGTGAGACGTAAACTTGATCGCATTTCCGAGCAGGTTGGTCAGAATCTGTCGCAAGCGGGTCGGATCACTGAGGATCAAGTCCGGCACCTTGCCAGCGGACTCGTAGTTGAGCGTGATCCCCTTCTCGCGAGCCTTGACGCCCAGCACCTCCACGACCTCGAACGCCATCTTGTGCAGCGGCGTCTCGGTCGACTCCAGGTCCAAGTGACCCGCTTCAACCTTCGACAGGTCGAGGATGTCGTTGATCAGTCCGAGCAGGTGGGTTCCATTCGTATGAATGGTGTCCAGATAGCGATCCCGTTGTTCGACCGAGGACACCATCCCGCGCCGCAACACATCTGTGAAACCTAGCACGGCGTTCATCGGCGTACGGATCTCGTGGCTCATGTTGGCCAGGAAATCGCTCTTCGCCTGGTTGGCCGACTCGGCCGCTTCTTTCGCGATATGTAGCTCTCGCTTCTTCTCTTCCAGCAATGTCACGTCGTCAAAACTCGCCAGTACACCGCGGTAAGTGCCGCCGTTCCCGAGGACTGGAGAACAGTTGACCATGAATGTTCGAACGGAGCCTTGCTGATCCCGCATCTGCAACATCACGTTGGCTTGTGGCTTCTCCTGTTGCAGAGCTGCTTGCCACGGCAGAACCCACGGGCCATCTCCACCGGTCAACCATTGCAGCTTCGACGCCGAGACACCGAGCAGGCTCTCCGGTGTCTTCCCGACGAACGCAGAAAAGGAGCTGTTGGCCAGAGCGATTCGCCCCTGTCGATTGATGACGAGCAGACCTTCCGCCAGGGAGTCGAGCGCCTCACGCACGCGACCAGGAACTGCTGCTTGAGAGGAGTCAAGTTGCGTCAACACCTTCTTGAGGAGATACGAAAACAGGCTGAAACAGGTCGTTCCCATAAACAGGATCATCGGCGTCCAGGCATTCCAGATGACTCCCAGCAGCCCTTCGCGGCGAATCGGCTGGAATCGCAGTTCAATGACCCCGTAGATCTCGTTGCTCGACATGGTCAGTGGCAATTGAATCTGGCTCTCGGTGGAAGTCTTTTGGTTTGCGAGCAACTTCCACAGCTGGTGTTCGCCGACCGACATGATCAATGTGTCATTCTGGCGAAATCCGGCAGACAGCAGGTCGGGATTGCGCTCGACGGTCTTCTCCACCAACTCTTGAAACACCTCGATCCCATGCGCTTGATCTTGGCTCAGCTGCAACAACGCCGCGTACCCGAGAGTCTGAGCGAGACTCGCGCGGCCTTTGAGCGTCTCTTGTTCCGCAGAAGGCAGAACGCCGAGGATCATGGCCAGCGTCATCGCAGTCGTCACGATGCATGTGAGTGCCAGTGACAGACGTGTTCGCACGCTGATGTTTTTGAAGAACGACATGGGGGGGGCTCCACTTTTCTCGGCTTCCTTGCAGAGTGACATCACATCACGGGTTCGAGTTCTGACTGACCTTGTTCCACCAACGATCCGATCGATTCATTGTCTTCGTCACTCTTGTCGAGTGAGTCCAGAACCGCCAACGGATCAACGATACTCCACGCAGGCACCTGTGCCAGCAAACTGGTAATCAGCAGACCGCCCCGCAGCATCCACACAACATATCCGACCGTCAGAGATGCTCCCGCCAACGCAGGGATCTCGAAAATCAGCTCATTGGTAAAGTCTGACCGCAGCGATTGTGTCACTTCGGCGAACGCATTCTGATTCGCCTCCGACGCCAGAATCACTCGAAACTGGGTCAACGTGCTTGATGCCGGATCGTTGAGCTGAGCCAATTGACCGCCAGTCAACAGGCTGTCCAATGATCCAAGCGCCACCTCGCCAGACCGCGAGCTTAGCCGAGTTGCGTCCAGCGATTGAGGAGTTCGGGCGGTGCGAGTGACCTCGTCGACACCGTGCCCCTGCCGAGCCAAGAACAAGCCGATGCCATCCTCGTCATGAGTGTTTAAGTGGAAGGCAATGTTCTCAGTATCCGAACCGTGCGAGTTAGACCCGGAGAGCGATCCACCGGGCGACGGAGCGATCAGGCTGCCACCAGTAGTCAATGACGTTGAGCCCGAAGACTTTCCATTGGACGCCTGGCTTGTGGTCTTCGAACCTACGTCTGCCGCTCCTGATCCATTCGAGGTGGAATTCAAGCTGGAAGTCGTCGTACTCAAATTGCCCAATGCGGCTGGAGCCACCACAGAGATATTCAACGACACGACAGCTGCCGAGCTGGAAGCAGTCCCGTCCGAGACGACATATTCAAAGCTGTCGCTACCCGAGTAGCCAGCGCCAGGACGGTAGGTGTAAGTTCCGTCGAGATTGATCGCGAGAGTCCCGTGATTCGGCGCACGAGTGATCGCAATTGTCAATGGATCTCGTTCGACATCAGAATCGTTCGCGAGCAGGATTGAAGGACTCAGGACAATGTTTGAGGCGATCGATGTGGCGATGGTGTCCGCCTCGGCAATCGGTGGATCGTTGACATTGCTGAAGGCGAATCCAATAGCAATAGGTGTCGTCGTTGACACCCTATCCGAGACCGACACGGCAGCCGTAGGGGGACTCTCGCTTCCGTTGTGCTGAAAGCGAATCTGGCCCGATTGGACCTGAGCACGAGTAAACGACGTGACATTCGATCCCGTTGTGGCGTCCATGAATTGACCGCGACTGATCCCGGTGACGTTGAAGGTCAGGCTTCCCGAATCCACGTCGATGGCATTCAGGTCTGCCAGTGTGAGCGTCACGACCTGGCCTTCGCTGACGGTAATTGCGGACGCCGTGAGAGTCGGTGAATCGTTGGACGGAGTGACCGCAATGCCAAACGTTCCGGTGACCGTTGCTACTCCGTCGCTGACTGAAAAATCGAATCTATCGGAGGTCGTCTCGCTGCCATCATGCACATAGCGAATGAGTTCGCCGTTGATGTCAGACTGAGTAAACGACGTGATCGCGACTCCGGCGTTGTTCGACTTCTCTAATCTCCCATGGGCAGGGCTAGTGGTGACAGTGAAGACTCGTTGGGCCGGTATGTTGTCCGGGTCGCTGGCGGTGAGCCGGGAACTGCCGATGGTCGAAGTCGCTCCCTCATCAAGAGTCACTCCCGCATTGGTCGTGATCGTCGGGGGATCATTCACATTGCTGAAGGTCATCAGCAGGGGGTTTGGGCCGACGGAGTTCACTCCGTCTGTGACAATCAGTGTTGCCGTGGGAGTGACTTCGCTTCCGTTGTGGACGAATACCACACGTGAGTGATTTACATCGTCCTGGCTGAACGAGGTGATCGCGACTCCCGGAGCCGATGCCGTCTCAAACCGCCCGTTCGTCACCGAGTTCACCGTGTAGATCAGTGCGGTCGCTGGGGTGTCGTTGTCGTTCGTGAGCAAGTTGTAATTTGAGAGCGTCAGCGACTGTCCCTCTGTCAACGTCATCCGATAAGCGTCGAACGCCGGGGCGTCATTCACGGCGGTAATCGAGATCGACATCGTCCCCGTGGAAGCCAATGTTCCATCGTTGACGGAGAACGTGAAATAGTCGGCGGTACTCTCGGCCCCCTCATGGACATACACGATCTGATTGCCATTGATCTGGGCTTGAGTGAACGACGTGATCGAGGTCTCCGGAGCGGATGCCAGAGCCACATGCCCAAAGCCTAGTCCCCCTGTCACGGTATAGGTCAATCCAGCCGGTCCAGTTTCAGCATCGGTCGACTGGATATCAGCCGATGAGAGGGAGGCCGTTCCCCCTTCGACGACGACCAATCCGACATTCGTCGTGATCACTGGGGCATCGTTGACCGGCGTGACGTTGATGGCGAACGATCCGCTGGCTGTGGCCCCGCCGTCGCTGATCGAGAACGCGAACGCATCCGATGTCGTCTCGCCACCATTGTGGACGTAGCGGATCGCACCGCTGTTCACTTCCGTCTGGGTAAACGTTGTAATCGCGAGTCCCGGAGTGGCCACTCGTTCCAGGCGACCATTCCACAGAGAAGTAGAGACCGTATAGACCAGCTGAGCGGCGTCATTATCAGGATCGCTGGCAGCCAGCTTGGCGTTCGCCAGAAGTCCATGGCCTCCTTCCGCCACTGTGAGGCCGGTGTTCACGGAGATCAGCGGCGCGTCATTGACTGGCGTGACGGTGATCGCGAACGAACCGGTCACAGTCGTGTTGCCGTCGCTCAGAGAGAAGTCGAACCCGTCGGAAGTTGTCTCACTGCCATCATGGACATAGCGGATCGCATTGCTGTTTAGATCGGCTTGCGTGAACGTCGTGATCGCTGATCCCGGAGCGGCGACTCGCTCAAGCCGTCCGCTCACTGGTGCAGCGATGACGGTATAAACCAGTTCGGTGGGAGTGTTGTCTGGGTCGCTGGCAGCGAGTTGAGCGTTCTCCAGTACTCCGACACCACCCTCGGTCAATGTGACACCGGTGTTGGTCGACAGAGCTGGAGAATCGTTCGCAGGTGTGATCGTCAGTGCAAACGCACCAGTGACGCTCGCCGTTCCATCGGACAGCGAGAAGTTGAAGGAGTCGGTCGTCGTCTCCCCCCCATCATGAACGTAGCGAATGATCCCGCTGTTGATCTGAGCCTGCGTAAACGAGGTGATCGCGACGCCGGGAGTCGTCGATGTCTCCAGGCGACCATGAGTCGGATTACTGGTCACCGTGAAAACTCGCTGAGCCGGTGTATTATCTGGGTCGCTGGCAGCCAGCTTGGTGTTGACAATGGTCGCGGCCGCTCCCTCTTTTAATGTCAAACCGGTATTTGCGGAGACACTGGGTGGATCATTGATATTGGTGAAGGCCACCAGCATCGAAGTCGGACCGACGCTGGCTGTGCCGTCGATGACCGAGATGTTGGCGGTGGGAGCAGCTTCTCCTCCGTAATGCACAAATTGCACCTGCGAGCTGTTGATGTCGTCCTGAGTGAACGTCGTGATGGCGACCCCCGGGGAGGCCACGAACTCGAATCGCCCGTTCGTGGCTGCTGTGACCGTGTAGGTCAACGACGCTGGCAAGGTGTCAGTGTCCGTGGTCAACAGGACCGATGACGAGAACGTCAGTGACTGCCCTTCGGTGATTGTCATTTGATTCGTGACGAGCGAGGGAGCGTTGTTCACGGGCGTGACAGTGATCGACAGCGAACTGCTGATCGTGGCTGTCCCGTCGCTGAGTGAAAAACTGAACGAGTCCGAGGTCGTCTCACTCCCGTCATGCACGTACCGAATGGCACCACTGTTAATCTCAGACTGCGTGAACGACGTGATCGCCGTTCCGGGAGCAACGACTCGCTCCAGCCGTCCATTCGTGGGCGATGTGATCAGGGTGTAAACGAGCTGTGAAGGCGTGTTGTCCACATCACTCGTGAGCAACTGAGTATTGGAGAGTACGGTGCTCCCACCTTCTGCAGCTGTCAGCCCCGTATTCACAACCATGACTGGCGTATCGTTGACTGGAGTGATCGTGATCGAGAATGATCCAGTGACTGTGGCTGCTCCATCACTGAGCGAGTAGCTCAACCCATCCGAGGTTGTCTCGTCCCCGTTGTGTACATAGCGGATCGTGTTGCCGTTGAGGTCAGACTGCGTAAACGTCGTGATTGCGACTCCGGGCGCAGTGGTTTGCTCCAGACGGCCGTTAGTGGGTGAGGTCAAGACCGTGTAGACCAGTTGGGAAGAACTGTTATCGGCATCAGTGGCTTCCAATCGAGTGCTGCCGATGAGCTGGCTGCCGCCCTCCAAGAGAGTCACTCCCAGGTTCGTCGCCATGACCGGTGCATCATTCACCGCTGTGATCGTGTACGAGAACGAGCCGGTCACGCTGGCCGTTCCGTCAGACAGCGTGAAGCTGAATGAATCCGAGGTTGTCTCTCCTCCGTCGTGGACGTAGCGGATGATCCCACTGTTGATGTTGGCCTGAGTGAAAGAAGTGATCGCCACGCCGGGACTGCTGGATTTCTCGAGTCGCCCGTGTGTTGGACTGACGGTGACTGTTAAGACTCGCTGGGCGGCGGTGTTGTCGGGGTCACTCGCCGACAGCTTGGCATTGCCAATGGTGGCGGTGGCTCCCTCCCCCAAAGTCAATCCGGTATTTGTGGAGACGACAGGAGCATCGTTGATCGGAGTGACTGTGATGGAGAACGTACCCGTGACCGTTGCTGCTCCATCGCTGAGCGAGAAACTGAATCCATCCAAGGCTGTCTCAGTGCCATTGTGGACGTACCGAATGGCATTGCTGTTCAGATCGGCATTTGTGAACGTCGTGATCGCAACGCTTGGTGTCGCGACACGTTCCAGACGACCATTCAATAGAGAAGTCGTGATCGTGTACGTGAGTTGTGCGTCGGTATTGTCGGAATCGCTGGCCGAGAGTTTGGTATTTTCGAGCAGTCCGTCCCCGCCCTCGGCGACAGTCAGCCCCGTATTCACGGAGATGACCGGTGCATCGTTCACGGGTGCGACGGAAATCGCAAACGAGCCTGTGACGGTTGCTGTTCCATCATCCAGTGAGTAGCCGAAGCTGTCCGAAGTGGTCTCGCCACCGTTGTGGACGTAGCGAATGGCATTGCTGTTGATCTCGGCCTGCGTGAATGACGTGATGGTGATTCCCGGTGCGGCGACACGCTCGACGCGACCATTCACGGGGATCGTGCTGACCGTGTACGTGAGTTGGGCAGCGGTATTGTCCGGATCGCTCGCCGAAAGCTTGCTATTCGTCAGCAGTCCGTTCCCGCCTTCGACGACGGTCAGGCTCGAATTCACGGCAACCACCGGAGCGTCGTTTCCGGGAGTGACTGTGATGGCGAACGATCCGGTGACCGAAGCGAGTCCATCGCTCAACGAGAAGCTGAAACCATCCGAGGTGGTTTCACCGCCATCGTGGATGTACCGGATCGCATTGCTGTTCAAGTCGGCCTGTGTGAACGTCGTGATCGCCACGCCGGGTGCTGCCACTCGTTCGATGCGGCCATTCGTGGGCGATGCAGTCAGCGTATAGGTCAGTTGGGTGGGGGTGTTCTCCACATCGCTCGCCGACAGTCGCGTGTTGCCTAACAGTGCTGTACTGCCTTCGAAAGCGGTCATTCCGAAGTTGGTCACGATTACGGGAGGGGTGTTGAGTGGTGTGACTGTTATGGACGCAGTGCTGGTTTGCGAGCTAAAGGCGGTTGAGCCTCCATTTGTTAAGACATTGACACCGGTCTGCGCGCTCGTCCCAGTGGTCTGGTCCCAGGCTCGGAACGTGATTGCTCCCGCTGCTCCGCTGAAGCCAGCAGTCGGGACAAATCGCAGCCGAGACGCGGTGTCGAGCAGAGTCGCGTTGGTGTCGCTGACTCCCGTGAGGCTCGACCAAGTCGTGCCATCGAGCGAGTATTGCCAGGTTCCGTTTGCTGTATCGACAGCTGTGATTGCAATCCCCCGCACTGCTCCAGAGTCGACATCGGTGATCAGCGTGCCACCTGCCGATGCCAGAATCGACGTGACTGTGTTTCCGAGTGGGTTCGTCGAGTTCTCCAGCACACTGGACAGTGACAGCGGTCCGATTGCGGTATTGATGACTGGAGCATCATTGACTCCGTGAGTCACGAACGTGGCCGTTGCGGTGTCCGTGTTTCCGTTTTGGTCGATGGCGGTATAGGTGATCTCCTTCGACACAGTCTGCCCTGCGGCGAGAGACTGGTAGCTCGCGCCAGGCACGAATGAGACCTGCCCATCGTCGAGGACCAGTGCTGTGGCCACTCCCGTCAGCTCGGAGAGATCAACGCTAGTGACAACGAGGCCGCCCGTGGTCGCCGATTGATCATTGTCCAGCAGCCCAGCGACCGTCTGTCGCTCTCCATAGGTAATCAGCGTATCGGTCATCGACGCATATTGAGCGGCGGTCCATGCCGCCGAGCGGGCGACGTTGGAGAGTCGGACCTCGTCGATGCCGCCGGTCCAGTATTGAGAGAGCGTGGACGTGAACCCCATCTCACCGGCACCAATGGTGATATCGTCGTCACTACTCCCGAGTGAGGTCACGCCTGTCTGGGTCGCATTCAGCGTCCCATCGACGTAGAGGCTGGACGTTGAACCTGAAAGCACACCGGTCAGGTATCGCCAACGGTCTTCGGGGAGCGAACCGGTTGTACCCGTCAGATCTGGTGTCCCGGTGCTGTTGACGACTTGCGTATGGTCGCTGAACGATGTCGCCAAGCCATACGATTCATAAGGCGTGATGAAAACTATATTTCGACGATTGATGATTCGCTCTGCTGTCACAGAGTCGCCCGTTGAGTTCGCCCAGGCTTCGATCGTCAGTGCTGACTGATCGACAGCTGTCGGATCGGTCGACGTGGTCGCCACGCGAATCGCTTCGTTCACCCCGTTGAACTTCAAGGCCCCTCCGATGGGGCCGCTGACCTGGTTCGTGGCATCCATTCCGATCGATGTCCCATCGACATTGCTGGAGGACGAGTCAGCGATCGTCTGCGTCCCCGATGGATCGCCATTCAGGTGCCAGACTCCCACGTACCCATTCGACCAGACAGCGGTCGGGTTCTGGCCCGCCAGAGCGGAGCTATTGCCATAGTACAACCAGATCGAATCGGTACTCGAGCTGGCATCAATCTGCGGCACCTTGACCCAGATCGCCGAGCGCCCGGCTGGGTTCCAGGTCTCAATCTCATAGGCAAGCACCTGGCCATTGGCATCGACGAACCGCAGATCCTGTCCATTGCTTTGAGCCAGGGCATAGTCGAATCGATTCGAGTCCAAGGTCACCAGTACCGGGAAGTCGGTCAGGTTCTCCGCCCGTGCCGAGTTGTCGAACGTCAGTTGCAATCGCGACGACCAATTGGCGTCGTACCACTGATTCGCGGAGTGGAACACCTCGTCTTCGGTCAGCGTGTAGGTCTCATCGCGAACGGTCGGGGGGACTCCCGGCACGGAGAGCAGCGCCAGGTTTCGAACGGCTTCCGAGCCGGAATCGAGGTAGACATCAGAGCCGGTGATCAGCATGCTGGCGGTCACGTTCGCGGGACCATTGACGCTCGTCTTGGTCACATCGAGCAGGGCCACGTCATGCAGCGTGACCGCGAGATCATTGCTTCCCAAAGTGCTGTTGAGGTTGACCGCCACGATCAGGTTTCCCTGCCGCAGCTGGACTCCCCCGAGCACGGTATCGCGTTCGATCACCTGAATTCCGACGATTTCTTTATCGAGGTGGATTTCGGTCTCATTCAGCAACGTCGTCACGGTCCCGCTGGTCGTTCCCGCCCCGACGCTGGTGGGGCGAAATACGACGACCGAGCTGGCGAGATTGCCGATGTCCGCGATCACCAGGTCGCCGGGCTGTAACAAGACATCGCCGATGAGCGTGGTCTGCTCGATCAGGTCGACATCGGCCAGGTAATCAATCGCCCCACCCGCGATCGATTCGAGGCCGTCCAATAGGATGAAGAATGACCCACTGGTGAAACTCCCCACGACATCCGGACGGAAGACGACGACATCATCCGTCTGCACCGAGAGGCTTCCGAAGGTCTCGTTGCCCAAGACTGAAAACAGGATATCGCCCTTGTAGAGTTGTACGGAACTCCCCGCCGCTCCGACCAGCACGTCATGCTGAAGGATATCCAGAGATTCCGGCTTCACATCTCCGTCCCCAATCGCACTGAAGCTGCCCGCAATGGATAATGCGCCAGAGGCATTCGGGCCCAGGGTGAGATTCGGATCGCCCAGTGAGACAACATCCCCCTTGGTCCAGTTTTGCAGATCGGGTGCCCCACTCGAGTTCACATCACTCCACGTCGTGAACAGCAGCGAGTCGCCAGTCGTCAGGTTGCCGTAGGCACGCGTAAAGACCCCAGCGTTATCCCCCGTCCCATTGCCGGACCAGACCGCCACGAAGTTGTCCAGATCGATCATCGCCGCCGAGACGAAGACCTGAGACCCGGCGGTCGTGGCATTGAGTCGGAACTCGGCCCCTTGCGGTGTGCCTTCGCTATCGAACTTCCTCGCGAAGACGCCATCCGTGTCGCCCGGACCGGTCCCCTGCCAAGTCACGAGGAAATCGCCGTTGCCATCACTGGTAATCGATGGTTCAGTCTGGCTGTTAATCGTTGAAGTGGTGACCTGATCCGGGGGGGGGGGGATCGTATCAACGGCTCCCAGTTCCATCTTCCACAGAGCGCGGCCGCTCCCGTCTCCGCTGCCAGTTGTTCTCCAGACGATGTGATAGGACCCAGTTCCATTGGTCGCGACATCGGCGTTCCCCGAGGTGAAATCCGCGTGCAACAAGAGATCATTTGCATCCCGAGCCACACCGGAAGAGTTGAATCTCCGACCATGTGTCCCGATGGCGTCATCCCAGACGATCATGAACTGGCCATCCTGGCCCACAGCAATCGCCGCATCGGCTTGAGTGTTGGCCATTGCCGTGTTGACTAAGAACTCCCCGCCGAACGTGTTGCCATTGGCTCGGAATCGTCGGGCGTAGATGCCGGTACTGTCTCCAGCCCCATTCCCTTCCCAGGCAATCACGAAGTTGCCGGTGCTGTCGACACCGATGGCGGGAGCCTGCTGAACTCCGGTGGTCGTTTGATTGACGCGGAATTCACTCGCAGAGTTGCCCTGTGAGTCGAAGATGCGGGCGTAGATCCCCTGGTCATTGCCGTCCTGGCCGGCACTGGTCCAAGTGACGATGAACCCGCCATCTGACTTCATGGCCACCGCAGCCCCGTGCTGGTCATCGACCGATTGCTCATTGACCCGGAACTCACTCCCCAGGCGAACGCCGCGCGCGTTGTACCGCTGGGCGTAGACTCCGGCCCCGCTGCCGTCCTGAGCGTCGCTGGTCCAGACGACGACGGTGTTCCCCTGGGCGTCAATGCCCACGGCGTCATGGCTGTTGCGGGACTTGGTGGCTGTCGATTGGGTATTGGCCGTGGACGTGTTGACCCGCACCTCACCAGTCGTGGAGATTTGACTGCCCACGGCGACGGGAGCAGTGTAGTTCACAATCAGCATCGGACGCTGGGACAATGTCGCTCCCTCGGAAGAGGTGAACGTCCAACCCGAGGCGTTATCGCCAAACAGAGCCCAGCCGCTGTTGGCCTCGCCATCGCTCCACGCTTGCAGCGATTCCTCCAGTCCCTTGATCGTCTGGAACCCTGTCGCGGTGGTACTCTCCACCAACGAGTCAGCCACCGTCGCGACCTCGACATCATCCCGAGACAGCCCACTTCCCAAGCTGGTCCACGTCGACGCTTCGGACCAGTTGGCGAGTACGCGATGCAGAGAGATCGTGGACTCCGTCGTCGTTCCTGTGGTGACGTTGACTCCGAGACTGGCCGAGTGGATCGTCGACCCGAGGGGAATCTGCCCTGGCCCATTCCCGAACAAGCTGTCAAATCGGATCAGGCCTGCTTTGGCCGAGGCTCCACCGATCGTGACGGTGGTCGATGCTCCATTACCGGTTCCCGGTGTTGAGGCACTGATAGTGGTGTCCTGTGTCCCCGTGTAGCTCGACACGCCCTGCTGATAAGTATTCGTGGTCAGCAGCCCGTTCCACTCGAACAAGTTCATCGACTCGCCCAAGGAGCGTGCCTCGACCGAGCCAGACTGGAACTCCAGATTCCAATCCCCACCCAGTGTGGCCGCTCCCGTGGGGTCGGTGCTGGCTGCCACATCGGCCCCGGTCAGCTGGCCGAACGTCCGCAGGAACTCCTGCCCCATCGAATTCGCCGCCAGATCACAGCCGTAGAACAGCACGTCCGCATCCGCTGTGAGCAACCCCTGCCACTGAGCGAGAGTGTTCGCTCGCATGGCGATGGTCTCCGCACTGAGCCAGTTACTGCCCAGATGCAGCCCAGCCTCATCGCCGTGCGACAAGATGTGGATCGCCCGCGTCTGGCCGAGCTGCGCCAGTCGCTCGGCGATTTGTTCCAGTCCATCGCGTTGCGAGTCGAGTACCAGAACCTCCAACGGGCCAGACTGCTGCAGCAGCAGTTGGTCGAGCAGCGACTGGTAATCCGGCACGCTGGGGTCGACGACGACGAGTGTCGCTGCTGCGGTCTGCTCGGAATCAGCTGCGTCTAAAGTGTTCGACAGTATTCCGATGGAGTCCGTTGTTGCAGCGGCAGAAGCAGTTTCGGGAATGATTGCTGGAACTTGTTCTGCCGTTGAGTCGACGGCCTGAAGCGATGCCACAACCACCACCTCAACCGGCGCGGGAGCCAGCGCAGGAGCTGCGCTGAACAGCACTCGATCTTCAAACGATTCCAGGAGTAACGAACGAGAAGGGATTTCTCCCTGCCACAGTTGCCGGAGTGACTGCGGAAGTGGTAAGTCACAGGCGCGACGGTACAACTCCTCAGACGACTGACGGAGTCGCGAGGAGTTGACGGATGTTTTTCGCTGATCCTTGCGAGATTGGTTCATCCATCGAAGTAATGCGGTCAGCATGCGAGATCCATCGACGAGTGGAAGCCTGTTCTGCACAGAGCTTAGTTTGCAGATCATGGTGGCGAGGCAAATGCGGGTGACCTTGTGTGTCGTAACGGATGTATCAGGGGTGCGGTTGTATCGACGGTGCGGAGTCTCCCCAGTGTCCCGATCATGGGTAACGCATCGACTCTGACAGTCCTGACACCGTCGAACTCAGCCAAAAGCTTGAAAAAGGATTTGACTCGTCGGAGACTGGTTTCAGACGATCATCAAGTCGATGCAGCTAAGGACGGAACGTTGAGAACTCGCGTCAATGGATGACGGATGAGGTCCGGCCAAGGAAGGCACATCGGGCATGGAACGCCACCACGCATGGATTGCAACTGCTGCCGCGATCACGTCGTCTGCCTGGATGGCAGCCCACGTGATGGGTGAGCCAGCGCAGGCACCAGAACTGCCGGTGATTCAGTTACTTGCACCTGTATTTGATGATTTGGATGAGGTCGACGCACCTGCTCCTGCTCCGACACCTCACAGTCGGAAGACTGCCACGTCCAATCGCCCCCTCGGATTGGGGTATCCGGGGACCGGTGCAGCTCCCAAGCGACCTCCGGTTCGCCCGAGGCAGACCTCGGAAATACTTCCCGCCCAGGCGAGTGATTCGGACGACCAGCGAGTGGAACTGCCGGTTGTGGAACGCCTCGACGAGGACGATCCGCCGCCGCCCAGCGAAAAAGTCGAGCGGAGTTTGCCCCCCACTGAGAAGAGGGACCGTCACCAAGAACCGGAACGGATGGCCTTGCCACCTCGGGAAGTGATTGACGCTCGCGTGGTCCCGGTCATGATCCGTGACCTGCCGAGTGAGATGTCGGAGGCTGCCGGACTGGCCCCTCCGTACTTGCCCTCTAATCAAGATCCCGATGCACTGCCCTGGACAGCAGAGTTCGAGGACCGGGCGGCTCGGTCTCCCGTCGAAGAAGACATGGACGTTCGAGCGGGTGACCTGACACAGCTGCCGGTCGGATACGTTCCGTGGTGGATCAACGAATTGCCGAATCCGATCCGGCGTAGCGAGTCCACAGTCCCGGTGGATGTGGACACCCTCGTGACGGGGGCACTGCAGTACTCTCCCCAGATTCTAGGAATCCGCACCCAGCCCGACATTAACAACAGCATTCTCAGTGCGGAGAATGCTGCCTTCGACTGGACCACGTTTGTCGATTCGAAATGGAGTGATCTCAATGACCCCGTCGGGAACACGCTGACGACCGGGAATAATTCCAACCGTTTTGTCGAACAGATTGCCACCGTCCAAGCGGGTCTCCGTAGGAAGAATCAATACGGTGGCGAGTTCGATATCTCGCAGAAGGTGGGTTGGCAGGACAACAACTCCAAGTTCTTCGTTCCCGCCCCGCAAGGGACCAGTCGGCTCCAATTGAACTACACCCAACCACTGCTGAACGGATCAGGAGTCGCCTACAACCAGGCACGGATCGTGCTGGCACAAGTCGAACTCAACAGGTCGTTTGACGTGGTTCAGGAAGAGCTACAAGATCACTTAGTGAAGGTCACCGAGACGTACTGGGACCTCTACCGCTCGCGAGCAATCTATCTCCAGCGGCGCAAGGTCTATGACAGTGCGCAGTACATCCTGGAAACACTTGGTGGTCGCGAAGAGATCGACGCCTTGCAACGACAGGTGAATCGGGCGAAGGCAGCCGTGGCCAGTCGTCGCTCGGAGATCGTGCGAGCGCAAGCAGCGATTCGCAATGCCGAGTCCCGTTTGCGGCTGCTGGTGAACTCCCCTCAGTACCTCGATCTTTCAGTGACAGAACTCGTCCCCATCGAATCACCGCGGACCGACCATCTGCCCTTGTCGCTAGCGGGGTCACTTCAAAATGCGTTGCAGTATCGCCCAGATATCTCGCAATCGGTTCATGACTTGCGTGCGGCCGGAGTGAGACTCGGTGTGTCTCAAAACGAACTCCTGCCCAAGCTCGACCTGGTGCTAAACACCTATGTCGCGGGACTGGAAGGCGATCATGACATCCTAAAGTCGCTCGGCAGCCAGTATACCGACGGTCGCCCGGGCTACACCGTGGGAACGCAGTTCGAGATGCCGCTCGGAAACCGGGCGGCCAAAGCTCGCCAGGATCGTCGGCAGTGGGAATTGACGAAAGCGGTCTACGACTTCCGCACGGTTGTGGAGACCGGGCTAACCGATGTCGAACTCTCTGTCCGCGAGGCGGAGACCTCCTACCGCGAGATGCTCGGCAAATTCCAAGCACTGATCGCCGCCGAGACGGAGTCGAGTTACCTCGAAGATCGCTGGAAGGTGCTCCCCGGTGCAGACCGAGGGACGACCCTGCTGCTGGAAGATCTGCTCGATGCCCAGCAGCGGCTGGCCGATGCCGAAGGCGAGTTCGTCCAGTCGCAGGTGTCGTACTCGATCGCGTTGATTCGGGTTCGGCGATCGATGGGCACGCTGTTGATTTTCGAGAACCCGCTGAAATACGAAGTCGAGGTTCCCTCTGACCCCGAACCGACACTGGTTCCTGCGGAGACACTGATTCCTCCCCAGGCCGGGCTGACCAAGCCCAAAGTTCCCGCGCGGTCGACCGGGATCACCAAGGCCAAGGCCCCAGAGAAGAAGGATCAGCGCACCAGCGAGACTCCCACAAAGAGTCGCTCCTGGCTACGTTGGTAAAACCGGAACCTTCGGAAAGTCCGGCACCCCGTTCCGGGAGGAACTGACCCATGCCCCGGATAAATCTGTGTAAGTGGTCCCACAGAGACGAAAGGAAGAAGTGAGACACCAGACTCCCGGAGTGGATTCTGAAGGTAAAGGCGGAGATGTCGTACCGTCATGAGGCAGGGAGGCCGGTCGAGGCACAGCAGTACCGATCGGAGTCGCTGGAGTGGTTCTGGAGCAACAAACCCCAGACCGATCGCATGTCAGACGACGCCCTGGGCGATCGGAGAATCTGGCTGCGCTGATTCCGCGCATCCGCGAAGTTGCCTCGCGACTCACTTCATTGAGTGATACTCAACTTCGAGGCTATGCCATCCAACTCCGCGAGAACGTCGAGTCCGGCGGAGATATGCAGTCTCCCGAGGTTCTCGAATCGGGTTTCGCCTTCACACTCGAAGCGATCCGCCGTGTCACCGGGAAGACGCTGCACGATCCTCAACTCCTGGGGGGACTCGTCTTGGCCCAAGGAGCCATTGCCGAAATGGCCACCGGCGAAGGCAAGACCCTGACCGGTGCGGCGCCCGCGTTTGTCCATGCCCTGAGCGGTCGCGGCGTCCATGTGATGACCTCGAACAGCTACCTCGCCGAGCGTGACTGCGAAGAGCTGCGTCCAGTCTTTGAAATGCTGGGGCTCACGGTTGCAGTCCTCCCTGAGCAAGCTCCGGCGGAGGTCAAGCGGCCTCTGTACGATTGCGATGTGGTCTACGGGAATGGCTTCGAGTTTGGGTTCGACTACCTCCGCGACCAAATATCGCTGCGGCAAGTGAAAGCCGCAGCTCTCGGAGTACTGGTGCGGCAGCGACTGACGGGCGGTCTCTCTCCGCGTGTCACGATGCAGCGGGGACTCCACTTCGCAATAGTCGACGAAGCCGATCACGTCATGCTCGACGACGCCATCTCGCCGTTGCTGATCAGCGAGGCGGCCCCGGGAGATGCTCCCGATGCGGAAGCACATCGCGTGGCCCTCCGACTGGCGAATGAATTCGCACCGCAGCTCGACTACGAGTTCGACCCGTCACGCGGGCTGGTACGTCTGACACATCAAGGACGCGAGAAGACTCACTCGGCGGTCGATCAAATCCCCATTCAAGTGCTCATCCGTCCCTGGGCACTGTATGTCGAAGCGGCGCTCAAGGCCCGCCTGCTCTTCCAGCGTGACCGTGAGTACATCGTCCACGACGACGAGGTGCAGATCGTTGACGGCTCCACCGGTCGCATCATGCCCGACCGCACCTGGAGTGATGGATTGCACCAAGCCGTCCTGGCTAAAGAGGGCCAGCGGATCACACCGGACACGAGTTCGCTCGCTCGGATTACTCGCCAGCGATTCCTGCGGCTCTACCGCACCCTCAGCGGGATGACTGGAACCGCGACCGGTGGTGAGAGTGAGTTCCAGTCGATCTACCGAGTCGATGTCCAGCCAATCCCGCTGCGACTTCCGACTCAGCGAGACATCTTGACGACGCGGTTTTTCACGACGGCTCAGGCCAAATGGAATGCGATTGCCGAAGAGGTCGCCTCTCGGCACCTGACCGGGCAGCCGATCCTGGTGGGCACGCGCTCCATCGCGAATAGCGAGAGATTGGCCGCACTCCTGCGAGAGCGAAAGCTCCCCTTCGAACTACTCAACGGGCGACAAGACAAAGACGAAGCCGAAATCGTCTCCGCCGCTGGCCAGCTCCGCGCCATCACCATCGCCACTCACATGGCCGGACGCGGGACCGACATCAAGCCCTCCCCCGCAACTCTGGCGGTGGGCGGTCTGCATGTCATCTGCTCTGAGCCCTACGACTCGCATCGAGTCGACCGACAGCTGATCGGACGCGGGGCCCGGCAAGGTCAACCGGGATCGGCCCAGATGTTCGTCTCCGCGGAGGACGATCTCCTTATCGAACACGGACCGACTCTGTCCGCACGCATCATCAAGCTCGCAGGGCACGATCAGGAGTGCCGAACGGACCTCACATCGGCACTGAGACAACTCCAGGCCGAAACCGAACGCCAAGCCTCGCAACTACGAAACAGCCTGTTGAACCAAGACCTGCAGCGAGACACCATCCTCGCCATATTCCTCGGAGAATGAACATGACACCGACCAAGAATCGAATGAGTTTCTGCGCGGCACTCGCTGCTTGCCTGCTGGCGGGCTCAGTCTCGGCAGCCGAGATCGAAGGCTTCACGGAGCCGTTTCGCGATCTTGATGTTGCCTCGACCGATATCGGGATCGTCTCCCTGATCAACGTCAAGGAGGGGGATCGAGTCCAAAAGGATCAGATTCTCGGCACCCTCGACCAGACTCTGCTCAATGCGACGCTCGAGATCGCCGATCGGAGTCGTAACGCCAAGGGGCGAGTGAACTCTGCACAGGCAGACATTCGCCTGCGGACCGAACGCGGCGAGAAACTCAAGATGTTGCTCGAACGCAAGCATGCCACACAGGAAGAGTTCGACCGCTGTCTGGTCGAGAAGGAAGTCTCCGAAGCCCAGTTGTTGGCCGTGCAGGAGGAGCTGCTCATTCGAGGCTTAGAGTACGACCGAATCAAGGTCCAGCTCGAACAACGCAATGTGCGTTCGCCGATTGATGGAGTCGTCGTCAAGGTCCACCGGGATGTGGGTGAGTTCGTCTCGGTGAACGATCCGGTGATCGCGACCGTCGTTCAACTCGACCCGCTGATCGCGATCTACTCGGTGCCCTCCGTGTTGAGCCACGAACTCAAGGCCAACGTCGAGGTCAGCATGCTCGTCGGAGAGACACGTCTCCCCGCCAAGGGAGTCGTCGACTACATCGCTCCCGTCATCGATGCTCAGAGCGGAACGATTCTCATCAAGGTGCGAGTTCCGAACTCGAAGAACATCTATCGCAGCGGCGAGAAGTGCCTGCTGGTGGTGAATGGTGAACTGCCGAGGGCCGAGACCGCTGGCCCGCCCAAGGCTGGTACCGCTCCCGCACCTACGGCTAAGCCACCGATCAAGACCAGCCGATTGGAAGTCGGGAAGGTTCGATGAGTTCTTCGTCGCCGGTCACTCCCGTGCCTACCAGCACTCCACCCGAGGCCGCAGCCGTACAGCGACGCCCCGACACGGAGAGACTGCGGACACTGCAAGCCCGCTTCAGTGAGGCGGCATCCCAGTCTACGGGTCGTGCTGACCTGATTGCACGAATCGCGAGAGTCCTGACCGACACGGTACGGGCCGACATTCTCGTGATTGGTCGCCCCGATGCGCAGGGTCAAGTGGCTCTCGACGGAATCCTGCATCCGATTGCCGGATTACCTGAGCTAACGACGAAAAGCTTTCGCGAGTTTTCCATGGCGGCCTGTCAGGACCGCCAGACACGAGCCGGTCGAATTGGCCGTCCTCCGACTCAGTTGCTGGTGAGTGTGCCGATCACCACGGGCCCACTGCCGGAGGTGCTGCTCGCGCTCTTCTTGGCTCCCTCCGCTCCGCCCGATGTGCTGACCACTGTGGTCGAACTCGCGGTGTCGACTGTGGCGATGTTCGATCTTCGAGCCGGGGCGATCACTCTCGATCGCGAGGTGTCCGCCACAGCCGCGATTGTCGATCTCGCGGCGCGAGTCCAATCTGCGACGGACGTCACGACCGCTGGACAGGTGCTGTGCGATGAGGCATCTCGTCATCTGAGAGTGCAACAGATGGCCGTGGCGCTGGTTCGCCCCGGCCAGCCCGGCTGTCGCCTCACCGCCGTCAGTCGCAGTGAAGGGAACGTCTCACCCGAGAAGCGTGACTCGTTTCTTGAAGCAACTCTCGATGAGTGTCTGTTACGCGGCGAGATCGGAATCTGGCCTCCTCCTGCGGGAGCGACACGGCATTCGCTGGCGACTCATAAGCAGTTGGCCCTGCGCTGGAATGCCGAGTCGGTCGTCTCGGTGCCACTGAGAACTCATGAGGGAGAGACCGTCGGGGCCTGGATCGCCATCGTCAGCAACACGGATCAAGTTGCGTCCACGGCGGGCTTTATGCAGGCTGCGGCCCCGCTGATGGGTGCAGCACTTCGCACTTTGCGGCGTGGGGAGCAAGGGCGGATCGCCAGAACCTGGAGCCATGTCTCCCAATCAATGCGGCAACGCAAGGGCCAACTGATCGCGCTGGGATGCCTCTTGCTGGCGGCGGGTCTGTGCGTCCCGTTCCCCTACTCGGTCCGGGGCGGATGCGAGGTCCACCCGGTGTCGCTGCGGTACATCGCTGCCCCCTTCGACGCCCGACTGCTGCACGCTGATGTCGAGCCCGGTGATGAGGTCACAGCTGGGCAAGTCCTCGCCCGCCTCGACGGCGAGGAGATCCGCTGGGAACTCTCCGGAGCCACAGCTGAGGTCGACCGGGCGGCGAAAGAGCGCGACGGGCACCTAGCGGAGAAAGAGATCAACGCGGCCCAGGTGTCGCGACTCGAAATGGCCCGCATGACCGCCAAGGCGACCGTCCTCCGCCAGCGCAGCGAGCAACTCGAAATCCGCAGCCCAGTTGCTGGAGTCATCATCAGCGGCGACCTCCGCAAAGCCGAGGGAGCCCCACTCACCACGGGACAGACGCTGTTCGAGATCGCCCCGTTGGAAGAGATGGTGCTGGAGATCAGCATCCCCGAAGAGGACATCGGGCATGTCGTGGTGGGCCAGTCGGTCGAGGCGGTCCTCAACGCCCTGCCCGACCGGACTTGGATGGGGACGATTGAGCGGATTCATCCGCGATCAGAACTCGTCGACGAGGACTACGTCTTCGTCGCCGAAGTGAAGTTCGCCAACGAGTTCAGCCTCCTCCGCCCTGGCATGAAGGGGCGGGCCAAAATCGAGACCGCGAAACACCCCTTGGGCTGGAACCTGTTCCACAAGGCCATCGATCAAGTGCGATTCTGGATTGGCTGGTGATGCTTGGCGTAACCTCCGTGAAGACTCAATCCATCAGAAAAATAAATCTGTGTCAATCTGTGAAATCTGTGTACCAATTCACTGAACTTTGCACTCAGCAGTTCATGTGGAAGTGGCCGTATACAGATTTCACAGATCAGCACAGATCAGAGTATCTCGTGTGGCAGGCATGGCTCCTCCGTGTCTCCGTGGTGAATTAGCCCTACCCCTATGCAACTCAACCTCAGCACCCGTGAACTCGACCGGACCCGGCTCAAACTCCGGGACGATGTGATCGTCCGACCGGTGCCGACCGTCGATGGGGTGTCATATCAACTCGAAGACCCGGTCGCTGTCCGGTTTTACCGAGTGGGGCGAGCCGAATATGTGTTAATCTCGCTGCTCGATGGGCGGACCTCGCTGGCGGAGGCCGTGACGATTGCATCGCGGACACTTGGCCACGAAGCGTTCTCGGAGTCGGAAGCAACGAGTATCTGCCTGTGGCTCGTCGAGACCCGACTCGCGACTCCGACCGAGGGCTCGATCGAGTCCACGACTACGAAGCTCGCCTCGCTCAGTTCGCTGTTCAATCCGTTCTGGATGAAGCTCCCGCTGCTCCGCCCCGAGCGACTACTAGACCTGTTACTACCGTGGACTCGCTGGCTCTTCACCGGCCCGGCGATCATGGCAATGGCCGCTCTGTGGATCGCGGCGGGTGTCGTCCTGGCGGGACATGCCGAAGCGTTCTGGGCCGACTCGCGGCAGGTCTTCTCCTCTCACAACTGGCTGCTGCTGGCGATCGTCTGGGTCGCGCTCAAAGTGGTCCACGAGATCGGACACGGGCTGGCCTGCCGCTCTCACGGGGGCCGCGTGACCGAGATGGGGGTCGTCTTCGTCCTGTTCGCCCCGATGGCCTATGTCGATGTGACCTCATCGCTTGGCTTTCGCTCGCGCTGGCAGCGGATGCACGTGGCCGCTGGAGGAATCCTGGTCGAGCTGACGGTTGCCGCCATCGCGGCGCTCTGCTGGACGCAAGCGACGACCCCCTTTGCGCGGCATTTGCTGCACAACATCGTCGTCAGCGCGAGCCTGACGACATTGATCTTCAACATCAATCCGCTGATGCGGTTCGACGGCTATTTCATTCTCGAAGACCTGCTCGATATCTCGAACCTGAGCACGACCGCCAGCCGCTGGCTCCAGTCCCGCTATGCTCGGTTCTTCTACGGAGAGCTACGCGCCGTTCCCGTCCCCTCGGGGTTCCAGGGAGCTGTCATTCGCAGCTACGCCCTGCTCTCCTCCATGTGGCGAGTCACCGTCTCGGCCTCGCTGCTCGCCGGGGCCGCTGTGATGTTTCGCGGGGCGGGTTTGGCGATTGCGATCGGGGCGATACTGCTGTGGTACGTGAAGCCGGTGATTGATTTGCTGGTCTCGCTGGTGACGCGCTGGCGTCGCGATCGGTGGAGTGCCAGTCGCGCGGTGCTGCTGGGATCGCTGACAGCGGTGTGTGTGGGAGCATTGGTGTTTCACTTGCCGAGTCCGTTTCAACGACACGCACCGGGGATCGTCGACTATGCGGACCTCGAAGTCGTCCGAGTCTCCTCCGCGGGATTCGTTCAAGAGATCCTCGTGACCAACGGGCAGACCGTCGAGGCCGGTGACGAGCTGGTCATCCTGCACAACCAGGAACTCAACGCCCGCGTCACGGACCTTGAACTGGCCATCCAGCAATCCGAAGCGAAGCGAATTGGCCAGGTCAACCGCAAGGAACTGGCGCTGGCACAGATCGAACTTCGCAATCAGCAAGCCCTCAAGGAACAGCTCGCCGAGGCGTACCTCCGGACCGACGCTCTGTCGATCAAGGCCCCCGTGGCGGGGCGCGTGCTGGCCCGCCGACTCGACCAGCAGATCGGGAACTATCTCAAGGAGGGAACCGAATTGCTGGTGATTGGTGATGATGCTCGTAAAGAGGTGCTCGCCAGTGTCGACCAGCGCGACCTGGAAGCATTCTCGGTCGCCGACATCCACTCAGCTGACCTGCGTATTCGAGGGACCGGCCCAGCGGCTTCGGCGAGTCTGTCTCTCGAACCACGAGCTTCGACGCGATTACCTCACCCGGCGTTATCCGCAGTGCATGGCGGCGAGGTCGATGTGGTCGCCAGTTCGGCGGACGCTGATGACGAGGGCGTGAAGCTCAGCGAACCGCGATTCCTGCTACGAGCGAAGCTCGATGCCGCCGCTTCTTCTAACGTCTTCGCCGGTCAACAAGCCAGCGCCGCCCCACTCAGTGGACGCCGCACGATTGCCCAGCAACTAACCAGTGCCGTGCGAGACTGGACCCGCGCACTGGTCGACCCGCAATGAGCGGCAAGGCGCGAGCCGCCGGTTCTTCAAACCGCTGTGCCACCAGAACGCAGAGTTCCCCAACGAACAACGGCCCGGGGAACCGGCGGCTAGCGCAGTGCCGCTCACAACCCGAATTGCAGTTCGGCCAAACGGCGGTAATACGGACTCGTCTGCATCAGGTCCACGTGTGTCCCGATAGCGGAGATGCGGCCGTTCTCCAGGATCAACACTCGGTCCGCGCGGCGGAGCGTACTCAGCCGATTCGAGACGACGATCGAGGTCCGGCCCTGCATGGCGGATTCGAGGGCCTCGCGGATTTCGTGTTCGGTCTCGGGGTCGACGGAGGCGGTCGCGTCATCGAACAGCAAGATCGGCGGGTCGAGGAGTAGAGCTCGCGCGATCGAGAGGCGTTGCCGCTGGCCGCCCGAGAGGTTCGCTCCGTGTTCACCCACAACGGTGTCGTACCGCTCCGGCATCTCTTCCACGAACCGATCCGCACACGCGATTCGCGCAGCTCTTGCGATCTCCTCATCCGTGGCATCGGGTCGACCGAAGGCGATGTTCGCCGCCACCGTGTGACTGAACAGGAACGCTTCCTGAAACACCAGCCCGATGTTCCGCCGCAGCGAGTCGATCTCCAGTGCCCGCACTTCGTGGCCATCGACCCGAACCGCTCCTTGATCTGCATCGTAGAACCGCATGATGAGGCTCAGCAGCGTGCTTTTTCCCGAACCGGTTTCCCCCGTAATGGCCAGGCACTCCCCCGGTTGGATCGTGAACGTCACATCGCGTAGTACGGGACTCTCGGGCTTGTACCCGAACGTGACATGGTCGAAGGCGATCTCTCCCCTCGCCCGTGGCAAGGTCACCGCGTCCGGCGGGCTGACGATCTGCACCGGCGAATCGAGTACCTCGAACACCCGCTGCGCCCCCACCAGACTCGCCTGGATCGTGTTCGCCACAGCTGTGATTTGACCGACTTGATTGGCGAACTCATGCAGCAGATTGGCGAACACGAACAGACCCGATCCGAGTGCCATCTCCCCCTGGATCACCAGCCAGCCGCCATACCCGATCAAGATCAGCATGTTGATCTGGGTGAGGAACCCGATGGTCGGCTGCCACGTACTGAGTAGGCGGAAGATCGACTCCTTCTCGTGTTGAATGGCGTCGTTGGCCTGGCGGAAGCGTTCGATCTCCTCGGGCTCGCGGGCGAAACCCTTGACGACGTGGATGCCCTGCAAGTTCTCGACCAGCGTCCGTACCATCGCATCGCCGAGTTCGCTCGCCCGCCGATACGCGGGCTGCACAATGCGAGAGAACCGGCTGGCCCCAAACCACAGCAGCGGAGTCGTACACAGGCACACCACCGTCAGCGGCACGTGTACGCGCAGCATGTATGCCAGATACACCGCCAGGGTCAGCAGCACCGACAGCACCTTAATGATGACCCCGTCGACGAAGCTGCGGACTGAGTTCACGTCTCCCGCCGCCCGGTTGATGATCGAGCTGCTCTCGCCGGAATCGTAGAAGTGAAAGTTGAGCCGCTGCAGCTTGGCATACACATCGGACCGCAACCGCAACAAGATCCGCTGCGTGAGCCGTGCCGCTGCCAAAGCTGCGAAGTACCTCAGTAGTGCCGTCAACAACCCGGAGGCCATCACCGCCGCTGCGATGGCGATGACGACCTGCATGGGAGTCCAGCTTGTGGGAGGCCGAAGTCCCAGCGGCCATGTCGGAGCCGCACTCCCCGGCTCAATCACCGACCGAATGTAATCAATCCCCAGCCCCGTCAGTCCCAGCCCGCTCAAGGTCAGCGTCACCAGCCCCAGGTGCATCGCGATCATCTCGAAGCACCCGCGCCGGTACTCGAACCCAATCGCAATCAACCGGCGCAGCAGCACCCAGTTCGACGGCGGCGAGGCACCTGATGGAGCAGCAGACTGCACAGAGACAGCGGGAGAAGAAGCGGACACCAACGACACCAGTAACGACACGGGACGATGGCAGAATCATAGGGGGAAGAGTGGTTGGCCGTCATGTGGAGTGCGAGCGAGATTTCCGATCTCGATGAAAACACAGACGAAGGAGGCTATCGGGAAGATGAATGTGGTGATCGCAATCCCAAAGGAGCTGTAAAATGCAAGCGTTTTCGATAACATCACCAGTGGAGGTGACGTATGAACTGGGAAGATCACATTGAGATCAATCCTCGAGTGCTGGTCGGAAAACCGGTGATTCGTGGGACTCGAATCGCAGTCGAGTTCGTCATGGAACTGCTCGCGAACAATTGGTCTGAACAGCAGATTTTGGAGAATTATCCTGGACTGACTCATCTCGACATTTCGGCTTGCCTGCATTATGCAACGAACATGCTCAAGTCCGAGCGGATCTATCTGACATTGGCGACATCATGAAATTGTTGGCCAACGAGAACTTCCCGTCGTTGGCTGTGACCGCTCTGCGAGACGCGGGATATGACGTGTTGTGGGCTCGCACCGACATGGCCGGTGCCGCAGACGACGTGATTCTGCAAAAGTCCCAAGACGATCAGCGGCTGGTTGTGACCTTTGATAAGGACTTCGGCGAACTCGCCTTTCGCTGGGGGCTGCCAGCCATGTGTGGGGTCATCCTGTTCCGCCTGAAAATGCAATCCCCGGAATACGTTCGTGACCGAGTTGTCCAAATTCTGGCGGAGCGAGCCGATTGGACCGGACATCTCTTTGTGATTGAGGAGTCTCGGATCAGAATCCGACCACTGCCTGCCCCGTGATTGGATCTCGAAAATCACTCCCCATAGATCGGAGCGTGCCGCTCCGGGGTCTCCAGGATCAGGACGCACATCACGGTGAAGTACAACCGCCCGGCTCCTTCGCTCCATTCGAGGAACGCTCCTCTCGGCTTTGACGGGTGCCAGCTGCCGCCGGTCTTGCCGCCGCCGGAGGCTTGGTGTTTGAGGAGTAAAGTCTGGGTGTCGGTGAACCAGGTTTTCCAGGGGGCGCCGCCGAGGTTGTGTAGGGTTTGAGCGGTGTAGTACCAGGCGTAGACGTTCCGCTGCCCCTCCTCCCAGACGGGTCGGTTGACCTCGGAGGTGAGGAACTCTTGCCCCTTCGCAAAGGCCGGGTACTTACGGGGCCAGCCGAGCCACTGGCGGCAGAGCAGGCCCTCGGCACTCATCGACCAGAGTTGCTCCTTTTGGGATGGCTCATCGGGGCGATAGCGGTAGCGCGAGGCATCGGCTGCGTCGACTTGGGCCGAGTCGAGGAAGCTCGACGCCAGCAGGAATGTCTCCGGAGGAATATCGATCTTCGCCATGCGGGCGGTGTGCAGGGCCATCAGCGCCCAACCCGTGACCGATAAGTCGCCGATCCCTTCGGCTCCCAGTGGTCGGTACTTCCACCCACCGAGCCGGGGATTCTGCGCGGCGACCAGAAACGCGGCGGCCTTCTCAGCTGCGGGGCGGATCGATTCATCGCCGGAGAGAGCGAGGGCTTCGCAGAGGGCGATGGTGCCTTGGGCGTGGGCGTAGAAGTGGGCTGAGCGGCCCTGCTCGTCGCTGTCGAA
>JAYTCW010000163.1:0-4981 GCA_043736295.1 Planctomycetota bacterium | reverse complement strand
CACCTGAAGGAACGACTCCTCACCCTGCACCACACCAAGTACACCCTACAAGGCTAAAATCTCGCCAATGACCATCCCCCCAAATAGTCGGATGAACCTACTTTTCAGGATTGATGACCAACTCTCCGTCCTCACTCAGCGTGTACTGCTGGATGTCGTTCCATTTGAAGAACCCGTGGTAGATGCTGATCCCGTCCTCGCAGACACGCTGTCGCACGAACGCTCGGGTAACAAACCATGTCATGGCGGAAAATGTAGACAGGACCACCGCGAAACCGGCCAGCGTCCGCCAATCGGGCTGTGCCTGAAGCAGCCCAAAGAAACACAACGCCAACATCACGACCGACCGGGGCCGCTCGGATGTCGGGCCGAGGTCGATTAACTCGCGGCTCTGAGTCAAGGCAACATAACTTCCGATCGTTGCCGCCAGCCTGTAGAGACCGCCGACGATCATCAGAATCTGTACTGCGATCCAGCCCCAGGGAGGCATGACTGGCCTTTCGATCCTAAATCGCCTTCGCTGAGATCACCGCTGCAACTGCCTCGTGAGGGCACTTCTGCATCACGATCGTGTTCACTTCATCGACGGACTCTTCGGGGATGAGACAGGACACCTGATTCCATCCCGGGTTGACAATCAATGTCGTGCCGTCCCAGCGGTAGTGTTGGACAACACTCCAGGGGATGAATTGTGCCCCCTTCGTCCACAGCATGCGAGTGGTCACTCGCATCCCCAGATCCAGCAGGCACCGCCGCTGTGTCGCCGGAATCCAACTGGAGGACAGCAGGCACACTAAGAACACTGAAATCAAGAGACCATCCCAGAATGTCCCAGCCTTGAAAAATACCCAGCACATTACCACGCAACTGACAGTCATCCACAATTCACCGAACACCCGCCAAATACTCCACGGGGTCCGCCCCAGATCCACCAGGACCGGACTTCGAGCCTGTTGGGAATTCTTCTCGATCGCCTCCCACAGCATCCAGAGGCCCTGCACTGCCATGACAATTGACCAAACCATCCAGAGCCAAGCAATCATGACTGAACTCGCCACGCGGGATGTGTAAGGGGGGAACATTCATGACCGACCGGAACCGGTTACGTCGTTCGGTCGTCGAGTCAGTTTACCATTGCATGCGTTCCGTTGGGAATCTCTGACTTGCCAGCATGGATATCGGCTTTCATTCCATACGAGTTGGACGGTGGATACTCAGCATTAGCAACAGCATCAGCAACAGTCTTGCGAGCGGCTTTTCATCCCGGCAGGGATGGCAGAAATTAGCCGGTGGTCGAGCGCAGCGACACCACCGGAACCCAGTCCCCATCAAGTCCCGCATCCCGAAGGGATGCCAGATGTGTGGCTCACAGCATGGGGTTTGCGGTGGTCGACGCCCAGCGGTTTCTGCCATCCCTCCGGGATGGTTTGCGATGCGAGATATCTCTCCGGTGGTGTCGCTGCGCTCAACCACCGGCTAATTTCTGTGACCCCTGTCGGGGTCCGATGTGTCCGCATTAGCATTCACAGTGACATGCGAATCGGGAGATGCACCACAGGCATCAAACTGGTAATCGGCATCCAGCTCCAAAATCGCTCTCAACACCCGTTCGATGCATTCTAGTTCGGCGGTCCGATCGACGCCGGGGGCTTTGAGCAGTTGGACGTGGACGGCCAGTTCGTCGATCGCATTCAGGCTGCGGTCGAGGGACTGTTCGGTGGTGTGCTGTAAACGCTCGAGTTCATCGAGTTGCGATGTATGGGCGGGCATGGATTGGGAAGTGGCTGAAGGGTGAGTGGCCTTCAGAGACTGGATGAGGAGGCCCGTCTCGGTGAGCCACGTCGCTCGCTCCGCCCAGAGAGTCTGAATGCGAGCAACCTGTTCCGGGAGATCCGGGAGGCCGATCGCGGAGGCGGTCGCAGCTAGGCGGTCGAGCTGTTCGCTGCAGCGAGCGATGCGGGCGTCGAGTCTCTCGGATGCGGGGGGAACGGGTGTCACGGACTCCTCATCTGCAGACAGCAGCAGCGGCACGAACAGCGGCCAGAAGACCCAGGCGGCCAGAATCGTGGCCCACGCCCTGCCCTTGTCGGGAGAACGAGCTGCGAAGCCGATGGCGACACCGGTTCCGATGAGCAGGTAAAGGAGCAGCGTTTGGCGGAAGTCCATGAGGGGTGCGTCCTCTCGGGGGTTGTAGGGTGGGACAATCTCGCTTTGGAGCGATGGCCCACCCTGTGCGATGTGGTCTGGTGGGCGATGGTGGGCCTGCGCCCAGAGCGGCTGGTCCCACCCTACGAACTGACGGCTCCCCTACGGCTGCAGTCGTTCCCAGATCGTGAACACCATGATCGGGGAGATCACGCTGTAGCAGACGCTCCACGCCAGCACGAGCCGATCAAGGAAGCACGATCGGTTGAAGCGAGCCTCCATGTTCAGGCGACCAGGCAGCGTGTCGGACAGCCCTTGGAAGCCGCGATACAGAGACTGCGTGCCCCACAATCCACCGAGGAACGGGAAGGCGAACCCGATCCACTGCACGACACGTATCGCATCTTCCGACAGATGGAAGACCAGTGCCGTCAGGCAGATCACAAAGTAAATTGGCAAGATCCCGATCAGCGCAATCGCAGCTGTCGCCTTCGATTTCAGCGAGTGGATCACGACATCTCGCATGGTCAGTTTGATTCCGCTGAGCAGTCCGTAGAAGTACAAGCTGGGCAGACAGATCCCCGTGGCGGCGATCAGCCCGAGGGCATAGGCGACGATCAGCGAGGGAGCTGTCCCATCGGTCCACGGAGCCAGCGGATTGGCAGCGGCCCGAAACTCAATCAATGGTCCCCCGCTGGTCAGCACCTCGCGTGGGGAGTGGAGATGCGGCGTCCAACCGGAGACTCCGATCAACACGCCCATCGTCACTCCGTACAGCAGGAAGCCGAGAAAGGAGATGAGTAACAGTTGAGGGATCAGGACCGCCTGCCGGGATGTGGACCGGATCAGCCGTTCCAGCAGTGAATGATTCTTGAGGATCATCTCAGTGAGCGGCAGGACACCGGACGAGGCGGGGAGATCCTCAATGGGTGGGGCAATGACCGGGGGATCATCGACGATCCAGGCATCGTCAATGGTGTCGACTCGCGTGCGGTCGAGGGTCTGCTTGAGGGAGTCGAAGGTATTCATAATCAGCCTTTCTGGAAGTAGAACGGAATTTATTCCGTTCTCGATGAGTTCGGTCAGTGTGTGCGTCCCGATCGTCACTGTCGAAAATCGTTCGGGAAGGTGTGGCTCCTGCCGAGCCGCTTATGCGAGAAGACGTCCTCCCGCGCTCGCGGCTCCGCAGGAGCGTCGCCCTCCCGGGCAAGAACGGAATAAATTCCGTTCTACGCTCCGAACTGAAACAGGCCGACGAAGTAAAACAGCTCGCCACCGGTGAGGGCCACCAGCATGATCCACCAGATGGGGGCCGTCGGGCGCTCGGGCTCCAGGCGGTACATCACACGGGCAAAGGTGTCGGTCATCGCGATCCCCACCCCCGTGAACACCACCAGATTGACCAGCAGCACGAACCCCGCATGCGGCACAGCTGCGGTGAGGAACCAGTTGATCGGGATGGAAGCCACCATTGCTAGCCCGCCCCAACTCGTGGTGACCATCGCGGCGAGGAGTGTCGAGGACGCCTTGAGTCGGGAGCCGTTGAGACTGTTCAAGATGTAGAGGGCGGGCAGCGGCAGTCCCCACGCGACCCCGGCACAGAAGGTGCAGAGCAGCGCCTTGCGAATCATCTGGTCGGGACCACCGAGCAACCCCATCGTCAGGCCATAACTCAGTGTCCCTAGCATGGCCGTTCCGAACAGCGATGCCCAGACCCACCAGGGGTAAGCCGCCTGGCCCGATTGCCAGCGGAGCGCGAACTCCTCGGGGTCGCGAAGTGCAATCTGGACGTGCTGAATGCCTTGGCGGAGTGAGTTGGTGGTCATGTTGAAAGATCCCTGAGATCGGTTTCGATCGGAGACACAACGACTGGTCACGACGGTGGATTGAGGTGTCACGAGAGACGTAAATCGCCCTTCCATTGACCGCAACTTGGAGCGCCGTATAACACGTATTGTGAAACATATGGAGTCGATCGAAACGATCTGGGATTGTACGCATCTCATCATGGAAGTAGGCTGCGACCTCTTGATGATGAGCGGTCCGGGAACTTCTCCTGGATCTGTAAATCCCTTCTCTCTCTCTTTCTCTGGAGCTTCTCATACATGAGTTTAATTAAAGAGTTCAAAGAGTTTGCCATGCGAGGCAATGTGGTTGATCTCGCAGTCGGCGTGATCATGGGCACGGCATTCGGCAAGATTGTCGGGGCGCTGGTCAACGATGTCTTGATGCCACCGATCGGCTATTTGGTGGGCGGGGTCGATTTCAAAGACCTCAAGTTCAAGCTGACCGAAGCCAATGTTCCGAACCCCAAGGATCCGACAAAGATGCTTAACGCAGTGGCTATCAACTATGGCAACTTCCTGCAAACGGTGTTGGACTTTCTGATCGTCGCCTTCTGCATCTTCATGATGGTGAAGCTCATGAACACTCTCATGAAGAAGAAGGAAGAGGCCCCCCCCGTTCCGGCCGAAACGCCCGCGGACATCAAGCTGCTCACCGAGATTCGAGATGCGTTGGTGAAGAGGTAGTTCAAGCATCGAGTGATGACATACGAAACGGACGAGGTGGAGCCCACCTCGTCCGTTGGCGTTTTGAGATCGCCAACCGTAGCTCACATCGCTGCGCGACTGAGATGATCCCTCCGTTGAGCCAAGTGAGCGGCACGGCGCTAGCCGCCGGTTCCCCTGACCGTTCTCCCACCAGACTGTGGTTTCAGGACGAACCACACGAAGAAGAACCGGCGGCTAGCGCCCAATGGCACTTACTTTACATTTGCCTCTGGGGGATCGCGAGGGGGTTTTCGGGTTTTGAAGTGGTTGTGTTTGGGGCGTTT